>CBDUSE010000007.1:0-36072 GCA_965369835.1 uncultured bacterium
GGGCCCCCGTCAATTCCTTTGAGTTTCAGCCTTGCGACCGTACTCCCCAGGCGGTGCACTTAATGCGTTAGCTTCGGCACTGAAGGGGTCGATACCTCCAACACCCAGTGCACATCGTTTAGGGCCAGGACTACCGGGGTATCTAATCCCGTTCGCTCCCCTGGCTTTCGGGCTTCAGCGTCAGTATCGGGCCAGAGAGCCGCCTTCGCCGCTGGTGTTCTTCTCAATATCTACGCATTCCACCGCTACACTGAGAATTCCACTCTCCTCTCCCGTACTCAAGCGAGGTAGTTTCGGACGCAGTTCCACGGGTAAGCCGTGGGATTTCACACCCGACTTGCCTTGCCGCCTAGGCCCCCTTTACGCCCAATGAATCCGAACAACGCTCGCCCCCTCCGTATTACCGCGGCTGCTGGCACGGAGTTAGCCGGGGCTTCCTCTCGAGGTACCGTCAACCGGCAGAGGTATTTGCTCTGCCGGATTTCTTCCCTCGTGACAGGAGTTTACAACCCGAAGGCCGTCATCCTCCACGCGGCGTCGCATGTTCAGGCTTTCGCCCATTGACAATGATTCTCGACTGCAGCCTCCCGTAGGAGTCTGGGCAGTGTCTCAGTCCCAGTGTGGCCGGTCAGCCTCTCAGCTCGGCTACCCATCATCGCCATGGTGAGCCGTTACCTCACCATCAAGCTAATAGGCCGCGGGCCCCTCGACGAGCGGCAGGTCCGAAGATCCCCACCTTTCATCCCGGAAAGCGGACTTTCCGGGACTTCATTCGGTATTAGCCCAGGTTTCCCCGGGTTATCCCGAGCTCGAGGGCAGGTTACCCACGTGTTACTCACCCTTCCGCCACTCGGAGCGCGGCAATATTGCTATTATCGCACTCCTCGTTCGACTTGCATGCCTCATCCACGCCGCCAGCGTTCGTTCTGAGCCAGGATCAAACTCTCCAAGTTAAACTTGTCCAACCGCCTGAGCCGCCATCCGAAGGACGGCGCGCCCGGGACGGATGAAAAGTCAACACACCGAGCACCCCACCCCGAATGAGGCGGGATACCTGGCGAACGCCCGTTCGAGAACGGACGCCCGGATTCGGAATTTCGCGCAAAAGGTTGCGCTCAAGCGTGGCACACTACGTTGCTGGCCTGTCAAAGAGCCCCGACCGCGCCCAGAGACAAAAAACCTGACGTGCCACTCGAAAAACCGGCTCGCCCCGAGCCCCGAAGGCTCGGAATTCGCAAACCACTTGATCAACGAGGCGTCGTCAGTTTGGCTTGCGCGCTCTGAGAACGCGACCTACGAAAGATACAAGTACCCTTCGCTAACACTGCCAACATCTTTATCGCCTCTTTGAGTTCCTGTCAACAGCTTTTTTCAGAAAATTTCTCATCCGGGAAATCGCTCCGGATCCGGCCAGGTTTGCCCCAAGTATCCTCACCAACGCCGGGGCCGAAAGCAATGCGGCAGGTTCGGGGCGTCCAGGCAAGGGATCGGCATAACCAGCGCTCAGACAGCCACATACGAACTACCCACCGACGGTTAGACGCAGCATCGGCTCTACCGCCACTCGGGCCGCTTGATGCCGCAGCGCCTGAGCTCGGTGTGCATCTTGCCGAGGTGATGGTGGCTGTGGCGGATCAGGTAGAGCGCCCGGCCAAGCTCGCAGGCGCCCGTCCACGGAAAGCGCTTGCCTTCCTGCTGGAGCAGGCCAGGCCGTACACGTGACCCTAGCAGCGGGCCACAAGCTCCTTGTAGGCGTCGTGATTGCCCGCGATCGCCAGGCGCACAAGCTCGACATCCGCGAGCCCGCCTCGGCGGGCTTTCCGGCCTTATCAGGCCGGTGCTTCAGCGCCGATTGAGCGGTCGCCACTCACACCGTCCCGAGCGCGTTTCAACGTGCTTACCCGCCGGAGGCGCGGCTTCCCACATGCAGGTAACGCGCTTAAGCGCGGCGGTGGTGGAAGCCCGTTCAAACGGGCTCGACAAGCGGAGGTGTGCCGCCGGTATACCAGCCCTAAAGGACTGGCCTGCGAGCAGAACAAGGCCGTTGAAACGGCCTCATTTTACAACACGAAGTACGGTGCAAAACAAGAACAGGGCTACTGATGATTACCGCATGGAGTTCTCGCCGAACTCGACCAGCTCTTCGAAGATTCAGAACGATTGTGACGCGTTGTCTGTCCGTCAGGATAATCGGTAGATGACCATCAGTAAGCGCAGGATCAGGCTCAGGAGGTGCTGTTCGAGTTGGCGTCCGATGCCGCCTGCTCGGCGCGCTCGATGCGGCAGGCGAAACGGTTCGACAGTGCGGGGCAGAGCACCTCGGCGATCACCAGGCAGTAGAGAAGAGGCAGAAAGCTCACGACAAGGTTGCCGGGGTCGAGGCGCAGGTGGCGCGCACACCAGACCGTGTCAACGAGAACGATGACGGTAACGAGCAGTCCGATGCATACGGCGCACGAGGCGAGCCAGTGGATGAACCGGAGGCAGAGACGGTCGCGCCCCGACGATGACGCAAGCTCACGCCGGGTGTTCAGGATGGCGACAAGGAGCACGGCGACGAGGCCGATCAGGAGGTAGGGCTGTAGGTTGATAAGCAGGCGAAAACGTCCGCCCAGGGTCACTGCAACGATGGTCAGAACCACGCTGAGCGCCACAATGACAATACCGGACTTCTTCATTTCCTCCTCCGGCTCTCCTCGGTGCGCCCGAAGAAATCGGCGATCGCACCAACTAGCCCCGGCACCGTGTGCGTCTCGGCCTCGACAGCCACCGAGAGCCCATGCGTCTCGACGGCCCTCGTCGTCTCAGGGCCGATGCTCGCGTACATGATGTTGGACGGCGGTGGCCCTTTCGCTATTCGACCCGCCGATTCCACGAACGCGCGCACGGTCGAGGAACTGGTAAAGGTTACCATGTCCACCCGGCCGGCAACAAGCAATTCCGCGATCGCGCGGTCGGGCTTTTCCTGGACGGTGCGGTACGCCGCCACGCACGTGACACGCGCGCCGCCGGCGCGCAGCGTCTTCGGCAGCTCGTCGGGTGCGATGTCGGCCCGCGGGAGCAGGAAGCGCATGCCCTTGATGCGGCGGCTCTTGAACGCCTCGGCGATCCCTCTCGACGTGAACTCGCGGGGGACCAGGTCCGGGATAATGCCTGCGGTTTGCAGCGCCCGCGCGGTCGCCTCGCCGATGGCGCCGACCTTGACGCCGCCGAAGGCGCGCGCGTCCCTGCCGAGGGCGGCGAGCCGCTCGAAGCACGCCGTGACGCCGTTGGCGCTCGTGAAAATGACCCAGTCGTACGAGCTGAGCCTGCGGATCGCCGCATCGAGTCGCTTCGAGTCCGCAAGCGGCTTGATGCTGATCGTGGGGAACTCGATCGTCTCGGCCCCGAGCTCTTCGAGCCGCCGCGCCAGCGAGGCGGACTGGACTCGCGGCCGGGTCACGACGATCCGTTTGCCGAACAGCGGCTTCTTCTCGAGCCATTGCAACCTCCTGCGAAGCGCAGCGACTTCTCCGACGACAACGACGACCGGAGGATGGATTCCCTGGGCGAAGGCGGCATTACCGGCCTCGCTGAGCGTCGTCTCGAGTGTGACCTGACGCGGGTATGTGGCCCAACTGATGATCGCGACCGGCGTGTTCGGGTCGCGGCCGCTGCGAACGAGGGTGTCGGCGATCTTAGCAAGGTTCTTCGCACCCATGAGGAAGACGAGCGTTTCGTGCCCCTTCGCCAGGGCGGCCCAGTTGATGCCGGAGGATTCTTTGGCCGGGTCCTCGCTGCCGGTGATGAACGCAACCGACGAGGCGAGGCCGCGGTGCGTGACGGGAATGCCCGCGTAGGCAGGTGCAGCAATGGCGGATGTGACGCCGGGCACGATCTCGAACGGGATCCCTTCATCGGCGAGCCGGAGCGCCTCCTCGCCGCCGCGTCCGAAGACGAACGGATCGCCCCCCTTGAGCCGGCATATTGTCTTGCCTGAGCGGGCTTTCTTGACGAGCAGCTCGTTGATCTCGTCCTGGGAGACCGTGTGCTTTCCGGGGGCCTTGCCGACGCAGACAAGCTGCGCGGACGGCGCGGCAAGCTCGAGCAGGCGGGGGTTCACGAGCCGGTCATAAACGACGAGATCGGCCCGGCCGACGCACTCGGCGCCCTTGAGCGTGATCAGCCCGGGATCGCCGGGCCCGGCGCCGACAAGATAGACCGTGCCGGGCACGCGCTTGGCCATCAGAACGTCTGTTCCCAGTTCACGATGCGCTCGCGCGTCTCCTTGTCAATGCGGACGCTGCGCACGATGAGTTTGCCGTCCCTCGCCTCGACCTCGAGCGGCTTGCCGTACTCGTCGTCGAGGTACGTCTTGTCGAGGTATCCTGCGGCGACGAGCTCCTCGAGCGAGATCGGGGAGCGCCCGTTCTCGACCTCGAACATCGAGATGCCGTTCGTGATCGCGGCCTTGATTAGCGTTTGCTGGGCCTTCGACTTCGCCTTGATCGCCGTGTGGCCGGTGACGTACTCGACCGTGGTCTCGATCGCGCCCTTCTCGTCCTCGTCGTCTTTGTCCTTCTTGCCGCACCCGAACGGGCCGACGACCAAAAGCGCGAGCGCAAGAAACGTGACAATTGCTTTCATTCTTTGCTCCCCCTGCTGGAGGCATCAGATTCGTTGACGCGAGCCGACCAGGCCCACAGCAATGCCGACACAAAACGTTACCACGTCGAGCGGCGATTGCAAGCGGTTTTGACCGGCGCTACGGAACCTCAAGGAGCTGCGCAGCTTCGAAGGTCAAACGAACACACACCGCTACAACCCGGTATCCCACGACAGCAGAGGGCGGGACAACTTCCACGTTTGGGTTGACAAGGAACGACGCGTGGCCGGAATCTGTGCGCTGCACAGTACACAGGACGGGGTCGCTTTCATGTTCGGGCTGTCAAAGGCGTTTCTTGCAGCGTTCGCGGCGTGCGTGTTTCTCTTCGTGGCGTTCCCCGAGATTGACTTGGGCGTTTCATCGCTCTTCTTCAGCCAGGAGGAGGGCGTATTCGTTCTTCGGGAGAATCGCCTTGCCCTGTTGATGTACCACGCAGTCACGTGGGCGAGCCGTTTTCTCCCTGTGCTGCTTCTCGTCGGGCTCGGCGTGACGTCCTTCACAAAAAAGAGGCCGTTCGATTTCGAGCCAAAGGCCTTTCTCTATCTCTTGCTCGTTTTCGTCGTCGGTGTGATTCTCCTCGTCAACGCGGTCTTCAAGGATCATTGGGGCCGGGCGCGCCCATATCAAATCGAGGAGTTTGGTGGGCCGATGAAGTTCACACCGGCGTTCGTCATCTCGGACCAGAAGGAGTCCAACAGTTCCTGGCCCTGCGGCCATGCCTCGTTCGGCTTCTACTTCGTCGCCGTCGCCATGGTGCTCAAGAAACATCGCGCGCTCGCGATGGCCCTGGCGGGAGTGCTGGGGGCGTTGATCGGGCTGGCCCGGATGGCACAAGGCAAGCATTTTGGGGGCGACGTGGTGTCTGCTTTCCTCCTTGTCTACATCACGGCGCGGGTGCTGTACTACTTTATGTACGAGAGCAAATGCGGATCGGTGTGGCGATGGGGCGGCGCTTCATAGGTATTGACGGCGGAAGCTCGGAGACGGTCGGCGTGATCCTCGACGAGGCGAAGCAGCCCGTGGTGAGGGCGGTCGGCGGACCGACCAACTACCACGCCGCTGGATTGGAGAGGGTCGAGGCGAACCTGTTCGAGCTTATCGGCCGGCTCGTCGCGGACGCGGGAGCGTCCGTTGGCGATGTCGCGCGGTTCTGTTTCGCGCTATCGGGCGTCTGGCGCGATGCCGACCGGCGCGCGATCGGCACCATGCTCGACCGGCACGGGATCCTCGACCGCTCGACGCTCGTCTCCGACGCGGAAGCGCTTATGGCGACGATCGAGGACGACGCGCCGGCCATCGTCGTCATCGCTGGAACCGGCTCGGTCGTGCTCGGCCGCGCCGCGACCGGCAACTTGCACAAGGTCGGCGGCAACGGCCACCTTCTCGACGACAACGGGAGCGGCTACGACGTCGGGCGCTCCGGGCTGCGCGCCGTACTCGAGGCAAGTGACGGGCGCGGCCCCAGGACGCTGCTCAGCGAAACGCTGCTCAGGGCCGCCGGGCTTGGGGACGTCGGCGAGATCGTTCCCTGGCTCTACAGCTCGACCGAGCAGAAGCGGGACGTGGCACGACTGGCGCCGCAGGTGATCGAGACTGCCGCGCGGGGCGACGGCCCGGCGATGGCGATCCTCGAGCGCGCGGCGAGCGAGCTGGCGCAATGGGTCAGCGTCGCGGCCGAAGCGTTGTCGGTTACGGAATGTGCAACGCGCGTCGTCCTTGCAGGCGGCCTACTCGAGCACAGCAACCTGTACCGGCGGCTCGTCTCGGAGCGGATCGTGCGCGAGCTGCCACGTGCGGACGTGGTCGCACCGGAGCACGAATCGGCCTACGGCGCAGCGCTGATTGCCCTGCGTGCGTGGACAAGTGGGTGACTGTCCCTATTTTGCCTCAGGCTTCTTGCTCTCTTGGCCTGTGCCGCGACGCGACATGTGTGGCTGAGCCGCGCAGCGGCGACTGGTAGTAGCCTCGGGCGCTCGTCCTCCGAAGCCTTGGCGAAGGAGGACAAGCCCGTGGTATCGGGTGCCCGGAAAAACCCGAGCCCCGAGAGGGGCGATTGGCCCGGCGCCACATTGTGTTGAATCGCCCCAAAGGGGCTCTGTTCTCTCTATCGCCCTGTTCCACGGGCTAGCGCCCGAGGCTACTGCCAAACGCCCCTCGCGGGGCTTGACGGTTGAGCCAACGGTTGAGCCAGACGTTGAGCTTTTTCAGCAGCTTTCTGGTGGCTGTCGCACTTGCCCGCCTTCGGCGGGCCTTTGGCGCTGCCCCCGATGGAAAGCCGGTCGCGCTCAATGCGATCATCGGAAGAGAAGCAGCCCGGGGCCCAAGCATCGCTTGAAATCGTAGAGAGCCGCTTCAGGATAAAGAGACACAGAGCAACAACGGAGTTGTTCAGCGGCCTGCCGGAACAGGCGTGAGCTTGAGAGAGGGTGGGTCGTAACACCCTCTTATGCGTTGAGGAGAACTGCAATGCCAACGATTACGGTAGAAGGCCCGCCACTTCGGGAGATCGAGAAGAAAAGGGATTTGGCGAGACGGCTGACCGACACCGCCGTCGAGGTCTACGGGATCGAGCATATCGTTGTGCTGATTAAGGAGAACGCGCCGGAGAACGTCGGCGTGGGCGGTGTGCTCATCTGCGACCGGAAGAAGGGGTAGACGGCGACAGGGACGGCGATGGCGGCCGTCTGCTCTCCGTCAACCCCGGCCAGGTGCGGGATTCAGGCTTGACAGGAAAACTGTGTAATGATACTTTTCGTGGTGAAAGTATCATAACCTTGGTGCGAAGCGAACTCAAGTATCATTACGATGCAACCGTCTGATTTCACGCGGGATATGTGGGGGAGGCTGATCCAGGATCCATCCGGATTCTGGGCCTTTGTGCCACATCGGCTGCCGCCCAGGCTGGATCTGACCTGGGAACTGACCGCCAAGCTTTCGGAGGCCGATCGTGCGTTGTCCGAGCTGGGGGGCGCGGCCCGGAACTTGCCCAACCCGCATCTGCTGATCGGGTCGTTCACCCGGCGTGAGGCGGTGCTGTCAAGCCGGATCGAAGGAACACAGGCGTCGCTCTCCGATCTCTTCTTTTTTGAGGCAGCCGGGTCGTCGCGTCCACCGGCCGGGCAGGCGCCGCCCCCGGACGTTCGCGAAGTGGCCAACTACGTCACAGCGATGGAGCATGGGCTCAAGCGGCTCAGTGATCTCCCCGTCAGCCTGAGATTAATCCAGGAAATGCACGCGAAGCTGATGGAAGGGGTGCGCGGTGAGCACCTGACGCCTGGGGAATTCAGGAAGTCGCAGAACTGGATCGGGTCGCCTGGGTGTGCGCTCACGGACGCGATCTATGTGCCGCCGCCGGCGCCGGAAATGATGGAGGCGCTCGGCGAGTTGGAGGAATTTCTTCACGCGCCGTCGAAGCTCCCGCCACTGGTGCGCCTGGCACTGGTGCATTATCAGTTTGAAGCGATCCATCCGTTTCTCGACGGGAACGGACGCATCGGGCGGCTGCTCATATCGCTGCTGCTGTGTCACGACGACCTTTTGCCGGAGCCGCTGCTTTGCCTCAGCGCTTATTTCGAGCGGAAGCGGCAGGACTACTACCGGCTGCTGCTGGCAGTGAGCCGGTCCGGCGGGTGGCTTGAGTGGATCAGCTTTTTCCTCGATGGCGTGGCCGAGCAATCGCGTGATGCAATCTGGCGCACAAGCAAGCTCTTGGACCTGTGGCAAGAGTATCGTCGGAGAGTCATGTCGAAGGGGTCCTCCGCGTTGTTGCCGCAAATCGTGGATAACCTGTTCGAGGTTCCGTTCATGACCATCGTCGGCGCAGCGAAGAGGCTGGGGGTCACGCATCGGGCGGCCGCGCTCAACGTCAAGAAGCTGGTCGAGGCCGGCATCGTCGAGGAGGTAACGGGACGGCAGCGGAACAAGCTGTTTGTGGCGCGCGGGATTATTGACGCCATTGAAATGCAAAGGAGCGAGTGATGGGGCGGAGGAGCTATATCAAGGACCTGACCGAAGGGGAAATGGTCAGCGAGGTGTTCATCCTCGAATCGAAGTCGCTCAGCACGACACGCTCGGGCAAACCGTACCTGACGCTCGTGCTGCGCGACAGGACGGGCCAGATCGAGGCGAAGGTCTGGGAGGAGGCGGAGACGATCAACACGCGGCTTGGCGCAGCGCAGTTCGTGCACGTGAACGGCTCGGTGGATAGCTACAACAACCGGCTGCAGCTCAAGGTCGCGCACCTGGCGGTGAAGCGGCCCGAGGACGCGCCGCTCGACGAGCTGATCGCCACGAGCGAGCGCGACCCGGACGAGATGCTGGCCGAGATGCTCAAGATCGCGCGCACGGTGAAGGACCGGTTCGTGCGGAAGCTGCTCGACGCGTTCCTTGGCGATCCCGAGTTCGTTGACC
Organism: uncultured bacterium; assembly: GCA_965369835.1. GTDB lineage: Bacteria > Auribacterota > JABMQX01 > JAFGEW01 > JAFGEW01 > CBDUSE01. Next base: position 9,056 of record CBDUSE010000007.1, read on the forward strand.
GGTACAAGCGCTCGGCAGGCGCGCAGCGTATCCACCACGCCTATGCCGGTGGCTTGCTCGAACACAGCCTCTCGGTGCTGAAGATCTGCTGCATGCTCGTCGAGCACTACGCCCGCCTGCGAGGAGGCGGGGGCCTGAACCGCGACCTGCTCATCGCGGGCGCGATCCTGCATGACGTCGGCAAGATCGAGGAGCTGGAGGGCGGCGCGACGCTCGCCTACACAACGCCGGGACGGCTCGTCGGGCACATCGTTTTGGGCTACCGGATGATCGAGGAGCGGATCGCGCGGATCGAGGGATTTCCTGCAAAATTACGTCTGCAGATCGAGCATATGCTCTTGAGCCACCAAGGCAAGTACGAGTTCAAGGCACCGGTGCTGCCGTCGTTCACCGAGGCGATGCTGCTGCACTACGTGGACGACCTCGACGTGAAGGTGCACCTCACGGCGACCGCGATCGCCGCCGCGAGCGATCCGGACGCGGAATTTACCGACTATAACCGCCTCCTCGAACGCTTCCTCTACACGCAAGTCGAAAAGCCGGAATGAATTGAATTAACCACAGATTTTCACAGATCAACACGGATCGAAACAGATTTATCTGTGTTTATCTGTGAGAATTGGTGGTTTATTCGATCTTTGCGACGGCTTTGACGGCTTGCTTGGCGGGGGGTTGCCAGGTGACGCGGTCCTGGTAGCGGTAGTCGTGAATGACCTCGACGGGGCAGACCTTGACGCACTCGCCGCAGACGGTGCACTTGGCGTAGTCAATCACGGCGAGGCCCTCGCGCATCGAGATGGCGCCCTCGGGGCAGGCCTTGACGCAGCGCTTGCAGCCGATGCAGCCGACCTTGCAGACGTCCTTGACCGCTTTGGCCTTGTCGAGGTTCGAGCAGAGGATGTGCACCTGCTTCGAGACGGGCACCATCTCGAAAAGATTGCGCGGGCAGGCGTTGACACACGCTTTGCAGGCGACGCATCTGTCGGGATTGACGACGGGCATGCCGTTGGGCGCGATGTCGAAGGCGTCGAACTTGCACGCCTCGATGCAGTCGTAGAAGCCGATGCAGCCGTAGGTGCACGCGATCGGCCCGCCGGCGATGAGCGAGGCGGCCCCGCACGTCGGGATGCCGTCGTAGTCGTACTTCTTCTCGCTGTCGGTGCCGCCCTTGCAGTGGCAGAACGCGACGAGCCGCTCGCCGGCCTCGACCTCGAGGCCGAGGTACTCGGCGAGCTTTTGCGCGACATCCGGTCCGCCCGGCGCACAGAGCGTCGGCTCAACCTTGCCGGCGACGACGGCGTCCGCGTAACCTTCGCAGCCCGGCTGGCCGCACGCGCCGCAGTTGATGCCGGGCAGAAGGTCGAGCACGGCCTTGACGCGCGGATCCACATTGACCGCAAGCCTCTCCGACGCCACGGCCAGAATCGCCCCGAACATTATGCCGAGTCCACCCAAGCCAAGCACGGCCGGCAAGAGAAGCGATACAGCGAGACAATGATTACCTGGCAGCAGTTCCATTGTGAGTTCTACCCGGTTTCCCCATTATGCCCGTCACGTACGGCCCACACGCGAGCCGCGCATCGGCGACTGGCAGTAGCCTCGGGCGCAAGCCCGTGGTCCTGGATCGGACAACACGTCGAGCCCCGCCAGGGGCGAATGTGTTCCTGCCGGTGCGCGTCCTCAATCGCCCCAAAGGGGCTCTGTTTGTTCCATTCTCGTCGTCCACGGGCTTGCGCCCGTGGCTACTCCCAAGCGCCCTTCGGGCTTGTTGTGCTGCTTCCACAGCCGGTTCTCCTGCGCACGGGCTTTTCGGCGACGAGCCCCGTAGCTAATCGCTTTCGGCCTTGTACCAGGTCTGCGCCCGTGGCTACTCCCAAACGCCCTTTGGGCTTGTTGTGCTGCTTCCACAGCCGGTTCTCCTGCGCACGGGCTGTTCGGCGACGAGCCTCGTGGCTACTCGCAAACGCCCTTTCGGGCTTGCACCAAGTCTGCGCCCGTGGGTACCTGCAAATGCCCCTTCGGGGCTTCTGCTTGGTCCCGCACAGCGTCCGAGACGAGGATACTGTGTTCCACACCCTCCTATATCAACCCGGCGAAGCCGAGGAACGCCATGGACATGAGGCCGGCGACAATGAGCGCGATCGGCATGTCCTTGAGCGGCTCGGGCACGTCGGCGAGTTCGAGGCGTTCGCGTATTGACGACATGAGCACCATGGCGAGCGTAAACCCGATGCCGGCGCCGAAGCCCTGGAGGATCGCTTTGAGGTACGAGGCCGGGACCGGCTCGGCGCCCTTGAAGAACATGTCCACGTTGAGGACGGCAACGCCGAGGACGGCGCAGTTCGTCGTGATAAGCGCAATATAAATGCCGAGCGCGCGGTAGAGGCCCGGGCTCACTTTACGAATAAACATCTCGACGAACTGCACGAGCGAGGCGATCACGAGGATGAACGAGATCGTGCGGAGCACGCGCGTCAGGTCGTAGCTCGCGGGGTCGCCACCGAAGATCCTGAACCAGAGGTTCGACGTCGAGGGCACGAGCAGGAACCGGTACACGGGCCAGGTGACGGCCGAGGCGAGGGTCATGACGAAAATCACGGCCATGCCCATGCCGATCGCGGAGCCGGTGTCCTTCGACACGCCCATGTACGGGCACAGCCCGAGGAAGCGCGCCAGCACAAAATTATACACGAAAATCGTGCTAATTAGGAGTGCGAACGCCTCGCCGATTCCCATCTATACACTCTTTTCTATATTCATGGTTTCGCTACGAACTGCTCTGACGCCTCGCCTTTCGCAAGCGCCGCAAGTTGATAAATCCGAGTATCAGCCCGAGGCTCAGGAACGCGCCCGGCGGCAATATCATAATAAGCGCCGGCCTGAAGCCGGGGACAAGCTGATAGCCGAGAAACGTGCCGTTGCCGAGGACCTCGCGCACGGTCGCCAAGAGCACGAGCGCCCAGCCGAAGCCGAGGCTCATGCCGAGCCCGTCGAGGACCGATGCGCCGACCGGGTTCTTCGAGGCGAACGCCTCGGCGCGGCCGAGGATGATGCAGTTCACCACGATCAGCGGCACGAAGATGCCGAGGCTCTTGTAGAGCGGCGGCAGGTACGCCTGCATCACGAGCTCGACGATCGTGACGAAGGTGGCGATCACGACGATGAAACACGGAATCCGCACCTTGGGCGGAATGATGTCGCGGGCGAGCGAGATGATGATGTTGGAGCAAACAAGAACGAACGTTGCCGCGACGGCCATGCCGATGGCGTCGTTGACTGTGCCGGTGACCGCCAACGTCGGGCAGAGGCCGAGCAGCAGGACGAAGACCGGGTTGCTCTTCGAGAAGCCTTTGGTGAACTCCTGCGACGCGGGCGTGCTCATCGTTGCTCGTCCTCATTGTTCGTGGCGCCGCTCACGGCGTCCGCGTCGCCGAGGCCGCTCGCGCGGCGGAAGTTCTCGACGGCGTCGAGGGCGGCGCGGACGACGGCGTTCGTTGTGATCGTTGCACCGCTCAGGGCGCGGATGTCCCTGAATGATTTGCCTTCCCGCTTGAGGCCCTTGAGCGCGCGGTCGCGGAACTGCGCCTGGAACCACGGCTCAGGCGGCCTCGCTTCCTTTTTGCCCGGCGAGAAGATATTCCAGATGTACTTTTTGGACCCGATCTTTTCACAATTAGCGCCGAGGCCCGGCGTCTCCTGCTGCGAGGTGATCTTGATACCCGTGATAGTGGTGGCGTCGGCGTCTAGGCCGACGGTGACAACGATCGTGCTGCTGTAGCCACCCGCCCGGCCCTCGCACGCGTAGCCGATCAGTTTCCCGGCCTCGTCGTCGAGCGGCTTGTCGTATACTTCATAATAGGTGAACGGCTTGCCGTGGGCTTCGAGTTCGGTCTCGACGAGCTTGAAGCCTTCGGACGAGGCGTTCGGATGAACTTTCAGGAGCGCCTCGCGCCGGGCGTTCTGCACCTCGGCTTCGATGGTGTCCTTCGTCGCCAGATAGACCAACCCGAGCGCAAGGCCGGCGATGGTGCACACGAGCCCCAGTATGACGACTAAAACAAGCGGCCGTTCTTTAATCTCGGCTTTCATCGCAGCGCCCTCGAGCCGAAGAGCCGCGGCATCGTCGCGCGGTCAATGAGCGGCACCGTCATATTCATAAGTAAAATCGCGTACGAAGTACCTTCCGGGTAGCCGCCGAAGATGCGGATCACGCCGGTGAGCACGCCGCAGCCGACGCCGAAGATGAGCATGCCTCTCGGCGTCATCGGGCTGGTGACGTAGTCGGTCGCCATGAAGCAGGCGCCGAGGATCACGCCGCCGGCCAGGAGGTGGACCGGGATGGCGCCGAGGTTCGCGGGACCGATGCCCTCGAAGAAGCGCACCGTCGTGCCGCCTTCGCCCTTGTACGTGCCGCCGAACGCCCACGCGACGACGGCGAGCGTCGCGAGGTATGCGACGGGAACGTGCCACGTGATGACTTTCCGCAAAAGAAGGTACGCCGCGCCGACGAGGAGCAGGATGGCCGAGGTCTCGCCGATGCACCCGCCGACGTCGCCGAGCGCCAGGTGCCAGAGATCCGGCACGCTTTCGTAGTTGGCGATCTTCATGTGCGCGAGCGGCGTGGCGCCGGTGAGCGCGTCCACCTCGCGCGGGATGTCCCACGTCGTCATGGCGATCGGATAGGCGCTCATGAGGAACGCGCGGCCGACGAGGGCTGGGTTGAAGATGTTGTGGCCGAGCCCGCCGAAGGCGTGTTTGCCGATGCTGATGCCAACGACGGCGCCGATCACGACGAGCCACCACGGCACACGCGGTGAGACGCAGAACGTCATAAGGATGGCGGTCACAAGCGCGCTGTTGATGGCTGCGGCGTCCACCTTGCGGCCACGCCATGCGAGCAGCGCAATCTCGGTCGCCAGCGCCGCCAGGCACGCGATCGAGGTCAGCATGATGGCGCGAATGCCGAACCAGACGTACGAGGCAACGAGCGCCGGCACGAGCGCGATAATGACGTCGCGCATGACGCGGCCGGCGTCCTCGCGCGTCCGGACGTGGGGCGAGGATGAAACGCTGAGCAGCCTTGTCTCAGCCATGCGCCTTCCTCCTGGCCCGTTCCCGCAAAACGTTGCTCTTGCCGATGCGCATGAGCTGCGTCATCGGGCGGCGCGCCGGGCAGACGTACGAGCAGCAGCCACACTCGATGCACTCGAGGACGTGGAGCTGCTCGGCCGTTTCGATTCGGTCGAGCTCGACGGCGAGGCCGATGCGCGCAGTGGCGAGGCCGGCGGGGCAGTGCGTCTCGCAGCGCGAGCAGCGGATGCACGCGTTCAGCTCGTAGTCAACAAGCTCGTCGCGGCGCATGAGCAGGATGCCGGAGGTGCTCTTCATAAACGGCACGTCGGTCGTCGCGAGCGCCAGGCCCATCATCGGCCCGCCCATGATGACGCGGCCGACGGCATCGCTCACGCCGCCCGCCTGCTCGACGAGATCGGTGCAGAGCGTGCCGATGCGCGCGCGCAGGTTGCGCGGGCTGCCGACGACGGCGCCCGTGATCGTGACCGCGCGCTCGATGAGCGGCCGCGCTGCGACGACCGCTTCGTAGATCGCGAGCGCGGTGCCGACGTTCTGCACGACGACGCCGGCCTCCATCGGCAGCTTGCTCTTGGGCAGCTCAACGCCGAGCGCGGCCTTCATGAGCTGGAGCTCGCTCCCTTGCGGATATTTCGTTTGCAGGCCGACGACCTCGACGCCGTCGAGGCTGCCCGCGTTACGCTGCATGATGTCGAGCGCGCGCGGTTTGTTGTCCTCGACGCCGATGACGATCCGGCGCGCGCCGACGCACCGGCGGACGATTGCGGCGCCGACGAGGATCGCGTCCGGCGCCTCGAGCATGAGGCGGTGGTCACAGGTCAGATACGGCTCACACTCCGCGCCGTTGAGGATGACCGTGTGGATCGGCTTGTCGTCGGGCGGCGTGAGCTTGACGTGGGTCGGGAACGCCGCGCCGCCGAGGCCGACGAGCCCCGCGTCATGCACGCGCTCGCGCAGCTTTGTGGGCGAGGCGTTCTGCCAGTCGAGGATCGGCTCGAGCTCGTCGGCGGGCGTGTCCTCGCCGTCGTTGGCGATTTCGATGGCGATCACGTTGCGGCCGGAGGCGTGCGCGAACTCCTTGACCGCTTTGACCGTGCCGGAGACGCTCGCGTGCTGGGGCACGCTGATAAAGCCGTCCGACTCGGCAATTGTCTGGCCGAGCTTGACTGAGTCGCCCTTCTTGACGAGCGGCTTGGAGGGCGCGCCGATGTGCTGCTGGAGCGGAATCCTCACGAGCGCCGGCGTCGCCGCATTGTCGAGCGCCTGCTCGTCGGTCAGCTCCTTATGTGATGCAGGATGAACACCCCCGCGAAACGTCGCCAACATCAGGTCCTCGAACGATGGTGCTCGGCGCGGACATGGCCCGTGCACGGGTGAGACAGGCCCGAGGCGGGTCGCATTTGGCGGCGCTTATAGCGCGGCCGCCCGTGAGTGTCAAGGCTTTTGGCCAAACGCGCCCCTTCGTTCTTGTGTTCTCGTCGAGTTTGCGTACTATGGGAAGTGATCAATGCGCGAGGCGGCGAGAAATGAAGTGGTGCGATTACAACTGTAAAGATGCGGCGTTTCCGGCGGAGGCGCTCGAGGGCGCGTGCCGGACCGTCGCCGCCGTCTGGTGCAAGAAGCTGAAAAAGCTCATCCCGAAGAACTCGAGCTGCCAGGCAGGCACGGATACGGGCCGCGAGCAGCCATCACGCAAGAGGAAGGGGCCATGAAGACGCTTGAGGGGTTGAGGTGGAAGCCGAAGTGGACGACGCACCTGGGTTCTTTAGGGGGGTGTCTTGAGTACCTGGGTGTCGAGATGTCGGACGCGTGGCTGTTCGGCGGCACAGGACATGCGTTCGTCATGAACATCCATGAGGTGCTGTGCCCGAGCGGGCCGACGGCGTGGAACACCGAGATGGTGTTCAAGCTCGGCCGGAACCTCGGCTATACGATCGAGTCCGTGTTTGCGCGCAAGGGCCAGGAGCATTTCGCGGAGACGCAGAAGCGCGCGTGGGAGGCGACGAAGCAGGCGATTGACGACGGGCTGCCGTGCTACGGCTGGGAGCTCCATATCCCTGAGTTCTACGTCGTCCACGGCTATGACGATGTTGGCTATTACTTCAACGGGCCGGGCGCTGATGGGGGCAAGATGCCGAAACCGTGGCAGGAGCTCGGCGACACGGAAATCGGCGTCATCGAGATGTATTCAGTCCAGTCGGCCGAGGCGAAGGAGGACGCCACCGTCGTCAGGCAGGCGCTCGAGTTCGCCGTGGCGATTCGGGACGACGCGGACAAATGGTCGTTCGACCTCTACAAGATGGGGCTCGCGGCGTACGACCTGTGGATCGAGTCAACCGAGAACGGCAAAGCGAATGGTTTCGGAACAGCGTTCAACGCGGCCGTGTGGGCCGAGTGCCGGAATTACGCAAGGGATTTCCTGGTCGAGGCGAAGGGCCGCGTCGCGAGCGTCGCGGCTGAGGGCCGCGTCGCGAGCGTCGCGGCTGAAGGCCGACTCAACGGGAAATGCGACGATCTCTTCGATAAGGCGATCGAATCGTACGCAACAGTCGCGAGCAACCTGAATGCCGTTGCGAGAACCTTCCCGTTCATCAACACGCCGAACGAGGAGATAGAGAAGAACGTCAAGGATCCCGAGCACTGCCGCACGGCGCTCGAACATCTCAGGGCGGCGAGAACCGCCGAGGAATCCGGACTCAAGACGTTGAGAGAAATCGCGTCCGCCTTGTGACTTGACGCCGATCGGCCAGACAACGGAGCCGCGAAGCGGCAGCAGGTTGTAGCCCCGGGCCTGAGGGGCTGTTGAAAAAGCCGATGACCGTCTCTTGCTCGTGCTCTCAACAGGCGCAAGTCCGACAGTGCCCATTAGCAATAGCGCCGTCCGTTTCTTGCGCTTGGGAGGGGGACGGTCGTTGTGCCCGCTCCAGGACTCGAAGCATTCGGTAATGGCGATCGCTCCCGGGAGGGGAGCAAGGTGCGTAGCCGTGGGTGAAACCCACGGGAAAAGGAGGACCGAGAAAGAAGGCGCCGACCCTGAAGGGGTCGAACACGTGCAGCGGCCGCCGCGGCGACCATCGTACAACCCCTTTAGGGGTTGGGGGTTTTCATCGTGCTTCGGCTCCTCCGGGTTGCACCCGGTGCTATTCACGTTCAATCCCTTCGGGATTGCCTTGCGGGCATTGCTGCGAGCGCCACGGAGCCTCAGGACCGCTATTCACCTTCAATCCCTTCGGGATTGTGTTGCCGGCATTGCTGCGAGCGCCACGGAGCCTCAGGAGCGCTCGCCCGTTGGAGCGTGATTCGGTCGCTCCCAAGTACGAATGCCGCGCGAAGGCTTTTTCAACAGGCCCGTGAGCCCGGGGAAGAGGAACGGAAAGAAACAGGATCGAGCCCCGCAGGGGCGGCAGATGCGTCGCCACATCCCGCGCTGGAAAAAATGCTGAGCGATCTACGAATCTACTTTCCTCTGCCTACGCTAAGCCTGTCTTAACTCCGTTCTTATGGGCGAGCGTCCCCCGCTGATGCTGCGTTTCTTTCTCGTTGACATCGAGGGGGTTAGTGCGGTATAATGTCTTTGCTCAAAATAGGAGCAGGCTCGCCCATGGCGGGTGCGCATTCTTGAGGCCGGCATAGACGACGGCGATTCCTCATGCTGCACGAGCGGCTCGGCGGGCTCGCGCCATGATGCGTCGCCGTCGTCGCTTAGCGATCGTTGACGAAACTGCTACACGAGGTCGTGAGCAGCACAACGGCAGGCCCAGGGCGACCCTTCTTCGCCAGAGCTACAAAGGGCAGGAGGCGTGTCTGGCTTCGTCGGATGACATTGCGCTGCTTTGCGGCTTAGGCGGGCCCAGGGCGACCTGCCCGACAACGCTGTCGCGGGCGTCGCGAATATAGCGCCGGCATCTTGCCGGCTGTGCAGGCGGGCATCTTGCCCGCCTTATGCGTGGGTCGGAGCCAAAAGGGACCGAGGGCGAGACCCGCCTTCGCTAAAGGCTTCGGCGGGTAAGCGCCTTCCCGAGACAGCGCCGGCTTTCGACCTGAGCTCAAGCCGGGTCCAAGATGCCGGCGCTACGGCCGGACAGGCTCTTTGCTATACGAACAACGAGGTGTGGAAGATGACAATCGAGGAACGTTCGGAGGCGCGCCGGTGTGCGGCGGATTTCGAATATTTTGCGGCGAAGTATTTGTGGATCGTGGATCGGCGGCGCGAGCTTGTTCGGCTCGAGTTCAACCCGGTGCAGCAGCGGTACCACGCTCAAAGAACGCGGTTCGATATTATTCTCAAGGCGCGCAAGGTGGGGATTTCGACCTATAAGTGCGCGGAGTATTTCCACGATACGCTCTTCCGGCCGAACACGAACTCGACGGTGATCGCGCACAACCTCGACACGACGATCGAGCTTTTTGGGAAGGTGCGGCTCTTTGTCGAGCGGCTACCCGATTTCCTCAGGCCGAAGCTCAAGCGCAACCGCGAGCGGGAAATCCTTTTGGAGTCGGCGCCCCATATTGGGGAATTGAGCTCTAAGTACACCGTCGGTACGGCGGGGACGTTCGACTTCGGGCGCGGCAAGGACATTGACAACCTGCACCTGAGTGAGTACGCGTTCTACCCGCGTCCGGAACGGCTCAAGGCGGGCGCGCTCCAGGCGTTGCGTACGGGCGCCAAAGCGAGCATCGAGTCCACGGCGCACGGGTTCAACGCGTTTCACGTCGAGTGGGAGGAAGCGAAACGCGGCGAGAGCCGGTTTGCGCCGCATTTCTTCGCGTGGTTCGAGGACCCGGCCTGCCGGATCGAAATCGCCGAGGACGAGCGGCTCGCGCTCACCGACGAGGACCGCGCGCTGGCCAAAGCGCACCGGCTCGACCGAGCGCAGCTCAAGTGGCTGTTCACGAAACGGCGCGAGCTCAAGGACCGCTTCCCGCAGGAATACCCCGCGAACGACGTGGAGGCGTTCCTCACGAGCGTGCGCGCGGTGTTCGACGCCGGCGTGCTCAAGGCGCTGCTGACGCGGCTCAATTGTGGAAAATCCGTCGAGGAGCGAACCGGGTTGAAGATCTGGCGAGAACCGGAGTCTTCCGGCGACTATGTGATCGGCGTGGACGTGGCCGAGGGCCTGCCGGGCGGCGACGCATCGTGCGCGATCGTGCTCGAGCGCGAGACGGCCGAGCAGGTCGCCGAGCTGCACGGGCGATGGCCGGTGCACGTCTTTGCGGCAAAGCTCGACGAGCTCGGCCGAATGTACAACAACGCGCTCATCGGCGTCGAGCGCAACAACCACGGCCACACGGTGCTCGTGCTGCTCTCGACGCAACACGCCTACCCGAACCTCTACGCGCACCGCGACTACGACGCCCGTGGCTCGACGCGCGCACGGCTCGGCTGGGAGACGAACGCTAAGACAAAGCCGCTGATGATTGACGGCCTGGCTCAGGCGCTGGCCGAAGCCTTTTTGGGCATCAACGATCCCGAGCTCGTCAGGGAATGCCTCACGTATGTCTATGACGAGCGGGGCGGGATGGGCGCGCAGGCCGGGTGCCGCGACGACCGGGTGATCGCCGCGGCGATCGCGTGGCAGCTCCGCAAAGCGCCGCGCCCGACGGTCCGGATGTCGTACCTGCCGGGGGCGTAGGAAAGAAGAATTCGCCACAGATTTCCACAGATGAACGCAGATCAGGAGACGACGGAGTTCGAGGCAAATCGTGTAAGTCAGTGGTTGATTCCCTGACGGCTTCCTCCCTTCCCTACTCGAGCCTGGGGAAGAACCGACGCACATGCCCCGGGCCTGCTTCCATGAGCCTACCCCAACCTGGTGTGGTTACTCTGGTGCGCACCGAGGGTGACAATTAGCCACTTGACGTTTTGACTCGGACGAGGTAACCTTACTGCATGAGAGGGGTCGAGGGGCATCCCGGCCATCATCGCAATGCAGCAGTGTCCTATCGCCCGGCCCACAAAGGGCGCCAGTCCCACTGACACAATCCGGATCAGGAGGAGGACCGATGAGACCGCTACTCTTTACCACGCTCGCCGTCGTCGCGCTGTTATTGCCTGGCTCGCTTGTGGCCGGCACCATTTACGTTGATGACGACGCTCCCAACGATCCCGGACCGGGCGATCCAGCCGTGAGCGATCCGCTTGAGGACGGGAGCGAGGCGCATCCGTTCGACGCGATCCAGGAGGGCATTGACGCTGCCACGGGCGGTGACACCGTGCTCGTCAAGGACGGCACCTACACGGGCGACGGCAATCGCGACCTGGACTTCGGCGGCAGGGCCATCACGGTCCGGAGCGAGAACGGCCCGGACAAGACGATCATTGACTGCCAAGGCACGGCCCATGAGCAGCACCGCGGGTTAGTGTTCCACTCTGGCGAAACCGCCGCTAGTGTCGTAGATGGGCTTACGATTTGCCGCGGCTGGGAAAGCGAGGGAGGGGCCATTGGCTGCTGGAACGCCAGTAGTCCGGTTATTGCCAACTGCGTTCTTGTGTTGAACCGAGCATGGGGCGGAGGGGCCGTTGCTTGCACGCGGGGTAGCAGCGCGACGATCGTCGGATGCACACTGGTTGATAATAGCGCCACCTACGGGGGCGGCATCTACTGCGACGCAAGCGCCCCCATCATCCGCGACTGCGCTGTGAAGGAGAACGAAGCCGTTTATGGTGGTGGTATAGCCTGCTGGTACGGAAGCGACGCGGCGATCCGCGATTCGATGATCGTTCAGAATGAAGCGCTCTCGGGAGGGGGCGGCATCTACTGCTGTTACGACAGCAATGCGGCGATCACGAACTGCGCGATTACTGACAACTGGACGGGTGATTATGGCGGCGGGCTCTGCTCCTTTGAGAGCAGCGCAGCCCTGATGAATTGCACTTTATCCAGTAACACGGCTGACACTGACGGCGGCGCTCTGGCCTGCTACAAAGGCACTTTCACCTTCAGGAACTGTATCTTGTGGGATAACAGTCCGCGGGAGATCCAATACAACCAGGCCGACGTAACGGTGACGTATTGCGCCGTGCAGGACGGGACCGGTGAGCCGTGGTTCGATCCGGCGACGTGCATTGATGCGGATCCGTTGTTTGTGGGCGGGCCGTTGCATGAGTACTACTTGAGTCAGACGGCGGCGGGGCAAGCGGTGGATAGCCCGTGCGTGGATGCGGGGAGCGATACGGCGGCGAGCCTTGGCCTGGAGCACCTCACGACGAGGCGCGATGGCGGGCTGGACGAAGGGATCGTGGACATGGGCTATCACGCGCCGCCTGCGCCGTGGATTTATTCGATCACGAGGAGCGGGGACGACATAACAATCTACTGGAACGGCCGATCGGGCGTGCCATACGTGGTCGCATGGTCTGATGACCGCCAGACGTGGAACGAGATCGCTGTGGGCGAGGTCGTGTCTTGGACGGATGTGGGCGCGCTGGTAAGCGAGAAGAGACATTTCCACGTCCGCGAGGACGCCGCGGCTCCTGGCGCCGGTTCCATGCCACGCGGGATCTCGAAGGCCAGGCCGAAACTTATCCCTACCCTTCCCCCGCCCCAATCCTCGCCCAGCACAGCCGAGACTCGGAGGCCAAACGTCGGGGGCGGAGGCAACATGAGCGACGGCCGCGGCAACGTGCATCCCAAGTAGCCGCAGATCACACAGATCAGCGCAGGTCAGTACCGAGCCGCGGCTAATGGTGCATGCGTGCTGATCCGTGCGATCTGTGGCGTCTCCGACCCGTGCAAATCGGTGGTTGATTCCGTCTTCCGTCGGGATGGGGGGCGAGACGCCCCCCGGACAGCCGGCAAGATGCCGGCGCTACACCCGTGCAAATCGGTGGTTGATTCGGCTCGGGCGGGTCGGTTATGATGCGCGTATGGCGACGATTGATGAGCTGAGTGTCGTTTCAATCCAGGGGGCGTTTTTCGTCAAGGAGCTCGACCTGGCGAACCCGCTCGGCCTGGCGCAGGGGCTCAACAGCGCGTGCGGCAACCTGTTCGACGGCGCGCCGGCGGTGTTGCCGGTGCCGAAGAACGTGCCGCCGAACGTGCCGGTGATTGTGCTCAAGACGAAGAGCGAGCAGCAGCACCTTAATGTGACGCACGAGCGGCTCGACTACCGGAAGTTCTGGCGAGGCGGCCGGCCGGCCATCTTGCCCTCGGTCTGGAGCGCCTGCGACGTGATCCTCGGCCAGATCGCCGAGTACCTGACAGTCAAGCAGCCCACGACGGTCTGGCGGCTCGGGTTTGTGACGCAGTTCTTCGTCAAGCTCGACTACAGCGCAAACCGGCACCTGGCGAACGCCTACCTGCGCGCGGACGCGTTCGAGGGGGCGACCGACCTGCAGCTCAACGCGCTGCACCGCACGAGCGTCGCCGACATCGCCGCCAACCGCTGGATCCGCCTGAAGCCGGTGCGGAACAAGGAGAACCCCGACGACGACTCGGCGATGATCGCCGAGATTGATATCAACACGCCCGCCGACCAGCCGGGCGACTTCTCGCAGGAAGAGATCGAGGATTTCTTCACCGGCGCCTACGACCACCTGTGCCAGCACGCGGTGGGGCAGATTGTTCTGCCGTAGCAGTCTCCTGCCGCTTGTCCATGCCAAGTGGCATGGGCTTCCAGCCCATGGTCGGACACGGCCAAGATGGCCGTGCCACCCACCGGCTATTGACGTTGACCCTCTTCGGGGATGGTCTCGGCGGCACGCTTCTCTTGTTCGCGGCGCTTGACGGGGGCGTTGCCGGAAGGTAGAGTGACGGCCGGCGGATTGACCCATGTGAGGAGGTGCACCTATGAGATGCTTCTGTTTATTCTTTCTGTGCTTTGCGGCCGTGGCGCTGATCGGCGGCTGTGATGGTGACGACGATGGCACGGCCGCGGGAATCATACTCGCCCAGGGCACCAAGACGATCGCGACGGGCGCGAATGAGATACTAGCCGAGGTGACGGTGTCGGAGCCGGGCACGCTTCGGGGCACAATCACCTGGAGCGGCCCCCCCACGGACATGGCCGGCATGTTTCTTCACATCACACCGTCAGATCTGCTTGGCATCACACTCAGTCCCTCCCCGACGATCTCGACAGTGGCGGTCACGTCGGCTCGCGTGGCCGCAGGGCACGAGTGGCGATTCATCGGCGACAATCCCAACGGTCCCGACTTGAGCTTCTCCTACGTCATCACGTTTACGCCGGACTGATGCGGTCGCGGGGCTCGAGGCGCCGGGTCGTCGTGCCGTGATCGTGTTTGACAGCGACGTTGCCCGGGGAAGTAGGATGATGGACGGTGGATTGGCATTTGCAAGGAGGACCACCTATGAGATACTTCTGTCTGTTCTTTCTGTTCTTTGCACCCCTGGCCCTCGTCGGCGGCTGTGATGGTGACGACGAGACCGCCGGGGGCATGGTGCTGGCCCAAGGGACAAAGACGGTTCCCGCGAGCGGGAACGTGGACTTGGTCACCGTCGAGGCCACGGAGCCGGGAACGCTCCGGGGCACCATTACGTGGTCGGGCGCGCCGACCGAGCTGATGAGCGTGTTCAAGCACGTGGCACCGAATGACTTCTACGGGCTGACGCAGAGCCCCTCGCCGCTCACCTCGGTCGCGGCTGTGACGTCGGCCCGCGTGGCGGCCGGCACGCAGTGGCTGCTCCGCGCCGGCGACACGACTGGCACGGCGGTTTCGGTTCAGTATACGGTCACCTTCACGCCCGATTGACCGACGTGGTCGTAGCGAGGTGTCCGAACTGGTTGACACCCAGCCGTCGGAGGCGTGTACGCGGGGCCGATGTGCCTGCGCGGCCCAGGAGAGCGTGCGCCGTCGGTGCGGCGTGACTGCCGTCCAGTCCGACGAGGGTGATCGGCAAGGTGCCGTTGGGCAGCCGCGTGCGCCGCGGCGGCTATCCGGCAAGAACATCAAGAGGGAAGGCATCCTGTGCGAACTGCCGGCCTTATCACGATTCTACTGGTCGCGGCCGCGGCATTGATCGGCGGCTGCGACGGCGACGACGAAACCTCGGAAGGTGGCGTGCTCCTGGCACAGGGCACGAAGACCCTGCCGGGGGGCACCGACGTGGACTTGGTCACCGTCGAGGCAACGGTGCCGGGCACGTTGCGGGGCACGATCACCTGGAGCGGCGAGCCGACGGAGTTGATCGGCGTGTTCCGTCACGTTGCCACGACCGACGTGCACGGCGTCGCGCAGAGCCCGTCGCCCCTTATCGCGACGGCGTACGTGACATCCGCGCACGTGGCCGCCGGGACACAATGGCTTTTCTTCGCCGAGAACTACAGCACGCCGGACGTAACCGTTCAGTACCAGATCACCTTCACGCCGGACTGAGATCGGCCCTCAGGGAACCAGCGGGGTCGAGTTACGCTGTGAGGTGGTCTCTTGCCGCGCTGGCGCCTTTGCGTGAGACAGGAGAATGGATGTCTCGCAGAGGCGCGCGAAGACGCGCGTGCGCGCAGAGCTCGATCTCGAATCGTCAGTCGCCGGGTGAGTCGTACTGCAAGAGGCGGCGTTCGCCGGTGAGCGTGCGGACGCGAGTGGCATCCTGGGTGACTTCGAGGGTGCCGAGGTAGGCGCCCCGTTCGTCGCGCACGGCGAAGTAGCGGATGTGGATAATCTTTTGTGGAGCTCGATCCAGAACTCGGCGACGTCGCGGCGGCTGGCGCGGAAGTCGGCAAGGATCTGCTCGACGACGGTGACGCTCTTAGGCGGGTGGCAGTGCTGGACCTTGCGGCCGATGATGGCTTTGCTGCGAGCGAAAACGCGGTCGCGCCCCGACGAGAAGTACGCGACCCGGTCGTCGGCGTCCACGAAGGTGATGTCCACGGGTAAGACGTTGAAGATCGCGCGGAGCTGATCGAAGTCGAGCTTGCCGGTAGGGAAGATGATGGCCTCCCTCGCTGGCGGGCCTCCCCTACCCCGGCAGGTTCAGCGGCTCTGGTCGGCATGTAGCCCTCGCGCGGCTCGACGAGGCACCAGCCGTACTCGGCCGACTGGCTCCAGATCTCGGCCCATTCGTTGTCCGTGAGCGTCTCGAGCGCCATTGGGAACAGGATGTTCTCCTCCTTGAAGATCATCTCGCTGACGGCGTTGAGGGCAGGCCCGGCGTGCTCCGCGGCGACGCGTTTCCAGTCGGCGGCGGTCGTGTGCGGCTTGGCGAGGGCGGCGCTCAGCGCTTTGAGCAGCTCGCGCGCCTCGTCGTCCTTGGCCCACATCACCTTGGGCGGGCCGGTGACGTCGTGGCGTTCGAGGCACGAGAAGACCAGGTGCTCCTTGCGCTGATAGTGCTTGTCGACGTCCATCAGGTCGTTGAACGCCTGGCGCAGGCGCGCGACGAGCGCGTCGTCAGCGCGCGCGGCGTCGGGGAGCTTCTCGATCTCGGCGATCGCCGCGCGCATCTCGTTGACGGCGGTGCTGAGCGCCTCGTTCTCGCGGCGGAAAGTGTCCACGGGATGGCCAGGCGGGATCTCCTTGCGCTTCGGCGCGGCCATGATCTCGCGGAGGACCTGGGCGTGCAGATCGCACATCGAGCGGACCTCTTCGACCGTCATGCCCTCGGCGATCAGCTCCTCCTCCATCTGGGCGATCTCGGTGGCGTCGGTCTCGCGGACGATGGCGGTGAGTTCGGCCTTCACCTCGTCGGGCGCAGCGCCTTCGTGCAGGCGGGTGATGATGTGCTTGAGCTTGCGGATACGATCCGCTCGATTGTCAATCGGCTCGCTCATGATCGGCTCCCTCCTCCGAGCTAACGACACCTGCAACACGCCGGCAAGGGCACGCGTTCCATATTGTATGCGCGCATCGTCGCTGACGCAATGCTTGACAGGCGGTGTTCGCACGATACAACATCGTTTCGGAGCGGTGCCAGGACAACGATCATGGGGACTCGAGCGATGGCGGCAAGTGGGGGTACATAGACAAGCACGGGAACTGGGTCGTCGAGCCGTCGTTCGATGGTGCTAAGCCGTTCGAAGGGGGTCTGGCCCGCGTGAAGGTCGGCACCAAGTGGGGCTACATCAACAGGAGCGGCGCGTACGTCTGGGAGCCAACGGAGTAAGGACAATGGGACCCAAAGGGTTCGAGATGCTTCTCGCCCTGCGAGAGAGAAAGGTGCAGAAGAGGGGAACAGGTGTTCCACGGTTTGTGCTTCTGCTCGTCGCGGTCGTGTGCGCGATGAGTCTCGCATCCTGCCGACGTTGCACGAAAGCGGCGGACGTTCCGGACGCCGCGCGCGCCGACAACGTTGGTGAACGCCAGCAGCAGCTGGTGGCGGAGGTCGAGGCGTTTCTTGCCGCGGTGGAGGAAGGCGAATCCGACGGCGGTGACGACGCGGACTCGATCTTCATGGACTGGTATTTCGGGCAGGCGTGGCCTTTCTCCGAGGGGCTCGCGCCCGTTCAGGTCGGGGGCAAGTGGGGCTATATTGACAAGACCGGTCGGTTCGCCATCGAGCCGCAATTCGCGTTGGCGTGGCCTTTCTGGGAGGGGCTCGCGGCCGTCTGTGTCGGCCGTAAGTGGGGCTGTATTGACAAGACGGGCGCTGTCGTCATCAAGCCGCGGTTCGGGTTGCCTCTCGGCTTTTCTGAGGGTCTGGCCGCCGTCACGACCGGTGGTCTGTTTAGAGGCAAATGGGGGTACGTGGACAGGACGGGGAGGATGGTCATCGAGCCGCGGTTTGCCTGGGCTTGCGACTTCTCGGAAGGGCTGGCAGCCGTGGTCGGCTCTTCCGGGTGGGGCTTCATAGATAAGACAGGCGAGGAGGTCATCGAGGCGAGGTTCGGTAAGGCCAAGAGCTTCCGTGAGGGGCTGGCGGCCGTCAGGATCGACGAGGTCCCCTACCAGAGATGGGTCTTCATAGATAAGAAGGGTGAGTGGGCGGTGCTTCCGCGATTCCCCTACGTCGAGTCGTTCAGCGACGGGCTGGCGGCCGTCATGATCAGCGGGAAGTGTGGATTCATCTCGAAGACGGGCGACTACGTCATCGAACCGCAGTTCGAGGATGCCGTCGGGTTCCGCGGAGGCCTGGCCACGGTCAAGGTGGACGGCAAGTGGGGCTACATAGACAAGACGGGCGCTTTCGTCATCGAGCCGCGGTTTGATGACGCCTGTAGCTTCTTTGAAGAGCTCGCCGCCGTCAGGATTGATGGCAAGTGGGGCTACGTTGACAAAACGGGAGAGTTCGTCATCGAGCCGCAGTTCGACCTCGCCGAGCGCTTCTCCAACGGGCTCGCACACGTCGAGACCGATCGGAAGAGCGGCTATATCAACAAGAAGGGCGAGTACATCTGGTCGTCCGAGGACTAGATCGCGGCGAAACGGGCTCGAGTTCGGCAGTATCCACTTGCTGATAGGGAGATGGAGTTGTGATGCGGATGACATCACTGCGGTACGCGGCGCTGGTGGTCGTCGTGTTTCTCTTCGCTGCTGCGAGTGAGGGCGCAGAGATAGCGGCGGGTCAACCTGCTGAGGCCGCGTCGGGAATCCTCTACCCGTTTTGGGGGGGTGACGGTTGGGGGTTCATGGACGGCACGGGAAAGGTGGTTATCGAGCCGCAATTCCCCGGCCTCGGGATGCCGACGTTCTCCGAGGGGCTCGCGGCTGTCGAGAAGTTCACAGGCGGTGGCATGCTATGGCGCAACACCAAGTTCGGCTACATCGACAGGACCGGCAGATGGGTTATCGAGCCTCGCTTCGACTTTGCCTCTGCCTTTTCCGAGGGGCTGGCGGTCGTGCATATCGAACGCAAGTACGGGTACATCGACAAGAACGGGAAGTGGGTCATTGAGCGCCAGTTCGATTACGCGGTCGAGTTCACCGACGGTCTGGCAGCCGTCAAGAAAGGCAGGAAGTGGGGCTACATCGATAAGAACGGCGCGTGGGTGATTGAGCCGCGATTCGATTACGCGTGGCGCTTCTCTGAGGGGCTGGCGCAGGTCAAGATCAGCGGCCGCTACGGTTTCATAGACAAGAAGGGCGAGGTGGTCATCAAGCCGCAGTTCATTGAAGTTGAGGACTTCTCTGAAGGCTTGGCATGTGTCAAGACCTATGGGCCACCCGATGAACAGGGTCGCAGAGTTCTCGGCAAGTGGGGCTACATCGACAAGACAGGCAAGCTCGTTATACAAGCACAGTTCGATGGTGCGTGGCCCTTTTCCGAGGGCTTGGCCAAGGTCAACGTGGGAGGGGCAATCAACAAGAGCGGATGGTTCCAAGGAGGTAGGTCAGGCTACATCGACAAGACGGGGCAGTGGGTCATTGAGCCGCAGTTCGAAGAAGGCGGGTCGTGGTTACAGGACGCCAAGTCGTTCTCGGAGGGATTGGCCGTCGTCGAGATCGGCCGCAAGTGCGGCTACATCGATAGGAGCGGCAGCGTTGTTATCAAACCGCGGTTCGATGGCGCATGGTCCTTTGGCGACGGGCTGGCGCTCGTGTGGACCAATCGGGGGTGCGGCTGGATCAACAAGAGCGGCGAGTACGTCCGGGAGCATGTCTGGGAGCCGACGGAATAGCCTCTGCCGCCCCTGCGGGGCTTCTGCTCTGTTTTCTTCTGTTTCTTGGTGCTTGCCTTTTGGGCCGCGATTTGATATAATATGTACGCGACATAGGACTCTTGTGGATGCGCGTTGCCTTGGGTGGGGTCAATGGCCCACGCGGGGTGGCGCGTTTTGGTGAGGGCGGTTTTCGCTGCGGGCGGAAGCTGCTGATTCAGTATTGGAGGGTGATGATGGGATCGGTTGTTGATTCGCGATACGAAGGGTACGAGACGTTCTGCGGGCAGTGGCGGTTCTTCCTCGATAGCTACGAGGGAGGTGAGGACTACCTGGCGGCTGGCTACCTGTTTCGGCACCTGAAGGAGGATGAGGGGTCGTTCGAGGACCGGCGGGCGCGGGCGTACTACTACAACTTCTGCCGGACGGTGGTGGACACGTACGTGGCGCACCTGTTCCGCAAGGGGTCGGCGATCTTCCGCGAGACGCAGCGCAGCGGTGCGTGGGCACGTTTCTTGGGCGACGTGGACCGCAAGGGCAACGACATAACGGCGTTCATGCAGGAGCAGGTGGCGCCCGCGGTGCAGATCTTCGGCCACGTGCACGTGATCGTGGACAAGCCACCGGCGGACGTGGCGGCGCGGTCGCGCGCGGACGAGGAGGCGAAAGGGATACGCCCGTACCTCGTCGTGGTGCACCCGGAGAACCTGGTGGACTTCCGCGAGGAGACGTCGGGCGCATTGCTCTGGGCGAGGATCCGCGAGCCGGCGCCGGTCGAGGGCGATCCGTTCGGCGAGCACGTCAGCGACGTGCCACAGTACGTGTATCGGACGTGGACGCGGACGGGCTGGATGCTGCACGACGAGCAGGAGCGGCTCCTGTCGTCGGGTGAGCACAAGCTCGGGCGGGTGCCGCTGGTGACGGTCTACAACGTGGCGAGCCGCAAGTACCCGCGCCACGGGGTGAGCGCGCTGTCGGACATTGCGCCGATCAACCGCTCGATTTTCAACTGGTGCTCGCTCAACGACGAGTTCCTCTACCGGCAGTGCTTCAATATCCTGGCGATTCCCGACTACCCGGCGTCGGGCAAGCGGCGTCGGCTGGGCACGGGCAACGCACTGACGTTCCCGCCGGATGCGACGAAGACTCCGTACTATATCTACCCGCCGGTCGAGCCGGGCGAATACCTGCTCAGGAACATCGAGAGCGCGATCGAGCAAATCTACCGGCTCGCCGTGCTGCAGGCGGTGGGCGCGCGGGAGGCGCGGCGCGCGCAGTCGGGCGTGGCGAAGGCGTACGACTTCCACCTGACGAACCAGAACCTGGCGAAAAAGGCGCGCAACCTCGAGTCGGCCGAGGAGGAGATCGCGCGGCTGTGGGGCGCGTGGCAGGGCCTCAAGGAGTTCGCGCCGCGCGTCGAGTACCCGTCGGACTTCAGCCTGCGTGAGCTGAGCGACGACCTGCGGACCGACTTCAACCTGCTCAAGCTGGACATCAGCGAGACGTTCAACCGGGCAGTGAAGAAGCGGATCGTGTCGCGCTACCTCAAGCTGGGCGACGCGGACCTCGCCCGCATCACGCGCGAGATAGACGGCGAACCGCCCGAGGCAGAACGGATCGCGTAGGCGGGAATGCTGACCCTCTCGCGGCGGCAGCATGGATGCCACCGCGAGAGGGCTCCGCTGCATTCGGGTCCCGCACACACCTTGCTATTGGCTCCCCCCATGTGTACAACCTGGCTTGGTGCGACAACTCCGCTCCGTCGCCGGAGACGAGAAAAAAAGGAGAAGCACGATGGACTTCCAACTGCCTGAAAACCACAAGTTCGCCTGCTTAGCTTTCTCGGGCGCCAGTGTTGGGGGCAGCTTCCCCCAGCAAATAAGCTTGGGGAACGAGCTTTGGGCGTTCTCAGAGAGTCCGTTCTCACTTGACGCGTCGTGGCGAGAGTGGATGGGGAGCATCGTAGCCGACGAAGTGGAGAAGGCTAACCTGGTGCTTCTAGCCGAGCAAGGGTCAGAATCCCCCGGAGTCCTTGACGATGAGACAAAGCAGCTCAATCGCAGAGCGCGACATCTTCTGGAGGGTGTTCTACTGGCCGGTGTTCCTAGATTCCGCAGCCTGGTTACGTTCGCTGGAGCCACAGTGGGGTCACGAGTGCAGATCAGGCAGGTCGGTAGAGCTCGCACGTTCTACTTCCAGAAGGGCGCGAGGCCAGTGGCCGTGAGCGCGGAGGCGGTGGTTGAGGCAGCCAAGATCTGCTGGAGCATCGAAGAACTGAGCAGCGAAGACTACGTGACTTCCCGGCTCTTAAGGGGGCTTGACGCATGGAGGCGCGGCTTGCTGGAGTTGTATAACGGGTACCGCCTACATGAGTTTGTCAGGAGCCTCGAAACGATCTTGAACGTGTCCGGTCGCTGGAAGTTCGCAAGCAGGCTCAAGCTCTTCTTGGAAGGACCGCCTCCTACAGATGCACATGACGATAGAGAAGTGAATCTGGACCTTGTGGAGATCTACAAGATACGCAACGAGATCGAGCATCTCAATCCGTTGGGGACCGCACTTGAGCCTGCGAGCAGGGGCGACGACTGGCAGAGCGTCTACACTAAACTTTGCTTGCAGGCTGAGATCATTTCGCGGTTCGTATACAGGCGTGTCCTGTCAAACGCCCAGCTTCAGCGCGTCTTCTCGACAGACCAATCCGTTCAGGACTTCTGGGATGAGCCCGCCGAAAAGCGCCAGGAAACGTGGGGGGCTCGTCATGACCTGGCCGCCGAACTCACTGATCTCCTTGAGGAGCAATAGCTGCCTATCCAGCAGCATGCCGGTCTCGCTCGTACTCCCGCGCCACCAGAGACTACTTCACTACTACGCCACCTCGCTTTGGGCAGGCCCTCTGCTGTTGGCGTTCTTTTCGAAGCGGAAGTGGAAGAGGTTGAGGCAGACGGGGAGAAGCAAGAGGGTGATGAAGAGGGAGGTGAACATGGTAAACGCGGTCATGATGCCGAAGTAGTTGGTCGGATTGAAGTTGCCGAAGGCAAGGACGACGAAGGCGCACGAGAGGATGAGCACCGAGTAGGAGATCGGCTGGCCGACGCTGAGCAGCGTGCGGCTGATGGCGGTCTGGAAATCGTGCGCGACGGTGTACTCGCGCCGGTAGCGGTGCAGGAAGTGGATGGCGGAGTCCACGACGATGCCGATGGCGACGCTGGCGATCATAACGGTGGCGCCGTTGAGAGCGATATCCACCCAGCCCATCATGCCGAGCGTGATGAGGACCGGCAGCGTGGTGGGCACCATGCTGATCAGGCCGATCTTAAGCGAGCGGAAGACGACGGTCATGACGATCGTGATCGCGACGAAGGCGACGACGATGCTGCGGATCTGGCCGCTCACGAGCGTGCCGACGATGTTGGTGTAGAGCTTCGTGCCGCCGGTGACGCGCACATCGAGCGAGTCGTCGAAGAACCTCGATTTGGCCTCGTTGATCACGCGGACGCTCTTGAGCAGGACGCTCGAGGTGACGTCGGTAAGCCGGATGTTGATGCGGGTCGAGGTGCGGTCCCGGCTCACGAAGCTCTCCATGACCTTGCCGGCTTTGGCGAGTGCGGCGAGCATGTCGGTGAGCGACATTGTGCCGCTTTGCTCGAGCTCGGCGCGGATGCGATCGCGCTCGCGCAGGTAGTCGGCGCTCGATATGACGGAGGCGACGTGGCGCTTCTTGGTGCGCATGTGCTCGGCGAACGCTTTGACCTGCGACTGAACGTCGGGCGAGAGGATGTTCGGGGAGCGGCTGGTGACCATGACCTCAAGGCTGGTGATGCCGAGGTGCTTTTGGTCGAAGCTCCTGTAGGCCTTGACGATCGTTTCCTTGGACTTGAAGTAGCTGACGATGCGGGTCTCGACGCGAAGTTGGCTGATGCCGAAGACGGCGGCGAGCGCGAGCGCGCCTGCCAGGATGAGCGTCGTCCACGGGTGGGTGACGCAGACCCGGCTGAAACGGCCGAGCACCTGGAGCACGGGATGGCGGTCCCGACGGCCGCGCTGCGCGCCGACCGGCGAGCGGAACGTCGAGAGCGCGATCGGCAGCAGCGCGAAGGCGAGCACGAACGAGAGCATCGTGCCGAGCGCGCCGAAGATGCCGAACGATTGGACCGGGCCGAGGCGATTAACGGCGAGCGAGCCGAGGCCGATGGCGGTTGTGAGCGAGGTGAGGAAACACGGCGTACCGATGCGGGAGATGGTTTCGAGGACGGCGTCGCGCCCAGCACGGCCCTGGAGGCTCTCCTCGTTATGGTACACGAAGATGTGCACGGCGATTGTGACGCACACGGTGATAAGGACCGGGCTGAGGATGGCGGTGACGAGGTTGATCCTCTGGCCGGCAAGGACGAAAACACCGAACGTCCACGCGAGCGTGACCCAGACAAAGACCATGATGACGGCGACGGCGCGGAGGCTTCGGAAGATGGCAAAGACGGCGACCGCGGCGAGGATCTGTGTGACGCCAAGGAAGATGAAGAGGTCGGACCGAATGATCCGACGCAACGATTCGCGCAGGATCGGGTTGCCGACGAGCACGACCGTGTTTGCCTCCCCTACGCCCTCGTCGAGAATGGCGCGGACGTCGTCGAGCGTGCCCCGGGAGACGAGCTCTTCGTCGTCGAGGCCGTCGGCGAAATACACGTAAAGCACGCTGGTCTTGTAGGGCGCGGTCGTTCCGTCACCGTCGCGCGAGATCAGGTTTTCTTCAACGATGCGGTTGGCGAGCATCTGCTCGACGAACCGCTCGAGCGCCGCAGGCTCGACGGTCTCGGCGCTGAGTAGCTTGGACAGATCGGCGAGCCGTCCGTCGCGGGTCGGGTACACGACGGTGGCAAGGCTGAGGACGCGCTTGACGTCGCGGTGCTTTTCAATACGGCGTGTGACGGCGAGTGTCCGGCGCAACTCGGCCTCGTCGAAGCATGAGCCGGGGCACTCGATCCCGATGGCGAGCGTCGTGTCGCTGCCGAAACGGTCGAGGTACTGCCGGTAGTACTCGCGGTCGGGATCATCCTTGAGGACGAAGGCGCGGGTCGAGGCGTCAATCTCGATGCCCGATGAGGGGATACGGAGGAATCGCGTGACCGGCTTCGGCAAAACTCGCGCCACGACGACCAACGCGAAATAGAGCGTGACGACCGCGGTCACGGCGAGCGTAGCAGCGCGATGGCGAAGGCAAAACCGGCTGAACGCGGAGCAAGGCGCTTTGCGCTGAAAAGCGTTATCCGAAGGGCTGTCGCTGTCTGCCACGTTGGCTCGTAATCCGTGTGTACCGTGCTTGGCGATACTACGGGCCTGGGCGGCAGTGTGTCAAAGGCTTTGCGCTGGTCCGGAGACGTACCGGCGAGGTCCCGCCACACCTCGCTGACCTATCGCCCCGAAGGTGAACGGCGCGAGGAAGCGTTCATGGACGTGAAAGCGCAAGCCGATCGCGCTCCGCTCTGCTTCGCCCGATTGTGGAATACTACGCGACCTTGCCTGCTCGGCATTTGACAGTTCGTGCTCGCTGGAATTGGTTGATTCGGAACTTTAGATTTTTTCTCATTTTTTTCTTGCATAATGCCAAAGAAAGTTGTCAATGTTCCCGCGGAAAGCGCGCAAATTGCAATTTGGCCGGAATTATCGGTTTCCGTAAACACAGAAACGGAGAGGGCAGATGGCAAGGAAAAAAGCAGCGAAGAAAAAGAAGGCACGGGCCAAGGTCACCCGGAAGAAGCGCGGGCGACCGCCCGGCGTCGCCGGGATGAGCGTCGCGCAGCTCGAGGCCGCCATCGCACGGCGCAAAACGGCGGAGGCCAAGAAGCTCAAAGCGAAACGCGCGAAGCTCGCGAAGGACATCGCCGGCCTCGACAAGGCGATCGCCGCGCTGACCGGCGCGGCGCCGAAGCGCGGGCCGGGGCGTCCAAAGAAGAAGAAAGTCGTCAGGAAAAAGCGCAGGCCCGGACGTCCAAAGAAGAAGGTCGCCAGGAAAAAACGCAGGCCCGGACGCCCAAAGAAAAAGGTCGCCAAGAAAAAGGCGGGCCGCGTACGGAGCACGGCGGCGCAGGTCGAGCGAGTCCAGAACGCCATCCTCAAGGCGCTCAAGAGCAAGAGCGGGGGACTGCTCAAGGTCGAGCTCGCTAAGGCGGTCAGGTCGCGCCCGCAGACGCTGAATACAGCGCTCAAGAAGCTGCTGGCGACGAAGAAGGTCGGCACGAAGGGCGTGACCCGCAACATGAGATACGTGTCGGCGTAGCAACGCTGGAGCGGAATGACGACGGACCGTTCATCGAACGCGGGAAATGCCAATCCCGAACGAGCGGTACGTGACGAAAACGGGACGCCGCGATTCGGGCGACGAGGGCGGCAAGCTCGCTTGCCGCTTGGCATGTCGTACCGACACGCACGAGGATTGCTCGCGCTCGTGCGAATCGCGGCGTCCTTGTTTTGCGCCCTCACCTTGATGGCGTACCTGGGCCGGCTGAACTGGCTCTTCGACGGCTGCAGCCACTTCCGGGTCCAATACCTGCTTGCGCTCGCGGTGTGTCTTGTGTTGCTCGCATTCGCACGCGACCGGCTGTTTCTCGTCGTGGCGGGCGCGTGTTTCGCGCTGAACGCCGCCGAGATCGCGCCATGGTACGTCGGCGGGAAGGAAGCGGCGACCGATGCGAATGCGCCGCGGCTGACGCTGCTGTACGCGAATGTGTGGAACCTCAATACGGAGCACGAGCGCTTTCTCTCACTCATACGGGAAGCCGATCCCGACGTGGTTATCGTTCTCGAGGCGACAACCGCATGGGCCGAGGCGCTCGAGCCGCTTCGGAAGGAGTATCCCCACGTCGTCATGCAAACGCACGAGCACCCGTTCGGCATTGCGCTCTACAGCCGGCTGCCGCTCGAGGGTGCAAGGATTGTGAAATACGGCAGCGCGGGCGTACCGAGCATCGTGGCGACGGTGGAGTTGGGCGGCGAGCAAGTCACAATTGTGGCGACGCACCCCTTGCCGCCGCGCAACATGGCGTATTGGAAACTGCGCAACGAGCAGCTCGAGGCGATCGCGACGGCTCGCGGCGAGCTCGGTGACCGGCTTATCATTGCAGGCGATCTCAACGCCTCGCCCTTCTCGCCATGCCTGAAACGCTTTATCGCGGCGATGGGCACGTCGGCGGCGAAGCTCCGCTACGCGAGCCGCGGGTACGGGATCAAGGCGACGTGGCCGACGTTCAACCGGCTGCTGTTCACACCCCTCGACCACATCCTGGTGACCGACAACCTGGCCGTCGCCGACTTTCGCACCGGCCCGCACATCGGCTCGGACCACCTGCCGATCCAGGCGACGATCGCGCTTGGCCGCGCGGGCCGCTAGCCCCAATACTGTTCACTTTGAGCTTGCGGTTGTGGTATGCTCCCTCTTT
>CBDUSE010000008.1:0-35764 GCA_965369835.1 uncultured bacterium
TCGAGCGCGAAGTCGCCGCCTGGCAACAGCAGCGCAACAGCGCCCAGGCCACCGTTGACTGGCGCTTCCCCCCGGCCGATGCCCGAATCAAGCTGAAACGACTATACCCAATACTATTACAGTGACGCGACACTAGGGTCTGGTCCTTGGTGCGAGCATCTTTGATAGAGGTACGTTGTGTCGCGCCGGTCAGGCTGCATAGATTACCTCCTGCGTCGAGAGGATCTCCTTGCGGCGATAGGGATTGCGGAGGCCCTCCTTCTCGACGAGGTCCACCTTGCGGCCGGTGATCGCCATGAGTTCCTCGCGCACGTCCACCAGGTCCCACAAGCTCCACGGCGCCTCGGGGTCGAAGCTAACGAGGAAGTCCAGATCGCTGTCTGGGCCGAAGTCGTCGCGGAGGGCCAAGCCGAAGATGGAGAGCTCACGCACGCGCCACTTGCGACAGAACTCCGCCAGCGCCTCGCGATCGAGCTGCACCTTTGGGTTCATCGACTCACGCCCTTTACGGCCTTCGGTGTCGTAAGACCAGTCTGAGCCGGCTTCACAGAATGCGAACTCCGTGATGGAGGATGTCCGCGGCGAAGCTGCCGGCTTCGGCGTTCTCGAACAAGGCAGCGGAGAACAGGTGCACCTCAACGTTCAGACCGGCCTCCTCCTCCGTGACGCCGCGATAGCCGCCGCGCCGCCAGCCGGCACAGTCCTGCTCATGCCGTGCAAACCGTTTGAACATCGTAGCTAATCGTCTCGTGTCTCATCAGGCATCATCCTCCTGAGCATGGCGATCAATTCCGGAATCCGCCGCGTGGCAATGCCCCATATCGCCTCGTGAAGAATCTCGTCATACTCATGCGCCAATACATTGCGCTGGCCGACAATGGCGTGCCAGGGGATCTCCGGATGCGCTTGCCTGGTTTCCTCGGATACTCGTCGCGCTGCTTCTCCGAAGATTTCGATGTGGCGTTCAACGGCGCCTCTCAACATGCGATTGGAAAGGTAATTCGCGTATGTCTTGCCGCGAACAAACGCTTCGACCGCCAACGCCGCATCCAACATATCCCACAAGTAGGCCTTGTCGCGTTCCTCAGGCTGCATGGATCACCTCTCGATTCGAGAGTATTTCTTTCCGGCGATAGGGATTGCGTAACGCTTCTTTGGCGACGATATCCACTTCGCGACCGACGATCGAAATCAGTTCATCGCGCATATCCACCAGTTCCCAGAGGTCCCAGGGCGCCCGCTCTCCGAAGCTCACCAGAAAATCCAGGTCGCTTTCCGGGCCGAAGTCGTCGCGCAGCGCGGAGCCGAAGATCGACAGCTCGCGTATCCGCCACTTGCGGCAGAATGCCGCCAGAGCATCGTGATCAAGTTGTACCCGTGCCTTCATCGTCTCTTCTCCCTACTGGATAGGATTTACATGATTCACAGGGTTTGGCTCGATGACGCATCGAACATCAGCGCTGCTCGTCGAACAGGCCCGCAGCGCCGCTCAGAGAATGCGAACTCCGTGATGGAGGATTTCCGCGGCGAAGCTGCCGGCTTCGGCATCCTGCAGGGCGGCAGCGGGAAACAGATGCGGCTCAACGTCGAAGCCGACTTCCTTCTGGACCCGCACGATTGCTCGCGTGCGCCGCCAGATGTCCCAGGACCCCACGCCGTCCATGAAGGCGGCCACATCTATATCGCTCCAGCGGTCGGCCCGGCCGTCCACGTGCGAACCGAAGACATAGGCGGCGCGGACGACACCTTCGCGGCCCAGCACCTTGGCTGCCGCCAGAGCGCGGCGTGCTACTTCAGCATCGAGAACAGCCACTGCATCGTCTCCTCTGTTTTCCCCAGGGCCGCTTCCGCCTTCTCGCGAGCGATCCCTGCGCCGAGCGACTCGATCTCCTCAGGATACCTTGTCTGGATATAAAAAGCGGAAAGCTCGGCAAGAAACTCCACCACCTCTTCCTCCAGGCTCAATCCACACGACTGTGCCAAACGTGGCAGACTGTGGATACGGGGCGGAAACTCGCCCGAACGCTCCAAGATCAAAGCCTTCAGGGCCTTTTCCATCGCCTGCTGGCAGCAGAAGAGGACGTAGAGGTAACGCTCCGCCGCGAGCATGGCGCGGGCTGTCTCCAGATCGTATCGGGCCTGTTCCACCCATTTGCGCGTTGCTTCTCTCATGCGGGTTGTCGCTCCGCTTCTCCGATGATCTCCAGGTTGCGATCTACGGCGTTCCGAAGCATCCGCTCCCGAAGCAGGTCCTCGTACCGCTTACCGCGGATGAACTCGATGATGGCACGCGCTGCGCCCAGCATATCACACAATCGGGCCATGTCTTTCGTGTCAGGCAGCATAGACCACCTCGTACGTTCCAAGGATCTCGCGTTTCCGCCAGGGATTCCGCAGGGCCTCCTTCTCGATGAGGTCCACGAGCCGGCCGAAGAAATCCTCAAGCTCCGCTTTCATGTCCATCAGGTCCCAGAGGCTCCACGGCGCGTCGGGATGGAAGCTCACGAGCACGTCCACGTCACTGTCGGGCCCAAAATCGTCTCGGAGGACGGAGCCGAACAGGGACAGCTCTTGAACCTGCCACTTGCGGCAGAACGCTTCGAGTTTCGTGCGGTCAATGTCGAAGCGTGGCGCCATTGTTCCGCTGCCCTGTTCCGGCATGGTTACATGCGATAACGGCCCAAGTGTAAGACCCGACCCCTGGCGTGTCTACTCCATTTCCGTCAGGCGACGGAAGCGGTCGTTGGTGCGGAGCGAGTCGAAGTCGTCGTCGGCGCGCGCGGCTTCGCGGAAGTGGGGGGCGATGTTGATGGCGCGGCCGAGGTAGCGTAACGCATCGTCGGCCTCGCCCTTGAGGGCGCAGTAGCAGGCGAGGTTGTAGTTGGCGATCGGCATGTCGGGCTTGAGCTCGATCGCCTTGAGGATCGTCTCGATCGCCTTGTCGAGCGAAACGGTGCGCCGGTCCACGTAGGCAAGATGGATATACGTTTCCGGGCGCTCAGGCTCGGTGGCGATTGCCTCCAACAGCGGCCGGCGGGCCTCGTCGAATCGTTCGAGCGAGATCAGCGCGATGCCGCGCAGCGAGTTCGCCGTGTACGAGGCCGGCTCGATCTCGAGCGCCGCGCTCGCTTCGCCGAGCGCGTCCTCGTACATGCCGAGCATGAGATAGCCCTCGGCCTTATTGACGTGGTCCTGGAAAAAACTCTTCTTTATCATTGTACATTAAAGGGGGGGCAGTCACCTATTCCTCTGCAACCTTGCTGCATCTTGAACCAGACGCCATCGGGGAAAGAGGTGACTATTCCTATTCTCCGTTAGACGACCCAGTTGTCCAGCTCGAAGAACTCGTCGGGCACGGTGAAATGGATGTTGCCCTTCTTCGGGCAGCGCTCGACCGGCATGGCGCTCTCGGGCCACCTGCCGTGGTTGATCGGATACATCGTGACCGAGAGCTCGACGTGGCCGCCTGGCTCGAGGCCGAGCTGCTCGAAGCTGACCGAAAGCTCGGTGGTCTTCTCGGTCCGCAGGCTATCGCCGATGGCGATCTGCTCGAACTCCTTTCCGGCCTCGGTCTTCCGGTAGAGGCGGTACGTGATCATCTCGTCGCGTGGGATCTTCGGGTGGCCGCCCTCTCGCCAGACCTCGTCGAGATCAACCACGAACTTGATCGTAAAATCGTGCTTGTCGCGCAGCGCCACCTCGATGAGGAACTGCTTGCGGTATTTCTCGTCAATGAACGCGCCAAGCTCAGCCGGGTTGCGATACGAGATGCACAGATAAAGCGTTTCGAGATCGAAGCCGTAGCTGATTCGCTCGATGTAGGCCTCGCGCTGGTGCATGGCGCCGCTCGGACGCCGCGCCTCGTAGATGCCCGCGCCTTCCCACTCGTAGAAGTTCGACCGCTTGCCGTCAATGACCGGGGAAATGAACCGTGTCGGCTGTTTCGAGACAGCGACGGTCGGGTAGCGCTTGATCGGCTCGGTGAGCTCGCGGGGGATCTCGGCACCACTGAACCGGTAAGCGTTCATCAAGTGCGTCCGGAAGAGGTTATCGAACTCGGCGTCGTTGTCACTGGTGAAATCGTCGCCGTACCACCAGAACCAGTCGCTCCCCTCGGCGATCTGGATTGCCTGCCAGGCGCGATCGAAGTTCACCTCTCGCGCCTTTGCCCCGCGCACGGCGGCGGCATTCGCTTCGGCCCGCTCCACAGCGTCCCGAGCGCGCCCGAGCTTGTCCCACGCCTCGTTCTCCTCGGGATGGCCGATCCACACCTTAAAGTTGTGGTTGATCCAGGAGCCGGGACGAAGCGATTCGAGCGTGTCGGCCGGGGGGAACTCGTTGAGGTAGTCGCCGATCCGCGTCGTGCGTATGTCGGGCTCCGCCGAGAGTCGGCGGTACAACTCGCTCAGGAAATCTTCACCGTCGTTCGGGTAGGCCTCCCACGGGTTTTCGCCATCGAGGAAGATCGGTACGATAGGCGGGTTCATGTAATGGTCACCGGCCGCCTCGCAGCCTTCCCGGATCGTCTGAAGCTGGCCGAAGAAGTGATCAACCGCATCGGTCGCCTGCATGCCGAGGTAGTGGAAGCCGATTGCGTCGGCAAGTTCGCGGTCGCGGAACAGCATCTCGACGGCCGCGCCGTCATGGACGACCCGATACGGCTTGTAAAGCGCCTTGCTGCGGTGTCGGCCAACACTGCCGTGTCGGGCGGCGTCGGGGGGCATCGAGGCTTCGAGCACCTCCTCATCGCTGACCGTCCACGTGAATCCCGCCCCACGGATGAGCGGAATCATCTCGGGGCAGACGGCGCCTTCGGGCGGCCAGAGCCCGTCGGGCGACTCTCCGAAGACCGACCGATGCAGGCCCACCGCCTTCTCGATCTGGGTGCGGACGTCTTCCGGATGCTCGAAACGCTCGCCGGGCGCCGGGCAGTCCGCACAGGCCCGGGCGGCGTTGTCGGTGGACATCACAAGCGGCATGATCGGGTGGTAGAACGGCGAGGTGGTGATCTCGATCTGCCCCCGTTCCCGGGCTTCGCGATAGAGCGGAATGACCCGGCCGGCGATCTCGGTCTGCAGGGCGAGGATAGTTTTCTTGTCCGCCTCGGTGAAATGCTGCCCCCGGGCGATCAGCTCGGCGATCTGGGGATACTTGCGCCGTGCGCGGAACCCGAACCAGGCGAGGTTATGCCACACCTGCAGGTCGCGATAATCCTCGGTCGTGAACTTGAGCTCCTCGATGTTCGAGCCGGCCGTGTAGTTGGTGCCGCGCTTGTAGAGAAGCTGCCAGTAGCGCCCGTGGCGACGGATGACGCTGTTCCAGTTCGCCATGAAGAAGTTCTGCAACAGGAAGCGGCGCTCGAGCTCGGTAAGGCTGTCGGCCGGCTTGAGAAAATGCGCTAGGAAAGGGTCCTCGACGCTGCCGGCGGCATAGTCCTGGAGCTGCACGAGCAGCGACGGCACAAGGTTGAACGTGAGCCGGACGTCGGGGAAATCTCCCAAGAGATCCACCATATCGAAGTAGCTCTTGCACGCGTGGAGCCGGACCCACGGCATGAGGTACCTCGACGTGGCGGGGTCCTTGTACAGCGGCTGGTGCATGTGCCAGAGGAACGCCACATACAACGGCTTCACACCTGCGTCTCCTGAAGGAACTTCGCCGCGTCCTCGGGGATAGTGGGGTTGATGTAGAAGCCGGTGCCCCACTCGAATCCGGCTGTGTTGGTGAGCCTCGGGATGATCTCGATGTGCCAGTGGAAGTCGTGCTCGATCGTGGCCCAGTAGCCGCGGCGGCGCCACCTGACCGGGCCGGTGTGGAGCATGTAGTTGTAGTGCGGGCCGTTGAGCGCCTTGGTCAGCTTCGCCAGCGTCACCTTCATCGCATCGGCGAAAGCGAAGATCTCGTCGCGCCCCATCGAGTCGTAGTCCGGATGGTGCCGCTTGGGCAGGGTCCAGACCTCGAACGGGAAACGCGCCGCGAACGGGCAGAACGAGATGAAGCTGTTGTTCTCGTAAACGATTCGGTCCTTCTGGCGTATCTCCTCGCGGATGATGTCGCAGAAGATACAGCGGTCCTTGTACTCGAAATACGCCTGCGCCCCCATGAGCTCCTCGCGGATCCGCTTGGGCGTGACCGGCGTGGCGATGAGCTGCGAGTGCGGGTGCAAGAGTGTGGCGCCCGCGGTGATTCCCTCATTCTTGAATATCAGGATGTAACGGAAGCGCTCGTCCTTCTTGAGGTCGGCGAGCCGCTGCTTGTACGTTTTGTAGACCTCGAAGAGCGAATCAACGCTCTGCATCTCGATCTTCTCGAAGTGGTCCGTCGTCTCGATGATCACCTCGTGCGCGCCGATCCCGTTCATGCGGTCATAGATGCCGACGCCGAACTTCTCCATGTCCCCCTCGATCCGGAGCGCGGGGAACTTGTTCGGCACGACGCGCACCGTCCAGCCCTCGGTGTCGGGACGGCTCGAGTCCGACCGGACCGCGTAGATCTCAGGCGGGGTCTTCGACTCGTTGCCGGGGCAGAAGGGGCACCCTCGGGGCGACTCCTGACCGTTCTCTGGCGTTGCGAAGTCCGTCGGGCGCTTGGCGCGTTCGGTGGCTATGATGACCCACCGGTTGACAATGGGGTCCTTACGAAGCTCAGGCATGGGAACGTCTCTCCGAGGTGCCGCTGATGCTGATGTGACCTTTCCTCCTGGAGTCTCATAGCAAAAAGCGAGCCGCCTAAGCAAGCGGAATCGAGGCGGGCGCAACGCTTGGTTCGCCAATGTGCATGCACGGGTCCGAATCGGCCGGCAGGCTGCGGAAAAAGGAACCACAGCCTCGAGAGCCGAGATGCCTCTCTGCCGTAAAAGCTGAGTTTCTTTCCGGCCCGTTACACGAGCCGCTCGAGAGGCGGCACGTTGCAGGCTCGGGTTCCCTCCCCCGCCGAGAGCCCCCAAGCGGCAGTGGTTACACCCTGCGCAGACCGGGGGAAAGACGCCCCCGACACAGCCGGCGAGCCGCGGCCGCTCCCCCGCCCTATGGTCGCGCGGGCGTCTCGCCGGCTGTCGTGTGAGCATCCTGCTCACACACACACGCCAACCACTAGCCTCGAGCAGGCTACTGAAAGAATAACCGGAGCCCCAAGAGCCGAAACGCCTCTATCTGCCCTAGCGACGCGCCGAGGCGTGCGCGGTTGGTTACGGCTCATTTTGCGCCTGTCGGGGCCGAGTGCCGGTCAATGGCCGTTCTGTACAGTTCGACGTATTTCCGGGCCGAAGCGTCCCATGAGAAGTCGCAGCTCAACCCGTTAGCGACCAGCCGCGACCACGCCCGGCGGTTCCGGAACAGGCGCACCGCTTTCCGCACGCATGCAAGGAGCGCCTTGCCCGAGTAGGCGGTGAACTTGAGGCCATTGCCCTCGCCGCTGAGCGGGTCGAAGTTTGTGATCGTGTCGTCGAGGCCGCCCGTGGCGCGCACGATGGGCACGGTGCCATATCGGAGGCTGTACATCTGGCCTAGGCCGCATGGCTCGAACCGGGAGGGCATCAGGAACATGTCGCAGCCAGCCTCGATCTTGTGCGCGAGTGCGTTGTCGAAGCCGAGCCGTACTCCGACGCGCTCGGGGTGCTTTGCAGAGAGCTTCTCAAGCAGTTCGTGGTACTTCTGCTGTCCCGTCCCGAGCAGGACGAAGCAGCTGTCAAGCCGGATGATCTCCTCGAGCACCTCGGCCAGGATGTCGAGGCCTTTCTGGTCCGTGAGCCGCCCGACCATGCCGAGAACCGGCACGCCGGCCGGGACGTTCAGCCCGTACGCTTGAAGCAGATCGGCTCGGCAGCTCTTCTTGCCCGCCATGTTGTCCGGCGTGTAGTTGGCAACGAGGAAGCTGTCGGTTGCGGGATTCCAGTGCTCATAGTCGGCGCCGTTGAGGATGCCGAAGACTTCGTTCCGCCGCGCGTGCAGGACGCCCTCGAGGCCACAGCCGAACTCCTTGGTCTGGATCTCCTTACTGTACTTGCGACTGACGGTGCTGACGACGTCGGCGTACACGATGCCGGCCTTCATCAGGTTGATCTTGCCGTAGAACTCGAGCCCCTCGGGCGTAAACGTGGACCACGGCAGGCCGGCCATCTCCATGTCGAAGTGCCAGAACTGGCCCTGGAACGCCAGGTTGTGCACCGTAAAAACCGTCGCGATCGGGGCGAGGTAACGGCTGTCGTGACCGTGCCGGGCCAGCGCAGGGATAAGGCCCGTTTGCCAATCGTGGCAATGGATGATATCGGGCTTCAGGTTCAGCCCGTGGAGCGCCGCGGCAACGGCTCGGGAAAAGAACATGAAGCGCTCGGCGTTGTCGGGATAGTCGCCATCGAGGCCCTGATAGATACCCTCGCGGTCGTAGTACTCGTCCCTGCGGATGAAATAGACCCTAACGCCGGCGGAGCTATCCACCTCGAGCACCGTACCTTCAGCCGGCACCCCGCGCATCGGGATAGATACGCTCACTCCCGTCTCCTTGACGGGAACCTTCATGCGGCGCGTTGTGGCATAGTAGGGCAGGAAGAGCCGCACGTCGTGGCCGCGAGCTGCGATTGCCCCGGGCAGGGCGCCCACCACGTCGCCGAGCCCGCCCGTCTTCGAGTACGGAGCGCCCTCGCCGGCGGCAATCACAACGGTGAGGCGGTTGCTCATTGTCGCCTGCTCCTTCCCGGCTCTCATTCGCTCGATGCGAAGAGGGGGCCGTTCCGCCCCCAACCTTACAGCAATATCAGACCGCACAGCTCGTGAACCCACGCCTTACTCCTATAGCACAACCGGCGCCGGCCAATCAACGACTCCGCGAAACAACGCCCAGTATATGCTTTGGAATTGACGATTAGCTTTGACTTGTCTGGTCTTCCATGTGCTCAGCCGGATCGGCCAGAAGTTTGCGCATGAGGACCTTGCCGTCCTCGAAGCCGAGCTGCGCGTAGAGGGTGCGGGCCGCTTCGTTCCGGCAGTCAACCATCAGGGTAATGAACCCCATCTCTTGCTCTCGTGCGTACGCCTCGGCGCGCTCCATGAGCATTCGCCCGATACCGCGGCGCCGGAATTGCGGCGTCACGGCGATGTCGTAAACGAACGCCTGCTGCTGGTCGGTGAATACGCTGGCGCTCTTACCGACCATGATGAAGCCGGCGCACTCGCCCGCCTCGGTCTCGGCCACCAGTGTGAGCATGCCCGACGACGCCATGAAGCGGCGCAGGTTCTTGGCCATGATATTGACGAGCTTGCGGTGCGACGTGCGCTCGCGCTCGTAAGGCGTGAGCTCATTCCGGAGCGTCTCGATCGAAAGACAGAGGATGAAGTCAAGGTCCTTCCGCCGCGCCTTTCGGATTCGGATCCCGTCAACCACTCTGTCAGTTCCTCTCGCCTTGGCGGTGGAAAGCTTCCTCGGCGGCGCCTCCTCGGCGGAGCGCCCCGTCACCTTCTAGCACGCCTGCCGGGGCCGACGGTAGCATCCACCGCAACCGCCCTGCTTTTCTCGGTGTTCTGTTTAGGCAGGGCGGCATTTTCTCAGGAATAAGAATCGCGCGGCCCACCCGTAAGACTTCGACCAGTGTATCCGAGCGGCCCCCTTCTGCTCTCCTCTCCGTATCCACCGTCGCCGCAACGTGATTTGAACACGCCCTTCGGGGCTCGACGCCCGGTCGGCCCGCATGACAGAGCGCGTGGCACACGACTTGTTGCCTGGCGAGTCCAGAGAGAGTCCTGAGTCCGGTGCCTTCAGCGAACGGACGTTCTATACGCACCACAGGATAGACTGATGAGGCACCGACTCTCACGGCGTGCCGCCTCTTGGGCGGTCGCCATCATAGCGTTTGCGCTGCTCAGCCCGGGAGCTTTTGCCGGGCCTAGCGACAACAACCTCCCCACAGTCATCAAAACCAGGCCGACGTTCGTCTCGGAGCTTCTGGCGCAATCGGGAAACCCCGTCGCCCGCAACATCGAAGAGCGCGACATCGTGCGCGTCGAAGTCAGCACGCGGAGCAGCGCTCGGGGCTTTGCCTATTTCGACTCGGCAAGGACCTGGCGAGACCGGTTCGGGCTGAGCCGCCCGGAGGATTTCGACAACGACGGCGAGACGCGCCGCTGGAAGCTCATCGGCGGCATGAGCCTCGAGAACAAGCATACCGAGTTCCACCCCATAGGCGAGGGCGGCGCGCCGCTCGGCCGTATCGGGACCGGGCTTATTGACCTGAAGGTCTGGCACCGCGTCGGCGGGGACGTTACGTGCACGTCCGTGCCGGTGCGGGTCGGAATGAAGAAGCTCTACGTCGAAGTGGACTGGTTTGAGGGCTCGTTCCGTAAGCGCGTGACCAAGGGCGGCAAGACGCTCACCATCTCGTGCAAGCCCGTTGTGGATCAGCGCTTCATTGACGCGTTCGGCCAGTGCGGCCTCGAGGTCGTCGTCTGCGACAGCCCGGAAACCGGCAACACGAAGAACATCATCCCCGCCGATGCCATCTTTGACGGCCGCCGCCGCCTCAACTGCGAGAACCTCTCGAGCCTCGTCGAGCGCAAGCTCCGTGACGAGACGGACGCGAAGGCGTTCAACGAGGGGTCGTCGGTCATCTCGCGGTGGCTGATTGAGAACGGCTACGTCAATCTCGACCCCTCGCGCCCGGACACGGTCTACATAATCGGCGTGCAGCGCTGGTCGAAACGGCGGCCCGCGATCGGCCGGACGATGGGCGTCGTCTGCCTGCTCGAGCACGAAGGCAAGCGTCTCCCGATGGCCTACATCTTCACCCGCAGCATCGCCGAGTCAACGGCGGCGGTCAACGGCAAGCAGCGGACTCAGGTGTCGTTCATGGTCGCGGCACGCCACACGGCGATCCACGAAATCGCCGCACACTGCTTCCCCGTCGAATGGAACAACTCGAGAACGAGCGATCACCACGATCCATACTGGAGCCGGTGGCGCTACCTCTACGCGGGCCACCCGAAGCGACCCGAGGCGCAGGACGACTACTACCGCATCTACGAGACGTGCGTCACCTGCGCTGAAACCGGGATGGACGCGGCGTATTACGCCTTTATGCACGCACCTCGCCTCAACGACTTCCGCTGGCGCATGGCCAACAGCGTCACCGAGAAGACACGCGACATCATCCGCGACTATGCGCTTGACGGGCAGGCACCCCGGTACGGTTACCTTGTCACGGCGGGAAGAACGGCGCGCTCAGTCGTACACGCACGAGAACAGTCGCGGTAGAGCCCTCAGCAATTCCCTCCAACCGGGCCTCATAAGGTGCTGACAAAGCAGAGGATCCGGTCCTAAGGATCAACCGGAAGGCGCTTCTTTGGCCTCAAGCCGCCTCAGCGTTGCAACGAGCTCCTCGAGTCGCTCCGGCGAGTCCTCGAAAACGGCGAGGACATCGTCTGCCAGCCGCTCCAGTTCCTCTCGGCCGCGGTCGGGTCTGGCCTGAGGCTCTTCCACCTGGGTGGAAGCTCCGGTTGGACCAGCGGGTTGCTCTGGCGAGTCCGCTTCTCTTTGCTTCTGCGCGGCAAGCGTTGCCGCGCGAAGCAATGGATTGCCGACCGGCGGAACGTTCATCGGAGTCCCTTCCCTGAAGACAGAGTGTTGCCCCCGATGGATGCAAGGAAAATGCCAGGGGCGTGCCCGATTCGACCCGCTGGCGCTGAACTCGGCCCGAGGCGCACCTCGCAGCGAGAATACAGGGCCCCGGGTCCGGGTCGTGGCTGGGAACGAGGGGAGGTGGGAATCGGACCCGGGGACCCTTTTTCGGTTGGCTTGAGCTGTCGTTTCTGCCCCGTTAGCCCAGCCAATTCAAGTCTCGGTTGCCAGGGGCATGCCGCCGGCTTGCTGAGAGAATCCTGGTGAGCATTCCAGGATCAACTGACCTCGCCCTCTCATTCCCTATAACGCTACAGGCTCCGAAAAAGCTCCCGCAATGAGCCTTTTAGTTCCCGCTTCTTTGAAGGTGAGAAGCGTGAAGGGAAAAAGGGAGGGGCGGCGAGTGGGGAAACCGCCGCCCCCGGAGCGAGTTCCAGGGGAATAGTTCCGGTTGAAAGACGATGGGACGTCGTCTCCGCCGTGGGCTTCACCATGAAGCCCCCGGCCGCCGGGTCTCTTCCCCGAGGTCATTACGCAGCAAACGGCTATTGAACAAGTTCCATGCCGTGGATTGCAGCGTCTGATGCTGTGTATCTCTAACTAACGATGCATCAGTAAGTTGCGTTTTTCAGCCCGCGCGCACTAAAGCGCGCGATGCCCGCTTCAGCCGACGCGCGGAGTCAGTAAGGGTGATGCAGGTGACACTCCTCGTCACACTCCTTCACTTCAACGCCAAGGTGGCTCCGATCACCTCCTGCGCCTCGTCCCCGTGACGTAGCAAGCTGCTGAAGAAGGGCGTTGTTGCTCTGCCTCCCTTAGCTCCGAAGCGACTGTGTTCGATTTCGGGTGGTGTTTAGGCCCTGGGCTGTTTCAGTCTCGATCTCGCGTTGAGCATGGCCGGCTCTCTTTCGCAGGGAGCACCGAAGGCGCAACAGCCCCTGGCCTCGTCCGACCATCACTCCAGACTTGCTGGTGTACGATGACAGCGCGCTTCTCAGAGCGGCATCTCGACGATGCGGTAGCGCTTATTGAGGCGGGCGCCCATCTTCTCGAGCGGCTTGTTGACCAAAAAATTGTCCTCGAGGGTCCAGCCCATCTCGGAGGTGCGGAAGCCGGCGGCGACGGTGCGGCGCACGATCTCGACGAGGAAGACGCTTTCGATCCCGCGTTTGCGGTAGGCCGTGCGCGTGCCGAGCGTGATGGTGCGGAGCGCGGTGAGCTTCTTCATGCCGAACAGGAGCTTGAAGAGGCCGGTCGGCAAGAGCCGCCCGTTCATGCGCGCGAGGATCTTGTTGATATCCGGCAGCGAGAGGCAGAAGCCGATCGGCTCACCGTCCTTCTCGGCGATCTGCACGCAGGCGGGTCGCACAAGCAGCTTGATCTCGTGGGCGAAGTGCTCGAACTCGCGGTCGGTCATCGGCACGAAGCCCCAGTTGCGGCTCCAGGCGTCGTTGTACACACGCTTGATCCGAGCGATCTCGCCCCGATAGTCCCTCATGTTTATATTGCGGAGCGTGAAGCCGACCCGCTCGCGAATGCGCTCGGCCAGCGGCTCGTAGCGGGCCATGTCAACGATCTCCGTATCAAGGTGCCAGGCGAGGAGGTCCATCACCTTGCGCAAGCCGAAGCGGTCGGCGAAGTCGAGGTAGTACGCGTGCGTGTACGGCATCATGATCGCGGGGAGCTTATCGAATCCCTCGACGAGGAAACCGACTTCCTCGTTGGTCGAGAAGTTCATCGGCCCGCGCATCGCGCTGCGCCCGCGCTCGCGGAGCCACTGGGCCGCCGCCCCGAACAGCGCCTCGGCGACGGCGTAGTCCGCAACGCACTCGAAGAAGCCGAAGAAGCCGACGCTATCCTGCCAATAGGCGTTGTGCTCGTGGTTGATGTGCGCCGCGATGCGGCCCACCGGCCTGCCGCCCTGCCGGGCGAGGAAAAGCTTCACCTCGGCGTGATCGAAGTACGGGCTCTTGCGGGGGTTGAAGCGGGCCTTCTCGCTGACGAGTAGCGGCGCCACCCAGCACGGCGAGTCAGCGTAGAGGCGCCACGGGAGCCGTATGAAGGCGCGGTAGTCGCGGCGGGAGTGGACGGGGCGAATTGCACATGAGGCGTCAGCGGACGCTGTTCGCTGCCCGGGCGTCAAGAGCGTGTTCCTCAGATCAGGCCGACCTTCTTGCCCGCTTTCTCGAAGGTTTCGAGGACCTCGTCCATCTCGTCGTCGCTGTGCGTCGCCATGTAGCTGGTGCGGATGAGCGAGTGGCCCGGCGGCACGCCCGGCGGGACGAAGACGTTGGCGTACACGCCGTTGTCGAAAAGTTCCTTCCAGAAAACGATCGCCTTCCACATGTCGCCCACGAGCACGGCGACGATGGCGGCGCCCGTCGGCCTGAGCGTGAAGCCGAGCTCCTCGAAACCGGCCTTCATGCGGCCGGTGATCTCGAGGAGCCGCGTCATGCGCTCGGGCTCGGCCTGCATAATGTCGAGCGCGGCCAGACAGGCGGCCACTGCAGGCGGAGGCATCGCCGCCGAGAAAATGAGCGCGCGCGCGTGGTGGCGCAGGTACTCCATCACCGCCCGATCGCCGGCGAGGAAGCCGCCGAGCGAGGCGAAGCTCTTCGAGAACGTGCCCATGATGATGTCCGCCCGTTCGACGACGCCGAAGTGGTCGCACGTGCCGGCGCCGCACGTGCCGAGCACGCCGACGCCGTGCGCATCGTCCACCATCACCTTGACGTCGTAGCGTTCGGCGATCTCTATGAGCTCGGGCAGCGGGCAGAGCTCGCCCGTGACCGAGTAGACGCCGTCCACGACGACGAGCTTGCCGGCAGTCTCGTTGTTGATACTCACGACGCGCTCGAAGTCGGCCATGTCGTTGTGCTTGAACTTGACGACTTTGCCCCAGACCATGCGGGTCGCTTCCATGATCGAGGCATGGTCCTCGCGGTCCACAAAGACGACGTCGTTCTTGCCGACGAGCGTGGTGATCGCGCCAAGGTTCGTCTGAAACCCCGTCGAGAAGACCAGGGCCGCCTCCTGCCGCGTGAACGCGGCGAGTTTCTCCTCGAGCTCGCGGTGGATGTCGAGGTTGCCGTTGAGGAACCGCGAGCCGGTGCAGCCGGAGCCGTACTTCTCGATCGCGTGGATCGCCGCCTCGCGGACCTTCGGGTGCAT
The DNA here is from genome assembly GCA_965369835.1 of uncultured bacterium. Classification (GTDB taxonomy): domain Bacteria; phylum Auribacterota; class JABMQX01; order JAFGEW01; family JAFGEW01; genus CBDUSE01. Next base: position 14,776 of record CBDUSE010000008.1, read on the forward strand.
GGTCAGGCCGAGGTAGTTGTTCGAACCGACCATAATCACGCGGCGCCCGCTCACAGTCGAACGCGTGTCGGTGGCGGACTCTACCTCGAGGAAGTATGGGTAGATGCCCTTCGCCCGGATTTCGTCCGCGGTGGTGAAGTTGCGGCACTTGTCGAATAGATCAAGCTTGGTCGCTTCGGCCATTTTGACTTGCTGCTCCTCTAGCGGCCCCCTATCATGACACGCCCCCACACATCCGGTTCGGGGGACGCGCTCGACGGAGAGGAATCGAGTACGACGCTTCACACGCCCAGCATGCTACGTGCGGGCTCGACTCGTGTAAAGAACTTTTTATGGCGAAGGCGTTTGTGACAGGCAGCACCGGCTTCCTCGGGAGCCACCTTGTCGAGGCGCTCCTCGAGCGCGGCGACGAGGTGCGCTGTCTTGTGAGGCGCACGAGCAACCTGCGTTGGCTGCACGGGCTGCCGGTCGAGTACGCGGTGGGTGAGCTTCGCGACGCTGACTCGCTCAAGCGCGCGGTCGAAGGGGTCGAGGTCGTCTACCACGTCGCAGCCGCGCTTGCCGCGACGAGCGACGCGCAATTCGACGTGGTGAACTTCCACGGCACCCGAGCGCTCGCACGGGCGTGCATCGAGTCGCGCACGCCGCTACGCCGCTTCGTCTACATCAGCAGCGTCGCTGCGAGCGGATCGAGCCCGGACGGCCGCCCGCTGCACGAGGAGATGCCCGAGCGACCGGTCTCTGCCTACGGCCGGAGCAAGCTGCGCGGCGAACGAGCGCTCCGCGAGGTCGCGGACGTGCTGCCGGTCACGATCCTCCGGCCGCCCGTCATCTTCGGGCCGCGCGATCCGAACCTGCTGCTCTTTTTCAGGCTTGTCAAACGCGGTATCCGGCTCCAGATGGGTCTGTCGCGAGGGAGCGTGACCGATCTTGCCTACGTGGGCAACGTCGTGCGGGCCGCGACGCTTGCGGGCGCTACCGACACACCCTCGGGCGAGGTGTACCTCGTCGGGGAAGGGGTCGCCCGCACGTGGGCCGAGATCGTTGACACGCTGGCGGAGGTGCTTGGCGTGCGCGGCGTGCGCGTGCAAGTTCCGCCGCTCTGCACGAGGTTCATCGGGGAGCTCGGAACGCTCTGGGCCAAGTTGAGCGGCCGGGCCGTGATACTTGACCGCGGCAAGGCGCGCGAGTTCCTCCAGCATTCCTGGCGCATGGACATCAGCAAGGCGACCCGCGATCTCGGCTATGAGCCTGTCGCCGGCCTCCGGCGAGGGCTCAAGCTAACCGTCGAGGGGTACCGCGCCGTCGGGTGGCTGTAGCGTTCGCCGGGGAGCACGCCCCTTGACGCTCGTAGCCCCCTGAGGTATATCCTTTGAACATGAACGCCTTGACTCTCCGCCACGTGACGATTTGGACACCGTAAGCAGAGGCAACCCATGAAGACGACGATCTGCCCTGCCAGGTTCGCTCTTGTTCTCATCATTTTCGCTCTTTGCGCACCGGCATCGTATGCGCAGCGCGTTCTTTCCTACACGGACGAGATCGAGACCATTGTTGACCGGTTCGAACACATCCAGGCGTCTATCGAGGTCGCTTTCCGCTCGGACGACTATATCCGGAGCCTCCAAGTGCTTCGGTACCGCCTTAGAAAACTCGACGAGACTTTCGGCGGGCGTGGAGAGGCCCGCTATGCCTCGTACTCACTCGCCCACTCGATCGAGGACGCCTACCTCTCGCTCGTCAAGAAGATGCGCGAAGCGAATGGTTCCCCTTCAGACGAGGCGATCGAGCAGGTTAACCGGCTCAACCAGACCCGGCTCCGAGTGCTCAAAGCGGCCCTGAGGGCCGAGAAAAGCGGCGGCGGCGAGGCGGGCTGGGCCGCGGTCATCGAGGCCTATTTCGACCTTCAGAACTACAACCGGGCCATCTCGATGGCGGAACTCGCATCGAAGTCCTACCCGGACAGCGCCAACCTGCTTGCCAAGCTCGAAGAGGTTCGCCAGCGCATCGAAGGCATCCGCGCGAACCTGACCGAGGCGAACCGGCTGATTGAGAACAAGGACTACCGCGCGGCGCTCAAGGTGCTCGCCGGAATGGCGAAGGTGGCGGCGAACGATGCCACCATCAAGGAGCTGCGGCGCATCGCCGAGGAGGGCCTGGCGAAGATCGAAGCGTTGCGAGCCAAGGCCCTCGCCGCCGAGAAAGAGGAGGACTTCAAGCAGGCGTTCAGGAGCTGGTCGAAGCTGCTCGATCTCGAGCCGGGCAACGAGGAAGCGCTGAAGAAGATCGAGGCGTACAAAGAGAAATTCAAGATCGTCACCCGCCGCGTGTACCGGACGTGCCCGAGCTGTCTCGGCACCGGCGACTGCGAGGTATGCAAGGGCTCGAAACTCTGTCTGGTCTGCAACGGATACGGACGATGCGTGCGGTGCAAGGGGCGCGGCTACTACGCCTCCGCGTGCATGCACTGTCTCTGCCGCGAGTGCAAGGGAAGCGGCCGGTGCACGGTCTGCGGGGGCGACGGCCTCGTTTATTGTCCTCAGTGCCGCGGCAAGGGCTACTTCACAACGAGAGAGTCGCGGACCTGTCCGATCTGCCGCGGGAGCGGCAAGTCATTCACCAACCAGCCCTGCACGAACTGCGGCGGCACGGGCAATGTAACCGTCAACGTGGACAAGCCGTGTCCGCGCTGCGGCGGTCGCAAGGTCGAGCGCTGCACGCACTGCAACGGCGCGCGGTTCTGCCCGGCGTGCAATGGACGTGGCCGAGCCGAGACGTGCCCGGTGTGCAAGGGGCTCGGCCGCATCATCACCGAGTGCCCGTACTGCAAGGGGATAGGGATCTGCCTGACCTGCGACGGCAAAGGCACCTGCCGGTTCTGTAAGGGCACCGGCCGCTGCTCGATGTGTGCGGGGAGCAAGGTGGTGGTTCAAGAGTTCGAGGAAGAGCTGCTCGAAAGCGAGGAGGCCGGCTCGCTCGTCGTTAGCTCGGAGCCGAGCGGCGCGCAGCTCTTCGTAGACGGCAAAGAAGTCGGCACAGCGCCACTCGATCCGCAGGAGACCGATCCCGGCGAGCACACGATCCGGATCGTAAAGGAAGGATTCGTACCGATCGAGATCACGATTGATACCGATGACGATGCCGTGGTCGAAGTGAACGTCACGCTTATCCCCGAGGAGCTTTCCAACCTACGCGTGCTCGCCGTGACGGGGAAACGCCACCGGATGCTGTTCAAGCACTACACGAAGCGTAACGACGGCTCGTTCCTCGCCTCGCTGACGCTCGACGGCAGGAACCGCTGGCTCAAGAACGGCGAGTACGTGCTCGGCTACCGCGCGATCCGCCTCGAGCGAGTCACCAAGGAGCGGTACAGCAGCAGAATCGGCGCGACCAAGGTCGTGGACTTCTCGAAGCTGATCCTGGTGAACCGCAGCGGCAAAGAAATCGCGCTGACGCTCGGTTCGCCGACGCTGGTGACGAGCTATATCGTCAAGCTCTACGACAAGGAGTTCAACGCCTCGTGGTTGGCGCGTGAGGGGAGCCGGTTCGGCGGCCGGCAGGTCAAGAGCATCAACAGGGAACGCGTCATCCTCGTTGATGAGAACGGGGAGGAGCTGATCCTGAACGTGCAGTGACGAAAGAATAGGGAAAATAAGGCTCGCTGATTACGCCCCGCTGAAGGGAAAGAAATAAAAAACCACGGAGGACACGGAGCCTCTCGTTCCCTCCGTGCTCTCCGTGCCCTCCGTGGTTCTAAAAAATGGGTATAATTGGCGACAGTCGCCTATCTTTTACGGCGCCAAGTTCGACGGCAGCCTCGAAGATTACGCCCCGCTGAAGGGAAAGAAATAAAAAACCACGGAGTGCACGGAGGACACGGAGCCTCGCGTTCCCTCCGTGCTCTCCGTGCCCTCCGTGGTTCGGGTTCAGTCCGAGGGTCTCGCGCTCCCTCCGTGCCCTCCGTGGTTTGGGTTCGACCAGGTTCTCTCAACCAGTCTGTTTCTCTCCTTGCCCGATGTCGGGGTGGCGCTGCTTGAGCTGGGCGAGGCGTTCGCCGGCGGCGGCGGCGTATTTCGACTCCGGGAACCTGCGCACGATCTCGGCGAGGCACTTGGCGGCGTAACCCGGGTGATTGTAGCGTTCGTCGTAGAGGTCGGCAAGGCGCATAAGGATGGTCACGCGCCGCGAGTCGTCGAGCTTGAGGCTGAGCAGCGTGTTGAACTCCTGCATGCCGCGCTCAAGGTCGCCAAGCTTCTCGAGGTATATTTCCGCGATACCCGTTTGCGCCTCGATGTCGCCCGGATGCATCCGCAACACGCGCCGGTACTCCTCGATCGCCTCGCCGTAGCGCTCTTGCGCCGCGAGGGCGCGCGCCGGGCCGTAGATCTGCGGCGGGCGGTCGAACTTCACGTTCTCGCCCATGATGCCACCGACGAACAGGTTCGCGGTAAGGCTGCCGATATCGGGCGCCAGCATAAAGCCAATGACAAGCGCGAAAACCAGGGTTCCGATGAGGCCGACAATCTTGTCGCTGGGCGCCTCGGTCATGCCGCTCCACATGCCGATCATCAAGAGAACGCAGACACCCGCGACGATCCATCGTGACGTGCGGCTCATCGTGCGGCCTCCTTTACAAGTCCGCGAAGTCGGCGGGGTGGCGCACGCGCAGCATCGCTTCCTCGTAGGCGATCAGGCCGCGCATGTAGAGGTCCTTGATCGAGCGGTCCATCGTCACCATGCCGTACTGCGAGCCGGTCTGGAGCAGCGTCGGAAGCTGCGCGGTGCGGTGATCGCGGACGCACGAGCGAACCGCCTCGGTGGCAACCAATACCTCGGTCGAGACGATCCGGCCCTGGCCGTCCTTGCGCGGGATGAGCTGCTGGGCAACGATGCCCTGGAGGCAGCCGGCGAGCTGGATCTGGATCTGCTGCTGCTGGTGGGGCGGGAAGACGTCAATGATCCGGTCCACCGTCTGCGAGGCGTCCGGCGTGTGGAGCGTGCTGAGCACGAGGTGGCCCGTCTCGGCGGCGGTGATGGCGGTGGCGATCGTCTCGAGGTCGCGCATCTCGCCGACCAGGATCACGTCGGGGTCCTGGCGCAGCACGTACTTGAGCGCGCTGGCGAAGCTGGGAGTGTCGGCGCCGACCTCGCGCTGCTTCACCACCGCCATCTTGTTCGAGAATAGATACTCGATCGGGTCCTCGATCGTGATCACCATGCAGCGGCGGCGCCCGTTGATGTGCTCGACCATGCCGGCGAGCGTCGTCGTTTTGCCCGTGCCGGTCGGCCCGGTGCAGATCACGAGCCCGTTGGGCCGTTCCGCAAGATAGGCCACCACCGGCGGCAGGCCGAGCTCGGCGATCGTGCGGATCTGCAAGAGCACGACCCGGAACGCCGCCTCGACCGACCCGCGCTGCTGGTGCACGTTGACGCGGAACCGGCTCACGCCCGGGATGTAGAGGCTCAGGTCGAGCTCGTGCGTCTCCTCGAACTTGACCTTCTGCGTGTCGTTGAGCACGCTGTAAATTAGGCGCCGCGTGTCCTCGCGCGTCAACGGTTCCATCTCAGCGGGCCTGAGCTCACCGTCAATCCGGTAGATGGGCGGCATCCCCTCCGTCAGATGCAGGTCGGACGCGTTGAACTGCACCACCTGCTGGAGTAAGTCACGAAGATCCATACGGGCCTCACGTCACCTGAGCTGAATCAGGAATAGGCAGGATAACAGGATTAGGCGGACCAAGGCAATCGTGTTGATCGCTCTGCCCCGTCCGCGTGTCCGCCTCCTCAGTGACTGTTCGGGCGACCGAGTGTGGCCCCTCGTGCTTCAGCCCGGAGGGCGTCTGGAAGTAGCCTCGGGCGCAAGCCCGTGGAACGGAGTCGCCGCCCCGCGTTGAGCCCCGTCAGGGGCGATTGCGCAGAACGGGCCACCGCGTCAATCGCCCCTGACGGGGCTCTGGTTTCTTCCCGTGCTCCATACCACGGGCTTGCGCTCGAGGCTACTCTCATTCGCCCCTGACGGGGCTCTCCAAGTCGGCGGCACCGAGGAACTGGCGACCCCCTACAGCTCCACGACGTCGCCTTCGTCGGGGACGTCGGCGGTGTAGCCTTTGAGGCGCAAGGTGTCGGCGAGGGCGACGGACTGGTCCTCGTCGCCGTGGACGATGAAGAAGCGCTCGACGTTGCTGTGTGCGCGCTTGACGTACTCGAGGAGCTCGACGCGGTCAGCGTGGGCGCTGAAGGCGTTGAGCACCTCGACCTGGGCGCGGCGCTCGTACTTCTCGCCGAAGATGCGGACGACGGGCTCCTTCTCGACGAGCCGCTTGCCGAGCGTGTGCTGGGCGCAGTAGCCGACAATGAGGATGATGTTGCGCTCGTCGCCGATGTTGTTTTTCAAATGATGCAGGATGCGGCCGGCCTCGCACATGCCCGAGGCGGAGACGATAATCATCGGCCCGTCGAGCTCGTTGAGCTCCTTCGATTCCTCCACGTTGCGCGTGTAGGTCACATGCCCCATGCCGAGCGGGCTCTTATAGGCGCTGACGAGCTTGCGCGTCTCGCGGTCGAAGCACTCGGGGTGCGAGCGGAAGATCTCGGTCGCGTTCACCGAGAGCGGGCTGTCCAGGTAAACGGGGACCTGGGGGATGGCGCCTTGCTCGACGAGGCGCGCCAGCGAATAGAGGACCTCCTGCGAACGCCCCACGGAGAATGCGGGCACGACGATCTTGCCGCGTGACCGCACGGCCCGGTTGACGATCTCGGCGAGTTTTCCCTCGGCGTTCACGTACGTGTCGTGGAAGCGGTTGCCGTAGGTGCTCTCGATAATGAAGTAAGTCACGTCGCTCGGCACATAGGGGTCGCGCAGGATGGGCAGGCCCTCGCGGCCAAGATCGCCGGTGAAAATGAGGCGCACCAGCTCGCCGTTCTGCCGCACATTGATCTCGATCTGCGCCGAGCCGAGAATGTGGCCCGCCTCGCGGAAGATCGCCTCGACGCCGTCACCGAGCTTGATCGCCCGGTCGTAGGAGACTGACTGGAAGAACTGCATCGAGTCGGCGGCGTCCTCCTGCGTGTAGAGCGGCTCGATGAGCGGCTTCCCCTTCTTCGCCAGCTTCTTGTTGAGGTACTTGGCATCGGACTCCTGAATGTAGCCGCTGTCGAGGAGCATGATGGCGCACAGGTCGCGCGTGGCGTGCGTCGAGTAGATCGTGCCGCGGAAGCCGTCGCGGCAGAGGATGGGGATCAGGCCGCTGTGGTCAATGTGCGCGTGGCTCAGGAGCAGCACGTCAACCGTCGCCGGGTCGAACGGCATGCGCGAGTTGCGCTCGCGGGCCTCCTTACGGCGGCCCTGGAACTGTCCGCAGTCAAGCAGGATGCGCCGGCCACCCACCTCGATAAGGTGCTTCGAGCCGGTCACATTCTTGTTGGCGCCGAGGAAGTGAATTCTCATTTGTAAGCTCCTGAAGAGGCCGGGCGCATCTGGCCTGAGCCATGAATTCGCCATTGCCGCCGGTTCATTATCGTGCTATATAAGAATAGGAGTTGCCTCTGACCGCTCGTGTAGCTGTTCGCCGCCGGAGGCAGGTACGGCGCCAGTGCTGTGTCGTGAAGGAAGGCACGATGACTCCCATAGCAAGAGAGCGCTCCTTTCACAAGGACATCAGCGTCAGGATCCACCGCAAGCAGCTCTTTCGCAAGAGCGAATGGTGCCGCGCCGTGATGAGCGACATCGGCCGCAAGGGAGGGCGACTCCTTACGCGCGAGCCGATGATCGAGGGGTACCAGATCGTCATTGCGATGACGGACCCGGAGACTGAGCGCGAACGCGAGCTGCCCGCCAAGGTGACGCGGGTCGCGACCATGGACTACTGCGGCAAGCGGATCTTCGAGCTTCACGTCGAGTTCCTCAAGCTCAAGCGCGAGGACATCATCATGCTCGAGAACGTCTTCTACATCTAGCCGGCTGCCTACTCTCCGGATTCAATCTCGCCCTACACGACCTGTCCACCCGACGCGTCACTGCTACCGGCGTAATGCGGCCGCCGCCTCGAGTGCGTGATACGTCAGGATCATGTCGGCGCCGGCACGCTTGATGCCGGTGAGCACCTCGAGCATGGCCTGTGTCTCGTCGAGCCAGCCGTTGGCCGACGCCGCCTTGAGCATCGCGTACTCGCCGCTGACGTTGTAGGCGGCAATCGGCACGTCGAACGCCTCGCGCGCCCGATGTACAACGTCGAGGTACGCGAGCGCGGGCTTGACCATGACGATGTCAGCGCCCTCGGCGATGTCGAGCTCGAGCTCGCGCATCGCCTCGCGGGCGTTGGGGGGATCCATCTGGTAGCCCCGGCGGTCGCCGAACCGCGGTGGCGACTCGGCGGCGTCGCGGAACGGCCCGTAGAACGCGGAGGCGACCTTGGCCGAGTAGGCCATGATGGCGGTCTGACTGTGGCCGGCCTCGTCGAGGGCGGCGCGGATCGCGGCGACCTGGCCATCCATCATCGCGCTCGGGGCAACGATGTCGGCGCCGGCGTCGGCAAGGCTTACCGCCGTGCGGGCGAGCAGCTCGAGCGTGGCGTCGTTGTCCACCTCGCGTGTGCCGTCGGGCTTCTCGACGATGAGCCCGCAGTGGCCGTGATCAGTGTACTCGCAGAGGCAGACGTCGGCGATCACTGCGAGTTCCAGCCGGCGCTCCTTGATCGCCTTGATCGCGCGCTGAACGACCCCTTCAGGATCGTACGCGCCCGATCCCTTCGCGTCCTTCGCCTCGGGGATGCCGAAGAGGATGACGGCAGGGATGCCTGCCTCGGCAGCCCTCTCCGCCTCGCCCGGAAGTTTATCCACCGAGAACTGGAAGCAGCCGGGCATCGAGGGAATCGGCCGGCGCCCATGCGACCCTTCCCGGACGAAAAGTGGCAGGATGAGGTCGTCAACCGAAAGCGCCGTCTCGCGCACCATGCGCCGCAGGGCGGGCGTTCGGCGAAGTCGTCTCAGTCTCCGACTGGGGAAAGCCATGGTTCACCTCGCCGAGTTTTGCCGGGAATGCTACCACAACTGCCTGCAACTAAACATGCTTTGACTACGGTCGTCTTATCTTACGGAGAAACCGATTGCCCGGCCAGAGCCGTGGCGTCTAGTATTGCCTCAAGTCGTTGCCGTTTCACACGATAAATTGGATACGCACGGGATGGACGAGCCTGACGCGAAACTCCTTGGGCGGATCCAGTCGCGGCTGCCGATCGAGCCCCGACCGTTCCGCCGGCTCGGCGACGAGCTCGGCATGCCGGAAGAGGACGTGCTGGCGCGCATCCGCCGCCTCAAGGAGTCCGGCGTCATCCGTCGGATCGGCGCGACGTTTCATCCGGAGCGGCTCGGCTACGTGAGCACGCTCGTAGGCATGCAGACGCCCACAGAGCGCATCGAGGAGATCGCGGCGTTCATCGGGCGCTTCGCCGAGGTGACGCACTGCTACGAGCGCGAGGGCGACTGGAACCTCTGGTTCACGGTGACGGCGGCCTCGGCCGAGCGGGTCGAGGCGGTGCTCGATGCCGTCCGGGCTGAGGCGCCGGGATGCAGGCTCATGAGCCTCCCGGCGAAGAAGCGCTACAAGTTGCGCGTCGAGTTCGATCTCGTGCGACAGGCCCCGAGATCTTTGGAAGACCATTGAAGCTCGACGATGAAACTGGTCCAGCAAAGCTGGACGAATTGGACAGGCGGCTGATCGCGCACCTCTGCGGGGACCTGCCGCTCGAGGCGCGTCCGTTTCGGGCGCTGGCGAAGGAGCTCGGCAGCACCGAGGATGAGGTGCTCGAGCGAGCCCGACGCCTCGAGCGCGAGGGCGCGATGCGGCGGTTCGGAGCAATCCTGCGGCACCGTAAAGCCGGCATGCTTGCGAACGCGATGGTGGCGTGGATCGTGCCCGAGGAACGCGCGGACGAGATCGGCGGGTACGCCGCGTCGCTCGACGAGGTCTCGCACTGCTACCTGCGGGACGCGGCGCCCGATTGGCCGTACACGTTCTACACGATGATCCATGCACGGAGCACGCAGCGGTGCCGCGAGGTGGCGGCCGCGATCGCCGAGCGCTTCGGTCTAACGGAATGGCTGATGCTCGCAACGAGGCGCGAGTTCAAGAAAAGCAGCGTACGTTATTTCAATCAGCAGCATCGGGAAGACAGCGAATGACTGACTCAGAACAGACCCGCTGCATCCTCGTGGTGGACGACGAACCACAGGCACGTGAGGTCCTAGCCGACATGCTCTCGACGCTCGGGTACGAAACGGGAACGGCTCCTGGCGGTCAGGAGGCGATCGCCATGCTCCGGCACGGGCACTACGACCTGGTGCTCACCGACTTCTTCATGCCGGGCATGGACGGGCTTGAATTGGTGCGCGAGATCAAGACGATGAGGCCGGACATGCCGGTGCTCGTGATCACTGGACACAGCTCGGTGCAGACGGCGGTCGAATCGGTGCGCGCCGGCGCGTTCGACTATATCGAGAAGCCGGTGGGCCTCGAGGCGCTCCAGATGCGCGTAGAGAGGGCGCTCGACTACGGCGACCTCGTCGCCTCCTCGGCTGAGTACAAGCGCCGGGCGACGGTGGACGCGCTCACGGGCCTGTATAACTTCGGTTATTTCCAGGAGCACATCCGGCGCGAAGTCGAACGCTCCGACCGCTACGACTACCCGCTCAGCGTGCTCATGATTGATATGGACCACCTCAAGGTCTACAACGACGCGCACGGCCATACCGCGGGCAACCGCGTGCTGATGCAGCTCGGTGAGCTGCTCCGTACGAGCATCCGCAAGGCCGACGTCGCGTCCCGCTTCGGGGGCGAGGAGTTTGCCATCATCCTCCCCCATACCGGAAAGAAGGATGCCTACCTGCTCTGCGACCGCCTCCGCGCAACGATCGAAGAGACCCGCTTCGAAGGGGAGGAGGTGCTGCCCTCCGGAAAGATCACCGTCAGCTCCGGTGTGGCCACGTTCCCCGACGACGCGGACAACGCGGAGGAGCTTGTCGAACGGGCCGACAAGGCGCTGTACGCCGCCAAGCGCCACGGCCGCAACCTTGTGGAGACCTACAACGGGTAGTGCGCCGCCCGACGGCGCGTGCACGCCCCGAGCAATGGAGCAGAGCCTATGAGCCGCGAGACGATCCTCGTGGTGGACGACTCCGAGTTCATCCTCGAGTTCCTCGGTGAGCTCCTCGGCCAGGAGGGCTTCAGCGTGCTCGTCGCCACCGACGGCGAGGAAGCAATGCGCGTGCTCAAACGCCAGCACGTGGACCTCCTGCTGACGGACCTCAACATGCCCGGCGTCTGCGGCATGGACCTGGTGAAACAGACCCACGAGTACCATCCCGACGTGATCATGGTCATCATGACCGGCTACGCTTCGCTCGAGACGGCACGTGAGGCAATCCTCTACGGCGTGCTTGACTACGTGTTCAAGCCGTTCAAGAGCGCCGAGATCATCGCCGCCGTCGAGAACTCGCTCGAGCGCGTGCGGCTGCGTCGCGAGAACGCCAGGCTGCGCGAAGCGCTGGCGCTTGCGAACGCGAGCCAGCAGATCGCCGCTACGACATCCCGCAGCAACAACCTTGCCCAGACGATCGTGACGGCTGCGCTCGATCAAACGGGCACGCGGTTCGGCGCGCTCCTCATTTTCGACGAGGACCGCGCCCAGTTCGAGCTCCGTTCCTGTAACGCGCCGGATGTCGGGCAGCTCGGGGCGTACTTCGTCGGCTCGATCTTTCCGCCTGAATCGTTTGCGTTCGCGAGCGAAGGCGTGCTGCTGGTGACCGCCGAGGGCTCCCATCCGCTCTCGGGCCACGTGCGCCACATTGCTCTGGGCAAAATGAAGTGCCCACACGTGCTGCCGATCGAGCAGGAGGCGCTGTTCGTACCGCTCCGGACGCACGACAAGCTCAGGGGGGTGCTCATCCTCTCGAAGGGGCCGGGCGAGCGTCACTTTACCGCAAGCGACCTTGCGGTCGTGTCCATTGTTGCCGACCTTGGCGCTACCAGCATTGATAATGCCTCGCTCGTCGCGACCCTCGAGCAGACCTACATCAATACCCTCATCTCGCTCAACATGATCCTCGAGGCGAAGCATCCCTATACGAAAGGGCACACCCAGCGCGTGGTGGAGTTGTGCGTTAGCATCGGGCGTCACGCCGGCCTGAGCAGCAGCGAGCTGCAGGACCTGCGCGAGGGCGCCATGCTCCACGACATCGGCAAGCTCGCCGTCAGCGACGCGATCCTCAACAAGCCCGGATCGCTGACGGACGAGGAGATGGAAAGCATTCGACAACATCCCGTCCTTGGCGATAACATCATCCGTCCGATCAAGTTCCTTCAGCACTGCCGGCCCGTGGTGCGACACCACCACGAGCGCTGGGACGGAGGCGGGTATCCGGACGGACTCAAAGGTGAGGAGATCAGCCTCTTCGCTCGGATCTGCGCGATCGCCGACACGGTGGATGCGATGGCCTCGATGCGCAGCTACCGCGCCCCGCTCTCCTTCTCGAAGATCTACGACCAGGTGCTGATGGGTTCGGGCACGCAGTTCGACGAGAACCTGGTCAAGATCATGCTCGGCATGATCGAGCGCGGAGAGATCACGAACATTGAGCGACCGCGGAAGCTCGCTGTGGGATAGGGCACGCCGTTCCATACCTGGGGGCGTCAACAGCCCCGTCCGCGCCTTCGGCAAAGTGGGCGGCACGCCCGTGTTCATCGCATCCGGCTCCGGCGCCACGATCACCGATTCCGACGGCAACCGCTTCATTGACTACCTCGCCTCGTGGGGCCCGCTGATCCTCGGTCACGCTCATCCACGCGTCGTCGAAGCGCTGCAACAGGCGTGTGCCGAGGGGACCAGCTTCGGCGCCCCGACGGAAAAGGAAGCGCTTTTTGCGGAAATGATCGTCGAGGCGGTCCCTTCGATCGAGAAGGTGCGCCTCGTCAATTCCGGCACCGAAGCGGCGATGAGCGCGATTCGCCTTGCCCGGGGCGTCACCGGCCGCGACGCGATCGTCAAGTTCGACGGCTGCTACCACGGCCACAGCGACTCCCTGCTCGTCAGGGCGGGCAGCGGCGGCGCGACGTTCGACGTGCCCGATAGCGCGGGCGTCCCGGCCGACTTCGCGAAACATACCATCACGCTCCCCTACAATGACAAAAAGGCGGTCGCGCAGACGCTCGACCGGTGCGGCGAGCGGATCGCGTGCGTCATCCTCGAGCCGGTATGCGGCAACATCGGCGTGATCCCGCCCCGGCCCGGCTTCCTCGAGGCGGTACGCGAGGCCTGCACAAAGCACGGCGCGCTTCTTGTCTTCGATGAAGTGATCACCGGGTTCCGGGTTGCCTACGGCGGGGCGCAGGAACGTTTCGGTGTCATGCCGGACATCACGTGCCTTGGCAAGGTAGTCGGCGGGGGCCTGCCGATCGGCGCCTTCGGCGGCAAGGCGGAAGTAATGGACGAACTTGCTCCGACGGGCAAGGTCTATCAGGCAGGAACGCTCTCGGGCAACCCGCTCGCCGTGACCGCGGGCATAGCGACGCTCGAGGTGCTGCGCGAGCCGGGGAACTACGAGCGGCTCGAGGAGCTTGGCGCCCGGCTCGGTGACGGGCTGGCGGCCATTTTCGAGAAACGCGGCATTCCGGCGCAGTGCCACCGGGTCGGCTCGATGCTCTCGTGCTTCTTCACCGGCGAAGAGGTGCTCGACGCCCGAGGCGCGATGACAACCGACGCCGAGCGTTTTTCCGGGTGGTTCCACGGCCTGCTGAAACGCGGAGTGTACGTCGCGCCGTCGCCGTACGAAGCGGCATTCGTCTCGCTGGCGCACACCGAGGAGTTGATTGACCGGACGCTTGCGGCAGCCACTGAGGTGGCGAAGGAGATCGGCCCGTGAACCACGCACCGCTCGATGCCGTGCTCGATCGGGGTGACGCCGTGCTCAGGGAGCTCGACGGGATTCGCTACCTCACCTACCCCGCTCTCGATGAGTTGCCCGGCGTCAGGGCGCTCACAACACTGCGCGAGCCCGACGACTCACCGGTGCCAAGCGAGTCTCCTGAGATGTTCCTGGCTCGTATGAGGCCGTGGGTCGAGAAGGCGTTCGAGACACCCGGCGCCCGCTTTGCGGCCGGTCGCCAGGTCCATGGAGACAGTCACGTTGTCATTACCTCCAGAAACATGCCTCGCCCGGGCGAGCTGCGCCTCTTCGACGATACGGACGCGCTCATGACCGGACGGCGCGGCGTCGCCCTCGTCGTGCTCACCGCGGACTGCCTGCCCATCTACCTTGCCTGCACTGATGCTCGCACAGTCTGCCTCTTCCACACAGGCAAGGTCGGGACAAGAAAACGGATCACCTCGCAAGTCGCCAAGGCGTTCATCGAAAAACTCTGCTCGAGACCCGAAAGCACGGTGGCGCTCATCGGCCCTTCGATCGGCGATGGCTGCTACGCGCAGCGCTTGTGGGAAGAGAACGTGCGCCAACTTCAGGATGCCGGCATCGAGCAGGTCGTTCACCCCGGCCTCTGCACGCGCTGCAATCTCGACCACTTTTACTCGTACCGGGCCGAAAAGGGCTTCACGGGCCGCATGCTCTCCGCTATCATACTCACCGGTGCGTAGGCCGTACGCGCCAGAATGAGCGGAGGCACCCAGAGTCATGTACGAGCATATCCCACGCAACCTCGACGAGATACGCGACCGCATCGCCGCGGCCGCGGAGCGCTCGGGCCGCTCGCCGGACGACGTGACGCTCGTGTGCATCACGAAGAACCGTTCGCTCGACGAGATCAGGGCGGCGCTCGACTGGGGCGTCCCGATCGTCGGCGAGAACCGAGTGCAGGAAGCCGCCCAGAAGGTTCCCGCGTTGCCCCACACGGTCACCTGGCACCTCGTCGGCCACCTTCAGCGCAACAAGGTCAAGCAGGCGATCGAACTGTTCGACATGATCCATTCGGTTGACAGCCCCCGCCTCGCCGACGAAATCGAGAAACGCGCCGCCGCGGCGCAGGAGATCGTGCCCGTGCTGATCGAGGTGAACGTCACGGGCGAGGAATCGAAGTTCGGCGTCACCCCCGACGAGGCGCCCGAGCTCGCGGACGTTCTCAGCAGCATGCCGAACGTGGACCTCGCCGGCCTCATGACGATGCCGCCGTTCGTGGACGACGCCGAAGAGGTGAGGTCGGTTTTCCGCGAGCTGCGCGAGCTCCGCGACCGCATCCGGCAAACAAACGGCATCGAGCTCCCAAACCTCTCGATGGGCATGACGCAGGACTACGAGGTCGCCGTCGAGGAAGGCGCAACGATGGTCCGCATCGGCTCAGCGGTTTTTAGCAAATAACCAATTAGCCACAGATTTACACAGATAAACACAGAGAGGCCGCTTTGCAGCGAGAGACTCTAACCTGTGTTAGCAGTGAAGATCTGTGGTTATTCAGGATTCTATGCTCGATATTCAGCTTATCAACAGCACCGTAATCGTAAAAGTGCGAGTGCGGCCGAAGGCGGCGCGAAGTGCGATCCTCGGTGAGCATGACGGGGCGCTCAAGGTGGCGGTGACGGCCGTGCCCGAAAAAGGCAAAGCGAACAAGGCCGTCGTCGAGGTTCTGTCGGAAGCGCTGCGCATTCCGAAATCCAACATTGATTTAGTCGCTGGTGCGAGCTCGCGCGACAAGACGTTTGCCATCCGAGGGGTCTCGCGCGAGGCAATCGAAGGACTGGTGAACAAGGAGCGCTCATGACCGGCCCGGAACATTGCAGCCGGTGCGGCGGCGCACTCGTTACGCGCGAGATTGATGGACGGCCGCGCGCAGTTTGCACGGCATGCGGCGGCGTCAACTACGTCAATCCGATCCCCGCGTCCGCTGTCGTCATCGTGCAGGACGAAAAGATTCTCCTCGTCAAGCGCGCCGTCGAGCCGAGGAAGGGGCTCTGGTCGCTGCCCGCAGGCTTCATCGAGATTGACGAGACGGTCCGCGAATGCGCCGTTCGCGAGCTGAAAGAGGAGACCGGCTTGGACGTCGAGCTCGACGGCATTGTTGACGTGGCGACCGTGTTCGACGATCCGCGCTACGTCTGCCTGCTCGTCGTCTTCTCCGGGCACGTGGTGGGCGGCGAGCTCGAGGCCGGCGACGACGCGGCCGAGGTCGGCTTTTTCGCCGCGGAGGACCTGCCGCCGATTGCGTTCAAGACCCACGCCCAAATCATCGAACAAGTTCTGAAATAGCGAAGGCTTGAAGAGTCGTTTTGTTCGACGAGCGAGTGGAGGCGCGATCATGTTGGATTGGCTCAAAAACTTCTCCCCGATCGTGCAGGCTCTGCTGGCGACATGTTTTACGTGGTTCGTGACCGCGCTCGGCGCCGCGGTCGTATTTACCGCTAAATCTATGAGCAGAAAGTTGCTCGACGCGATGCTGGCGTTCGCCGCCGGCGTCATGATCGCGGCGAGTTGCTGGTCGCTGCTGATACCCGCCATTGAGATGTCGGTGGGGAAAAGCATCCCGGCCTGGTTTCCGGCTGCCGTGGGCTTCCTCGCTGGAGGTGTCTTCCTGCGCGGGATCGACAAGGTCCTTCCGCACTTGCACCTGAACGCTCCCGTGGAAGAGGCGGAGGGTATCCACACTCGCTGGCGACGGACCACGCTGCTCATTCTCGCCATAACGCTACACAACATCCCCGAGGGGCTTGCCGTCGGCGTCGCGTTTGGGGCCGTGGCCGCCAATCTCCCGTCGGCGACGCTGCCGGCGGCGTTTGCGCTCGCGCTCGGCATCGAAATTCAGAACTTCCCCGAGGGGATGGCGGTCTCGATGCCGCTCCGGCGCGAGGGGATGTCGCGCCTTAAGAGCTTCTGGTACGGGCAGCTCTCGGGTATCGTTGAACCGATCGCGGGCGTTATCGGTGCGGCAGTCGTGCTCGTTGCGCAACCGATTCTGCCCTATGCGCTGGCGTTTGCAGCGGGCGCGATGATCTTCGTCGTCGTCGAGGAGGTTATCCCCGAGGCTGAACGCAGTGGCAATACCGACATCGCAACTGCAGGCGCCATGATCGGATTCACGGTCATGATGGTCCTCGACGTCGCGCTGGGGTAGTCGGGCGGTCCAGCCGTCCTCCGTCGCCAAGGCTCCGGAGGACCGGCACCCGTGGCTACTGCCAGTCGCCCTCCGGGCTCCGACTATGCCGCGAGCCTCAATAGTCAACAGGAGGGATACGAACGCCTCGCACCCTGTGTCTCGTCACTCCGAGACCGATCCGGATGCCTCGTCCCCAAACAACTCGGCGGCTTCCTTGAGCTGGGCGATGATCGGGATGCCGTGTGGGCATTTCGGCTCGCACTCGCCGCACTCGGTACAGGCGTCGGCCCGGGACTGCTCCGGGATTTCCCAGTAGTGCTTCCGTGCACCTTCCCCTAAGTCATAAATCCGGGCATAGTTCATGAGCTCGAAGATTTCCGGGATCCACACCTTGTTCGGACATGGCATGCAGTAGCGGCAGCCGGTGCAGAACTTCTCGCCGATCGCGGCGAACTCGTCGAGCACCTGGAGCACGCGAGCTCGGTCGGTTTCGGTCAGCGGCTCGAACTGCTCGACAGTGCGGAGGTTCTCCTCGAGCTCGCCCGGGCGTTCCATGCCCGAGGCGGCGGTGGTGACGCCGCTGCACGACCAGACAAACCGGAGCGCCAGCTCGGCCGAGACCGACGACCTGCCTGCGTCAGGAAATATGTCGCGGACCTTTTTCGAGGGGTTCGCAAGGAACCCGCCCGCAACGGGACACATAATGACGATGCCGATCCCGTGCGCCTGCGCGTAGGCGATCGCTTCTTCCTTTTTCGTATTGAGGATGTGGTAATGGACCGTGGCGCTCTCGAACTCGCCGGTCGCCATGAGCTTGATGACGTTCTCGGGCGTGTCGTGGCTCGTGAAGCCGAAGTGGTGGATGACGCCCTCGTCCTGGAGCCTGCGGATCGCCTCGAGCGCGCCGCCCTTCTTGCGAGCGTGGTCCCACGACTTCCAGTCGAACCCCCAGAACTGGTAGAAATCGAGGTAGTTGGTCTGGAGCGCGCGGAGCGACGCCTCGACGTTGCGCCGCATCGCATCGCCGTCGGTCTCTTCTTTGACCATACTTTTCGTAGAGAGGTACACCTCTTTGCGGCGCACCTGCACGCCCAGGCCGACCTTCCGTTCGCTCGTCTTGTTACAGTACCCGGGCGCCGTCTCGAAGTAGTTGACGCCTTTGTCCACCGCCGCGCTGATGAGCGCCGCCGCCTCCTGCTCGTCCTCGGGCAGCCGCATGCAGCCAAACGATAGCAGCGAGATCTCCTTCCCCGTTTTCCCCAGCGTCCTGTACTTCATTCGCGGCTCCCACACTCCTATCACAGAAGTAACGGCAGGCGTGGTGGACTAATGCGCAGGCGAAAGTCTATGCAGTGTTGAGACGATTGTCAAACCGCACAGGACGGTGCTGGACGGATCGCAAGGAGCATCGGCCCTGACGACCAGACATGCCGACGGCTATCTCGGGGCGTCTCGCCCCAGGAATGTGCTACTCCCGCGCGGCGATAGCGTCTATTTCGACGTGGGCGCCTTTGGGGAGGGCGGCGACCTGGATGGTGGCCCTGGCCGGGGGATTGGCGAGGAAGTAACGCCCGTAGACCTCGTTCACGGCGGCGAAATCAGCCAGATCTGCGAGGTAGATCGTGCACTTGACGACATTCCCGAAGCCGAGGCCGGCTTCCTTGAGGACAGCGCCAAGGTTGTCCATCACACGCTCGGTCTGGGCCTTGATCCCGCCCTCGACCATCTCGCCGGTGGCGGGGTCAAGCGGTAGCTGGCCGGAGAGGAAGACCAAATCGCCTGCTGAAATGGCCTGGGAATAGGGTCCGATCGCCTTTGGCGCACCTTGAGCAGAGATAATCTGTCGCTTCATGTTTCTTATGCTATCTTCCTTGTGCTTAGAGAGAACCTTTTGGCAAATGCCGCTAAAGCAATGCTTTAATTTCGACGCCCTTGGCCTCTTGGATGGGCCAGGCCTGACCACCGGTCTTTTCGATGGCAGCGATGACGTCTTTCTCCTTGCCAGGCGCGAGAGCGATCATCGTGCCGCCACCTCCCGAGCCGTTCAGCTTGCAGCCAAGCGCTCCAGCCTCCATCGCCGCCTCTATCATTGCCTCCAGTCTGGGCGTTGAAATGCCGAGGCGGTCGCGGAGCATCTCATGGTGGCGGCTCAGAAGCTCCCCTACTCGGGTCAAATCAGGCCCTGACAGAAGCTCCTCGAAAGCTTCCCGGCAAAGGTCGCGGTTGATGAGGTTAGCCGACACCTTCTTGCGTTGATTCTTTGGAAGGTCCCGTAAGTGCCTTTCCACCAAGCTAATGGGTGTTGTTTTCAGACTGAACTCCGGCAGGCTGACCTTCAGCGCTTCTACACCGGCCTCGACGTCCCGTCTGGATTGCGTCAAGATCGAGGTCGTGTCTTTCTTGCCGCCGGAATGACCAAGGACCAGGCCCGGGATCTCCGCCTCAAGCGACGTGACCGTGATCGGGTCGGCGCAGTCTATATGAACAAGCCCGCCGAGGCTACAGGCGTAGTGGTCCATCATCCCGCCTGGCTCGTTGAACTCCACCACTTCGGCCTGGTGCGCCAGCTTCGCGATCGCCAGGGGCTCGCGGGCGCGTCGATCGCCGTGGGCGTACAGGTTCGCCGCGATCCAGGCGACCGTCATTGCCGATGAGCCTGCACATCCGGCGTTGATTGGGATGTCGCCGCGGATCGTGAAGTCCCAGCCGTGTCGAAAAGCCAGTCCCTCCCGCTTGAGGACGTTGATACCCGACTTCAGGTACTCACGGGGTTTCTCGTAGGCGATTGCCTCCGTAGGCGTAATGGCCAGCTCACCTGGGAGATCGGGCATATATACATGATACACACCGTCCGAGCGGGGGCGCGCCTCGATCTCGATCCGCCTGTTGATCGCCATCGCGATGACGGCCAAACCGAGGAAGTCCTGGTGCTCGCCAAAGAGGCAAACCCGCCCAGGCGCCGTGACCTTGAACGGCTTCCTGTTCGCATAGGTCGCGTCGTTCATCGGGCTAAGTTTAGCAAAACGGTGGCCTCGGCAACAGGGTCACGACCGGCAAGTTGACGCCCTTGCTCACGGCATTTTCCTTGTCACAATCTGACGCGCGCAGTAGCATAGTGACCCAACCTGTTGAGTGGAGGCGGTCGTGGATCAAGTCAACGAGTTCTTCAACACGCAGGTCGAGCACATCCCCGAGGTGTTTCAGGCGCCCGGCTATGCGTTCATCCTGCTCGGCGCCATCGGGCTCATCTACCTGGTCTTCGGCCTGAAGGTGTACAAGTTCGTCCTGGCGCTCATCATGCTCAGCATCGCCGGGGGTGTTACCTACTTCTACACGCAGGACTTCCTCGTCGCCGGAGCGGCCGGACTTGCGGCCGGCCTCATCGCCTTCCTTCTTCAATACCTGTTCGTCCTGCTCATAGCGGGGATCGTTTTCGCGGGGATCACGTTCGTCGGGCTCTGGGCATGGCTGGAGCGAGCCGACCTGCCGCTCGTCGCCGCGTGCATCGCCATCGGGCTGGGGATATTCCTCGCCGTGAAGCTCTTCAAGTTCATCATCATCTTCTCGACCGCGGCGATCGGCGCGGCCTGCGTCACGGGGAGCTTCTGGATCCTTTATAGGAGCGGCGAGTTCCCCGGGGTGGTCGCGGACACGGTGCAGTTTGATCCCGCGCTCTTCGAGGAATACGAGTTCACCGTCGCCCTGATCTTCGCCGGCCTTCTCCTGTTCGGGATTCTTGTCCAAGCCCTTATCCTTGCCTTCACCCGAAAGGCGAAGGAAAAGGAGGCGTAGCGCCCGGAAGCTCGGCGGCCCGAGATCACACCCCACGGCCATTCCCCGACGACAAGCGGGAGCATCCGTCATGCGGAAAAGCCTTGACACGCTTCGGCCCGTGGACTA
>CBDUSE010000009.1:0-33856 GCA_965369835.1 uncultured bacterium
TCAGCGACGGAGATCGTCGCGTCACTGCTCGTAACAAGCACCTCGTCGTCCGCGGCGTCCGCTGTGAAGCGTTCCGGGTGCGTGGCGACTTCGGCCTTGCTGCGCACTGATTCCGCCCAGGCCTCGCGCGCTTTTGCGAGCTGCTCGTTGAGGAGCGCGGCGCGCACGACCGGCTCGGCCTGCTCGAAGGGGAGCGGTTCCTTGTAGAAGATGACGCCCTTGCCCCGCACGACCTTGAGGCGCGTCGGGGTGAAGATCTTCAGCGCCCCGAGTTCCCTCACGAGCGCGGGCGGCATGTCGCTGCCGGGCGAGAGCGGAGTGCGAACGAGCGTAAACGCCAGCTCGTTGTGCTTGGCGAGCGTCCCGAAGGGGAGATGCACGGAACGGCTTTTCCTGATCGTCTCGTGGATCACGTCCTCGCCTGCCTCGTCCGTCGGGATCCGGTAGAGGATCGCCTGCGTGACGATCCGCGGCCCTGCTGGGCTAAGCACGTCCTGGCGATAGCGGGCGCGAAGCTGCTCATCGGTGATTGGTGGGAGCGTTCGCATCATCTCCTTGTCGAGCATCATTCGGAGCGCGAAGCGCCGCGCCTCGTCGAGGCGTTCCAGAACCTCGGGGTCCTTCTCGAGCCCCTCGGCACGCGCCTCTGCGACGATCACCATGCGGTTGATAATGAAATCGAGCAGCTCGCTCCGGTTCGCGGCGTAGTAGGTCCGGCGCTCTGCCGGGACGGTCTCGTACTCCGCCAATAAAGCGCTCGCGCGGATCTCGCGGCCATCAACCGTGGCGATCACCAGGTCCGCGTCGGCGTCCCTGGCTTGTCTTTTCTTGTTGCAGCCGCAGCCGGCGGTGCCGACGAGTAGAGCGGCGCACGCACACGCAAGAGAGATGGCTCGGACGTATCGCATGGCAGGTCTCCAGCTCCTCCGCCAATCAACGAAATTCAGTCTAAGTCATCCGAGGAGCTTATGCAACACGGTTCTGATCTCGGCGATCAGGGATCGGCCATCGCTGACGGCGCGGCTGCCGGCGTGCCGGAGCCGGGGGAAGCGGTTGTCCACCATCAGCTTGCGGCCACGCCGCTCGACGATCAGCTTGTCGCCGCTCACCTCGAGCCGCTCGATCTCGTAGCCCTGCGCGAACGCGCGGAGCGACACCGCCTCGAGCAGCGCCAGCGCCTCCTCGGGCGGGGCGCCGTAGCGGTCGCGGATCTCGGTGCGAAGCTCGACGAGCTCCGCCTCGGACACGAGCTCGCCGAGCCGCTTGTACAGGTCAATGCGCTGCGCTGTGTCGGGCACGTACCAGGCGGGGATGGCGGCGTCAAGCCCGAGCCGCATCGTTATCTCGCCCGGCATCGGCACGTCGTGGCCACCGATCCCGGATCGGGCCTTGAGCCGCTCGATCGTGCGCTTGAGCAGCGAGCAGTACAGCGAGAAGCCGACGGCGTTGATATGGCCGTGCTGCTCGACGCCGAGGATGTTGCCCGCGCCGCGAATCTCCAGGTCGCGCATGGCGATCTGGAACCCCGCGCCGAAGCCCTGTGCCTCGAGCACGGCGCGCAGCCGCTTCTTGGCCGTCTCGAGGATCTCGCGGCTCTTCGGCACGAGCAGGTACGCGTACGCCTGATGCTTCCACCGGCCGACGCGCCCTCGGAGCTGGTAGAGGTCGGCGAGACCGAAGCGGTCGGCGCGGTCAATGATCATCGTGTTCGCGTTCGCGATATCAATGCCCGACTCGATAATCGTGGTGCACACGAGCACGTCCACCCGGCCGCTGATGAAGGCCTCCATAATCATCTCGAGCTCGCCCTCGTGCATCTCGCCGTGGGCGGTCATGATGGTCGCCTTTGGCACGAGCTTCTCGAGCGATTCCTTCACCTTCTCGATCGTGGCGATTCGATTGTGCAGGAAGAAGATCTGGCCGCTACGGCTCAGCTCGCGCCGGATCGCCGTCTCGATCAGGTCGGGATTGTACTCAGCGAGGATCGTCTTGACCGGCAGGCGGTCCTGCGGCGGCGTGTTGATCGTGCTCATGTCGCGCGCACCCACGAGCGACATGTAGAGCGTGCGCGGGATCGGCGTGGCCGTCATGGTGATCACGTCCACGAGTTTTCTGAGGTGCTTGAGCCGCTCCTTGTGCTTGACGCCGAAGCGCTGCTCCTCGTCAATGATAACGAGGCCGAGGTCCTTGAACTCGACGTCCTTCGACAGCAGCCGGTGCGTGCCGATGACGATGTCCACCTCGCCGCGCTTGAGCGCCTCGATCGTCCGGAGCTGCTCGGCCCGCGTGCGGAACCGGCTGAGCATCTCGATCCGGATCGGGTAGTCGGCCATCCGGTCGCGGAAGGTGTGGTCGTGCTGCTGAGCGAGCACGGTCGTCGGCACGAGGACGGCGACCTGCCTGTTGTCGAGCACCACCTTGAACGCGGCGCGGATCGCCACCTCGGTCTTGCCGTAGCCGACGTCGCCGCAGATCAGGCGGTCGGCCGGTTGCGGCCGTTCGAGGTCGCTCTTGAGCTCGCCGATGGCGCGGACCTGGTCCTCGGTCTCCTCGTAGATGAACGCGTCCTCGAACTCGCGCTGCCATTCCGTGTCGGGCGGGTAGGCGTGTCCTTGCTTGCTCGCGCGCGCCGCATAGAGGTCGAGCAGGTCCGAGGCGTAGTCCTCGATGGCGCGCTGCGTCCGCCGCTTCACCTTGACCCAGCGCGCACCGCCGAGCATATCAATCCGTGGCACGTGGCCGTCCGCGCCGATGAACTTGCTGACGAGGTGCGCCTGCGCGATCGGCACGTAGAGCTTCGCCTTCTCGGCGTACTCGATGCCGAGGTACTCCTTCGTCGGGGGCTGGCCCGGCAGCGTCACCACGCCGAAGTATCGGCCGATGCCGTGGTCCACGTGCACGACGTAATCGCCCGGCTCGAGCTCGCTGAAGTCACGGATCGGCGCCGTGCCTCTGAAGCGGCGCGGGCCACGGCGGATCTTGTAGCGGTGGAAGATGTCTTTGTCCGGTACGGCGATCGCGTTGACGTCCTCGAGGAAGAAGCCCGAGTTGAGCGAGCCGATGACGAAGTGCATCGCGTCGCTGACCCCGATGCCGCGCTCGTCGAGCAGCGCCTTGAGCCGGTCGAGCTCGCCCGTGTTGTTGCAGACGAGGAAGAGCTCGGCGTCGCCCTCGAGCCAGGCGGGGATGCTCTCGAACACCTCGAGCTGCGCCGTCTCCTCGACGGCCACCATGCGCGTGCCCTTGATGCTCGCCAGCGGCTTGAACGGCGCCTCGACAACGGTCAGTTCCTCCTCGGCGGCGGTCACGATCGGCAGCTCGGGGAAGACGAGCCGCAGCCGGTCCTCGATGAGGTCGCGGAACGCCTCAAGGTCTGCAAGCAGTGGCGACAGCATGGGCGAAGGCTCCGGCATCTCCCCAAAAATCTCGTCGGAGGCGGTGCCGAGCGCGCCCGGATCGTCGAGGACGATGAGCGCGTTCTCCGGGAGGTAGTCGGTGATGCTGACGAGGCTCGACGCGTTTTGCTCGTACAGGTCGTATTCGTCGGCGGGCGGGATGCGCACCGAGCGGATCGGTGTCGTCGAGCGCTGGCTCGACGGGTCGAACTGACGGATCGAGTCCACCTCGTCGCCGAAGAACTCGCAGCGGACCGGAAGGTCCGCCTGGATCGGCCAGACATCGAGGATGCCGCCGCGCACGCTGAAGTGCCCCTTCTCCTGCACCATGTCGAAGCGCTCGTAGCCGAGCTTGACGAGCCGCCTGAGTAACAGCTCCATCGGCACGTCCTCGCCCGCGGCGAGCCGCACGATGGAGTCGCGGAGCATTTCGGGCGAGAGGACCTAGAGGAGCACGGACTGGACGTTGGGCAAAAGGATCGGCGGGCCGATCTGGGCCGGGGGTTCGATGAGCGCCAGCATCGCGCGGATGCGGTCGCCGACGATCTCCGGGTGCGGCCGAAGTTTCTCGTGCGGCAGCGTCTCCCACGCCGGCAGGAGCATTGTGCGCGCGGGCGCGAAGTTCACCAGGTCGTCGTAGAGCGCCTCGGCCTCGCGCACGCCGCGGCTCACTGAGAGGATGGGCGCACCGATCGCCTTGGACGCGAGGTAGATAAGGAGCGCCTTGGGCGTCTCACCAAGGCCGCACGCAGACACACTTCGGCCCGCCGCCAGCACCTCGACGAGGCGCTGCACGCCGGGCGATCTCTCGAGGGTGTCCAGAAGACGCCTCATTCAGACCCTCGAAGCTACCACGAAGTATGCCAGGGAAAGGCGTGGCGCTCAAGGGGAGAAGACACGGCGGACCGGTGCTTGTTTGCCTGGCCCCTAATCAGCGTCAATTCGCAACGGCAAGTCAATCGCTAACGCTGTCCTACCCCGAGGGTCTCGGCCTTGGCCCCCCGCCAGCGTGCACGACGGTGGAGGTCCCTTTTACAAGCCATCCGAGGCGCTGATATGGCCGGTAGAGCCCGCAGAGGAAGTGCAGGTTGTCCCAGGCGAGCTCGTTGAAGGTCTGTTTCGCGTTGCTGGGTTGGATGGCCTTGACTTGCTTGCGAGCCATCTGCCTTGCGGTCAAGCCGAGCAGTTCTGCTTTGAACAGTTCAGCTACCACCAAATGCCTGAGTACCACCGCAGCGACGAGACACTGACTCACCTTCTTCCCACTGTCGTCAACAACGCAAAGCTCATCGTCGCCGAGTTTATCGCCGTGGACGATTCTGTTCCTCAGTTCATAGAAATCGTACCCCCACCAGCCTAGAAGTGACCTGTCACAATCGCCTAAGCCTTGAAACTCCCTGGGCTTGCGACGCTGCTTTCTGAACCCGTTCCATATCTTCTCATTGCAGTGATCCGCGATGCGCTGGTCGAGTTGTGCCGCGATCCTGAGTCTTTTCCATTTCTCGCCCTTGGGAAGCTCCAGGAGCGTTTCAAGCGCCGTGGCGAGCATCACCAGTTGAGCCTGAAGAGATATGCCACCCATCTGTGTGTTTGCCATTCTGAACCATTCAGCGGACAGGTTGATGCGCCGGGCGAGGTCACTGTCGGGCTCTGTCTCGAGCAGCCTCCCGAGCCCGCCGATCAGCTCGTCTTCTAGGCACACCACCGAGCCTTCCGCTTCAGGCGGCATATAGAAGCGAGCCGACTTCATGTCCAGCACGGCCGAGAAGTTGGGGTACATCACGCCTATCTCGTTGGTGCCAAGGGGCAAGTTGTGGCCGAATGTCTGGAAGGGGTCTGAAAACGCGGCTCCCCAATGGAAGCCGCTCCCGCTCATGGCCCAGAACGCGTTCGTTGAGATTGACGTGAAGGCGAGCGCGTTGACCGCGCCAAGGATATCGTCTCGCTTTTCTTCCGGCAGCCGCCGGAAGCGGGACTTCCCGTGAGTGCAGATCGTTACATCGTCAATCTTCTCGCCGGTGCTCTGGCGGTAGCACTCCACGTATCTGTCAAGAAAGGCGAACACATCCCGGTTGAGCTTGCTCTCCTTCTTCAGGAGGCTGTACGGCCAGAACGCTACCTTCCCGACGCTGACCTTCCCCTTAAGTCTTAACCAAGGAAGCAGGATCACCTGCAAGTGCTTTCCCTTACGGACTCGCTTTCCTGCACTCACGTTTCGGCTCCCTTGTGGGTCGGTTTGCTGCCGCGCCTACCCTTTCCGCGGCTGTCCATCAGGGTGTTCCACCAGGACTTGAAGAGGAAGGCGTCGTCGGGGAAGGTGAGCATCTGCTCGAAGCGGGCCGGGCTGACGGACAAGGATAGCATGTTGGGCGGCAGGTACTTGCGCATGGCCATGTCGGTGCAGCCGATGACGGCCGGGTCCGAGTCGTCGTCCTCGATAACCGACCGCCACATCATGCCGCAGCCCGACGAGAACGGCGCCTTGACCACGTCGCGGCCCGACCAGAACCCCGCGAGCGTCATCACGCCCGCCAGGCGGTCGGGGTCAACGAGGAACGTGACGCTCCGCACGCTGTCCCACTGCTCGAGCCGCAGCGGCCCGATCAGCACCGTGTCGCCCGAGATCTCCGGCGGCACGGCGTTGTCCAGAAATTCCTGCGCGAGCTCGGGGCTGGCCTTCAACCCCTCGCCCATTGGGGCCCCTTCGCCGTCGGTGAGGAAGTGGGCCATGTAGTCGGGGTATTCTTTCTCGATGCCGAAGGCGCGGTGGCCGCCGGGGCATCCGCCGCCGCCCTTCTTGAAGACGAGCGTGTGCCCGTCGAGCCAGCGGTCGTAGTAGGCGAAGCAGCACGTGTGTCCCTTCGCCTCGATCAGGGGCGCGTGCACCGCGCCGAGCTCGAACGCCTCGCCCGGCGCGGCGTCGTACACGGCGATCAGCGGCGTGTCGAGCCGGAGCTGCTTCATCAGCCGGTCAATCGCTTCGGTCGTTGGCGGCATGGCTCGCTCCTCCTCCGGAGCCGGTCAGTGGATTGCGAAGCGAGTGTAACAGTCATGTACGCGGCACGCAAGCCGAGCGCGGCCATTGCTGCTTCGCGGCGCGGGGAAACCGGATTGACGGGACGCGGCGGGGTATGGCATGATGTGATGTAGGCTTTGTCTCCTGGGAAACCGGCTTGCGTGGGCAGCTTCGCGCTGCCCCTTCGCTCGTACACGTGCACATGAGGAGGCCATGAAAGTCCTCGTCCTCAACTGCGGCAGCTCCTCGGTCAAGTTCCAGCTCCTCGACATGGAGACCGACACGGCGATCGCCAAAGGCATCGTCGAGAAGATCGGCACCTCGAGCGCGATCCTACGCTACACGCCCCAGAGCGGCCGGGGCGTCAAGGAGGTGCTCGAGGTGCTCGACCACGAGACCGCCATCGAGCTGACGATCAAGACGCTCACCCACAGCCGCTACGGCATGATTAAGTCGGCCGACGAGATCGGCGCGATCGGTCATCGCGTTGTGCACGGGGGCGAGCGGTTCGCCGAGAGCGTGCTCATCACCGACGAGGTACTCGATGGGATCCGGGAGTGCATCCAGTTTGCGCCGCTCCACAATCCGCACAATCTCAAGGGGATCGAGGCGTGCGCGGCGCTGCTGCCCGGCAAGGACCAGATCGCGGTTTTCGACACGGCGTTCCACCAGAACATCCCCCGGCACGCCTACACCTATGCGCTGCCGATGGCGCTGTACCGCAAGCTCGGCATCCGGCGCTACGGCTTCCACGGCACCTCGCACATGTACGTAGCGCAGCAGGCCGCCGAGGTGCTCGGCAAGTCTTTGGGGGAGTGCCGCCTCATCACGTGTCACCTCGGCAACGGCGCTTCCGTCGCGGCCGTCAAGGGCGGCGTGAGCGTGGATACCTCGATGGGCTTCACGCCGCTCGAGGGGCTGGTGATGGGCACCCGCTGCGGCGATGTTGATCCCGCTATCGTGCCGTACCTCATGCAGCGCGAGGGGCTCTCGACCGAGGAAGTTGACGCGCTCATGAACAAGTACAGCGGCCTGCTCGGCGTGAGCGAGACGACGAACGACATGCGCGAGATCATCGCCGGCGCCGAGGAGGGCAACGAGCAGCACCGGCTCGCGCTCGACATCTTCTGCTACCGGGTGCGCAAGTATATCGGTGCCTACAGCGCCGTGCTCGGCGGGCTCGACGCCGTGGTCTTCACCGGCGGCATCGGCGAGAACGCGCCAGCCGTGCGCACCAAATCGTGCGAGGGGCTCGAGGCGTTCGGGATCACACTCGACGAGGCGCGCAACGCCGCCAACGAAACCACGATCAGCACCGGGCCGGTCAAGGTGCTGGTCATCCCGACGAACGAAGAGCTGGCCATCGGGCGCGCCACCGTGCAGGTGCTCAGCCACATGCTCAAGGTCAGGGCGGAGCGGATCGAGGAGGAAACGATCAACGCGAAGCTCGCCGCGCTCTCTGAGCACAACAAGGCTGAGATCGCGATCCTGTTCTCGGACAATCGCGACGCCGGACTCGACTACCTCGTCAAGCAGCTCCAGCGTGACCACTCGATTGCGCTGACGCCGAGGGCGCTCGAGGTGCTGCTCGACCGGATGGGGCTGCTCGAGGCCGACGGCGCGGGGCCCACCGGGAGAGCCGGGGCGGAAAACGCGTCTGATCCGCAGACAAACGAGCCAACTTTCACAGCGGTGAACAAGAAATGAAAACGCTCGACAAAAGCATAACCGGCTGGATCGTCGCCCGCGTGTGGCTCGACTCGCTCGAGGAGACCGCGCGCGATTTCCACGGCATCCGGCCCCGCGCGTTCATCGAGCGCGCCTATCAGCACGCGACCGAGACGCTGCTGAGGATTCTCGAGGAGGAGTACGGCCTGCGCCCGCGCCAGGCAAGCACGATCAAAGAAGCGGTGCAGAGCTACATCGAGCTGTGCGTCAAGGTGGGCCTGTTCGACGACGTGAGCCAGTTCAAGGTCGAGGAGCTCGACCCGTATCGCGTCGAGGTCGAGGTGGCCGCCTGCCCGTACGGCGAGAGCTGCCGGGACCTTGTAAGCCAGGCGATGCCGCTGCAGAACCTGACCTGCGCGCGCATCGGCTGCTTCAAGGCCGCCGTCGAGATCCTCACCGGCATCGAGTGCGACTATGAGATGACGGCCACCTCGCCCAGCGGCGGATGCAAAGGCATCATCGAGGTCGCCTAGGGAGGGTGCGCCGTGGCCGAGACACTCGTCCAGCTCACCGAGGAGCTCAAGGGCGATATTGATTGGGAGGTCCGCCGCGAGGCCGCGAGAAAACTCGCCGCGTACAAGGACCCCCGCGCCGTCGAGGCGTTGGTGCATGCGCTCGACGACCCTGACGACGAGGTGCAGCAGTACGCCGCCAAGGGGCTCGCGCGCATCGGCGACCCCTCCACGGCCGAGGCGCTGCTGAGGCCGCGCGTGTACCGCTCCGAGAACCCGGTGACCCGCTGGTTCGCCGTGGCGGCGCTGGGCCGGCTCGGCGAGCCGATCGTCGTCGAGGCACTCACCGATGCGCTCGACGACGAGGAGTGGATCGTGCGCAACGAGGCGGCCGAGGCGCTCAAGCGGCTCGTTGGGCAGATGGCCCGCGACGAGTCGAGCGAGACGATCCGCCGCCTGCTGCGGCTGCTCATCGTCGAGAACGCCGAGGTTCGCGAGCTCGTGATCGTCACCCTGTGCCGGCTGCGGTCCGTTTCGGTGGTCCCGCTCGTCGAGGCGCTCGAGCTCAGAAGCGCCCCGCTGCGGGCGGGCATCTGCGAGGTGCTGGGCCGCATCGGCAACAGCAGCGTGGCACCGGCGGTGGTCGAGGTGATTGATGATGAGTCGCCGCTCGTGCGCGAGCATGCGATCCGCTGCCTTGGTCGGCTCGGCGAGCCCGGCTCGATTGATGCGATCGTTGGCCGCCTCGGCGACCGCGACAGCCGGGTGGTGGCCGCGGCGGTCGAGGCGCTCACCGCCTTCGGCACGCGTGCCACGCCCTTCCTGCTCAACCGGATCAGGCACAGCCGGAGCCGCGAGATGCGGACGAACATCCTTGCCGTCCTCGGCAAGGGGAGAGACCCGGCGGCCGTGCTGCCGCTCATTGACTGCCTCTCCGACTCGTACTTCCGCGTGCGCCGCGCCGCCGCCGACGCGCTCGTCGAGCATGGCGAGGCGGCGATCCACGAGGTCTCCGAGCTGCTCTCGTTGCCGAAGGTCGCGGTGGGGTCGGTGTTGCGGTGCGCCTGCGAGGAGGGCAACAAGCGGATGCGCCTGCGCGCCATCCGCAGCCTCGGCGAACTGAAAAACCCGAAGACCCTCGAGCCACTCAGGAAGCTCGCCGGCGATCCCGACGAGGTGATCGCCCGCACCGCCGAGGAGGCGCTGCTCAAGGTGCAGGGAGCCACCTGGGCGCGCTACTATGCGGCACGTGTGCTGGGTCGCATCCGCAGCCCGCGCGGCGTCAAACCGTTGCTCGCCGTCCTCGGCGATCCGAGCCCCGTCGTGCGCTACGGCACCGTGCGCGCCCTCGGGCGCATCTCGGGCCGGAACGTGGCCGGCCCGCTGGCGCTGGTGCTCGTTTCCGACAGCGACGAGGCGGTGCGCGCCGAGGCGGCCAAGGCGCTCGCGCACGTCGAGATCGAGGACCCGGTCTTTGTGAGCATGCTGCTCACCGGGCTGAAGGACCCGTCGCCGCTCGTGCGCGGGCCGGTGACCCGGCTGCTTGGGCGACTCGAGGACCCCCGCGTGGTCGGGCCGCTGATCGGTGCGCTCGAGGACGCGCACTGGAAGGTCCGCCGCAACGCCGAGAACGCGCTCGCCTCGATGGGCCCGGATGCAGTGCCGAAGCTTGTGGACGAGCTCCCGGCAGCCGAGGGGGACAAGCTGCTCCTGCTCATCATGATTCTCGGCGAGATCGGCGACGCCCGCGCCGAGGAGCGGCTGAAGGAACTGCGCACCGGCAAGAAAGGCACGCCCGAGGTGCGCGCGGCGATCGGCTTGGCGCTCGGGATGATCGCCGCGACAGAGAGCGCGGCAGGCTGAGCGCAGGCCGTACGTTCCGGCAATCAGTCCGGGCGAGTCTCCTTTCCTTGAGACCCCTGCCGGCTACCCCTTCGTCATGGCCGCCTGGAGCGCCGTGATCGCCGCCGCGTTCACGATGTCCTCGGCGTCGCAGCCGCGGCTCAGGTCGTTCGCAGGCTTCGCGGCGCCCTGGAGCAGCGGGCCGATGGCGTCGGCGCCGGCGAGCCGCTCGGTCAGCTTGTAGGCGATGTTGCCCGCGTTCAGGTCGGGGAAGATCAGCACGTTGGCGTCGCCTTGGATCGGGCTGTCGGCGGCCTTGCGCTTGGCCACTCCGGGCACAAGCGCCGCGTCGCCCTGGAGCTCGCCATCGAACACGAAGTCCACGTTGCGCGCCTTGAGGAGCTCGACCGCCTCGCGCACCTTGTCGAGCGTCTCATCGTCCGCGCTCCCTTTCGTCGAGAAGCTCAGCAGCGCCACCTTGGGCTCGGCCCCCAGCAGCGCGCGGCACGATCCGGCCGCCGCCACGGCGATGTCGGCGAGCTGCTCGGCGTCAGGGTTTGGCACGACGCCGCAGTCGGCATAGATCAGCGCACCGTTCACGCCGAAGCTCGTGTCCGGCACCACCATGAGGAAGCAGCTCGAGAGCGTCTCGATGCCGGGCGCGGTCTTGAGGATGTGAAGGGTGGCGCGGAGCATCTTCACCGTCGGTGCGATGCTGCCGCCGACAAGGCCGTCGCCGATCCCTCGGCGCACGCACATCGCGGCGAAGTAAACGTGGTCGGCCATCGTCTCGCGCGCCTGCTCCGGCGTCATCCCCTTGTGCTTGCGGAGCTCGTAGTACTCGCCCGCAAAATCGTCGGTGTACTTCGGGTCGTCGGATCGGATAAAGGTGGCGTGCTCGAGGTGTGCGCGATCGGTCCCTTTCTCGAGGATCTCGTGCCGGTTGCCGATCAGGATCACCTTCGCGATCCCCTCTGAAAGCAGGGCATCGGCGGCGTCGAGCACGCGCTCGTCGTAGGTCTCGGGCAGGATGATCGTTTTGCGGAGCGCCTTGGCTTTAGCCCGAATCTCGTCGAGAATGCTCATCGTCTCTCCCGTTCGAGTGCGGCAGACGCGCCTGCGCCTTCGGCGGTATCGTAGCGGTGCTTAGGCGCGGGGTCAATGGGCAACAGCTCACCCAGAGTGGCCCTTCGATGGCACTCAGGGGAGCCGCTTCGCTGACCCTGAACTTCTCTATGCAGCCCTTTCAGGGCACCGGGGAAAGACAGCATGATTCGTACAGGAACTTCCGGGACGCGATACTAGCCTGGCTCGTTCACCCTCCTTCGCTGAAGGTGCGGCGGGTAAGATGCCGGCGCCGTTCTTCTGTCTATTCGGCCCGCTCGTCGGGTGGCGCTTCCCGGGTATCCTCCGGCTCCTCGCCCGGGGTCTCCTCCGACTTCCGGCGGTGCTCCCTGAGCTCCTTGATGTGATCGGCCCTTGCCTTGCGCAGGCGCTTGCCCCACTCGCCCCTGAACCACTCCTTGCGCCGGTGCTGCTTGATCTGCGCTTCTCGGAGCGCGACCTTCGCCTGGATGAGGCGTTGCAGGGCGAGATCGAATCCCTTCTGCGCGATCTCGACGTGGCGCCGCGCGATCCGAAGTTCGATGTCAGCGTGTTCGTTGGCGAGGCGTTCGAACTCGGGCCGGAGCCTCTGGCGCACTTCCGGCGTCTCGGCCTCCAGGGCCTGATTCCAGAGCGAGCGCAACCGTTCGCCATTCTCGACGAGCTTGCGGCGCATCTCCTCGATCTCCTTGTGGGCGCGGCGCACCTCTTCCGCGTACTCGCGCTCGATGCGCTTGAGCTCCAGCCCAGACCCATGACCGGACCTCGGCACTCCGCCCGGGCCGGGCCGTTGGCGCTTCGGCTGTTCGATTAACTGCGGCCTTCTGCCGCCACCGGGGTCCTGCGCGACGACCACCGCCGCTAACACCAGCGCGGCGACAAGCGCGCTGACGATCACCGTGCGTTTCATTGCTCGCTCACCTCTCTCCATATGACCGGCCGAGGCCGCGCAACGGGCCTCAGCCGAGAATGTACTCCTCATCCGTCGTGCCATCGTCATTGAACGACGGCGCTCCCTCGATGACCTGGTCCACCTCGTCCAGCTCCTTCCACAGCTTCTGCTCGAGCACCAGCACTTCCTCGTCCGGGAGGATCTCGGGGAGCGCATAGGTCTCCTGGATCTCTGATAGCGTCCACTCCGGCTCCGGAACGTCCCACGCGATCACTTCCTTTTCCGGCGGCGTGCCTGGCCGGAGCGCGATCACCGCGATCAGCACCGCGATCGCCACGGCTGCCACGGCCGACGCGGCGACGGCAAACCGCCTGGGCGAGAACGCAGGTGAGAGGCCCAGGCTCGTAAGCAGGAGCCTAAGGCGGCCGTACGGCCTAGGCGCCTCGGTCTCGATCGTCGCCTTGAGCCGTGTCGAGAAAGCCGCCCACTCGAACTCGCTCGGCGGCTTGACCTCCGCGGCGTGCGCGGCGGCGAGGATCGCCTCGGTCTCGCGCACCTCGGCACGCAGCAGATCGCTATCGGCGCAGAGCTTATCGAGCTCACGGCGTTCGGCGTCCGTCAGCTCGCCCGTGCTCAGCCGCTTCATCAGCTTGTCGAATCGCTTTCTATTCATACTCTTGCTCCACAACCGTCGTCGCCGGGGGTCGCAGCGATGATGAGCCATCGCAGGCGAACCACCCCGCTGACCAATGGCTCGCTAGAGCCATTGGTCGCTCGGACTACTGGCCTGTCAAGGCCAGTAGTCCGCCAGCGCCGCTCGCACCTTGCGCACCGCCTGGAACAGCGTCGCCTTGACCGCCCCGAGGCTCGTCTGCTGGATCGCCGCGATCTCTTTGAGCGGCAGCTCCTCGAAGTGCCGCAGCACGAAGACCTGCTGCTGCTTGGGCGGCAGCGCCATCACCGCGTCGCGGATCCGGCCCTCGAGCTCCTTCGACGACGCCAGCCGCTCCGGGTCCGCCAACCCGCTCGCCTGCGGCTCCGGCAGGCCGCGCACATCGCCCTCGCGCAGTGCATCGGCTGAGACCGTCTTGCGCCGTGCCCGTTTGCGCTGCATGTCAATCGCGCGGTTGACGATCACCCGGTAGAGCCAGGTGAAGATCGAGGCCCGCGCCGACCACCTCGGCAGCGCCCGGTACAGCCTCAGAAAGGCATCCTGGCAAACGTCGAGCGCATCCTCGCGGTTCTGCGTCCACTGGAATGACAAAGAGTAGGCCCTCGCGCGGAAGTCTTCGACCAGCGCGTCGAACGCGCCCGTCTCGCCGGCCTGGAAGGCCCGGATCAGCCTCAGTTCTTCCTCACGTGTCAAGGCCCCAATCCCTACCACTCGATTGAACGCTCTCGGGCTCAGGAAGTTTACCGCATCTTGAGGCGGAACGTGGCGGCAGGGAAGATGATTTCCTCAGGTGACCATTGCTCGGCGGTTAGAGAGCGCACGGGGGCCAAGAGGTCTTTCAGCGATATGCGACCGCAGTATCTCTGGAATCATCCCGCTTTCGAAGAAGCTCGACAAGCGGTCTTTTCTCAGCTTTTAGCCGGCATCATGCCCTCCGTCTTGTTTTCCGTCGTGTCCTCTGTAGCTTAGCGGAGGAGGAAGCCTTGGCGGAGAAGAGCCCTTTGCCACCGGCTTCAGGGCCTGTTGAAAAACGCGGCGACCGTCTCTTGCCCGTTCTATCAACAGGCGCACGTTCGACAGTACCCATCTGCAACAGCGCCGACCGTTGCTCGGGCTTGGGAGAGGGACGGTCGTTGTGCCCTCCCCAGGACTCGAAGCATTCGGCAACGGCAATAGCTCCCCGGAGGGGAGCAAGGTGAATAGCCGTGGGTGAAACCCACGGGAAGAGGAGGACCGAGGAAAAAGGTGCCGACCCCGAAGGGGTCGAACACGTGCAGCGGCCGCGGTGGCAACCCTTGTTCAACCCCTTCCGGGGTTGGGGGTTTTCTTCGTGCTTCGGCTTCGGCGGGCTTTTCTCGTTTGCGGCTTTGCGCCTTGGCGTGAGATCGCTTGG
The DNA here is from genome assembly GCA_965369835.1 of uncultured bacterium. GTDB lineage: Bacteria > Auribacterota > JABMQX01 > JAFGEW01 > JAFGEW01 > CBDUSE01. Next base: position 14,496 of record CBDUSE010000009.1, read on the forward strand.
GGCTTACTTCTCTTTGAGGGCGTGGAGCTTGTCTATGAGCCGGTCGTACTGGTAGGCGGCTTTGACGATCTCTTTGGCGAGGGCGAGGCCGGCGTCGGCTTCCTCATTGCCGACCTGGGGGAAGGTGCTCAGGCGTGCGTCGGCCTTCTCGTCGCCGAAGACGCTCAGCACGTTGATCTCCTTGAGCAGCTTGTCGGGAACGACGATCTCGCGGCCGAGGTCCTTAAGCCGCTCCAGCAGCGTCTGGCCCGCGACGGCCTTGTCGTCGCAGATCTCCTCGAGCGCGCGCCGCGTCATCATTGCCGCGGCCGTGTAGCAGCCGTTGGCGTGGCACTCGAGCGCCTCGTCGAGCGGCGCCATCACTCTTTCGGGGACGCCGTCCTTCTCGAAGTCAACCCGCTGGGCTGGGAAGGTGGTGACGCCCTCCTTCCCCTTGCTCACGAAGAAGAGATGGCCCTTGCAGTCGGGATTCGGGCACTTGCGCTGCCCGTACACGTGTCCGCGGTACAAGAGGTCCTTGATCCCGTCGAATCGGTCGAACACCGCCTCGTGGCCGCACGAAGGACACCGCGCCGCGACACGTGGTCCGTCTACAGGCATGCCTTCGGCTGAGCTTACAAGCGGGGCGGGCGCGGCCTTCCTTTTTTTCTTCACCATGAGTTCCCTTTTCTTCGGGCCATAGCGTTGAGCGCCTTCTTCTCCACATCATATTCCGCAAGCGATGTCCGAACATCGCTTCCACGCATTTCATTGTAGCACGCCAAACGGCCGCGGTCAACGGTGTTCGCGCATTGGGGTGCATGGCGGAGAAACAAGCGGGCCGCTGACGGCTACTCAGAGCCGACCTTGGAGCGCAGCAGCTCCCAGAGGGCGTCGAGTGATTGGGGCATGACCTTCGTGCCGGTGGTGGCGGGCATGAAGTTGGTGTCGCCGACCCAGCGCGGCACGATGTGGAAATGCAGATGCTCGAGGATGCCGGCGCCGGCGGCGCGGCCGAGGTTGAGGCCGACGTTGAAGCCCTGCGGCCCGAGTGTCTGCTCGAGCAGCTCGATCAAATCGCGTATAAGCTGCATCAGCGCGGTCATCTCGTCGTCGGAGAGTTCGCTGAGCGTGGCGACGTGCCTTGCGGGTGCAACGAGCAGGTGCCCGTTGTTGTAGGGGTAACGGTTGAGGATGGCGATGCAGTCGGCCCGTCGCACGACGATGGGGCGGGCGCGGTCCTCGTCCGGCTCGGGCGGCAGGCAGAAGATGCAGCCGTCGTCGCCCTCGTTGTGGACGGCCTGGACGTAGTCGAGGCGCCACGGCGCCCAGATGCGTTTGAGCAGCTCGTCGTCTCGTTCGGTCACGTCGGGGCTCCTCTACTACTCTGCGAAGTAGCTTCGCTACGTAGCACGAGCTAGCGAGAGAGTGAGCAGGTGCCGGTAGGGCACGTCGGGTCGCTCGACGAGGAACTGTCGGTGCCGCGCCGTTCGCTCGTGGCGAAGACGGACGGGAGCTTCCGCGCCCTCTTTTTGCCGCATTTCGGGCAGCGGACCTTTGTAAGGTCCGCCGAAAGGCTCACGAGGTCCTCGAAGCGCCGGCCGCATACGGCACATTCGAATTCGTAGATTGGCATCACTTGCTCTCCGGTTCAGTGGCGTTATCACCCGTTGCCTCGTTCGATTCGTCACCTGGTGCAGCCTCGTCCGGCGTGCTTGGGCCGGGCTCGAGCTGCCGCAGCTTTTTCTCGATGCGCCGGATGCGCTTCTTGAAGACCGCCTGGTGCCACGGCGCGTCGGCGAAAATCTTGAGACCCTTGTTGTATTGAACAAGCGCCGAGCGGAGCTCGCCCGCCCACTCGAAGAACTGCCCGTATCCCTCGCGGTAGATGCCGTTCTCGGGGTGGAGGCGAATCGCCGTGTCGTACCACCGGCGTGCCTGCGCTTCGTAGAAGTCCAGCGGTTTGTAGGCTGATTTGTCAACAAGGCCGAACGGATCGTCCGCCTTGAGGATCGAGTAGGTCCACTTGTAGGTCTCGCCCATGTTGAAGGCGACGCGAGCCGACAGCGGGTTGAGCCGGAAGGCGTCCTTGCCGTAGGGGATCGCGCGGCCAAACGCCTCGAGCGCCACGTCCTTGCGCAGCACCGAGTTCGCGCCCTTCCAGCGGTAGAAGTTCAGCAACGCGGCGTGGAACTCGAAGTTCGAGTGGTCGAGCCGGATCGCCTTCTGATAGGCGGTGACGATCAGGTCCTGATCTTCGAGCGTGAGGCGCCTTGCCCGCGAGGCCGCGGTGATGAGCGCGTCCACTTGCCGCGGCTCGAGCTGTTTCGCTCGCGCAACCTGCCGGATTGTCTGGTCTATCTCCCGCGCTGTCGGGCTCTCGAGCTGCGCGATCGCCTTGACGACCGCGTCGAGCTGCTTGGGCGTCACGCTCTCGATCTGGGAGACTTCATTGACCACTCGCTCCTTGAGGCCGATCGGCTCGACAAGGGTCGTGTCCGACTCGCGCCCGCGGTGGTAGGCGATCCGCGCCTCGTGCTTGCGGGCATTGACGATAAGGATCGCCACCGAGGCGAGCGAGACGGCCGCGATCGCGGCCACCTTGGTCGCCGTGCGGAGGCGGACCTCGCCACGGCGCTTGAAGATGACAAGCTCGGCGAGGCGGCGGAGCTGGTACTGACGAACCGCCACCAGCACGGCCGCGAGCACGAGCATGGTGACGAGGTTGGCGGGGATGCGCATGTTGAAGTCTACAAACGAGTGCGCGGCGATGGCGACCGCGCTCGCCATGACGCCGATGGCGAGCGCCAGATCACTGCTCTTCTTGGCGCGGCGCAGTGCGCGCACGCCCCTGTACGCGAACGCCCCCGCCGCCCACAACACGAGCCCGAGGCCGACGGCGCCGTAGTCCGAGAGCGTGTGCAGGTAGTCGTTGTGGGTGTATCGCACATCGAGCCGGAGGCCCTGGGGCTGCGCACGGGTGAACGCCCACCGGTACGTGCCGGGTCCCGTACCGAAGACCGGGCGCCGTTGCACCACGTCGAGCGTGTGTTTCCAGGCCAGCGCGCGCCCGCCGTAGCTTAAGTCCTCCTTGTCGGCGACGACCGCGAAGCGCTGGCGCACCCTCGGGTCGCGGGCGATGATGGCCGTGACCGTCACCACGATCGCGATCAGCGGCAGGATCCACGCGAGCAGGTTGATCCTCTTCTGCGTGGTGGCCGCCGCCAGGAGGAAGGTGATCCCGAGCGTCAGGCTGATCCAGCCCCCGCGCGACATCGAGAAGATGATGGCGATGACCATGGCAAGCCCCAGGGCCCCGGCGACGATCTTGTGGGCGAGGCGTGCCTTCGAGATCATGATGAAGGCGAGCACGAGCGGGATCGCCATCTCGAGATAGCCGGCGAAGTGGTTCGGGCAGATGTAGCTCGCACCCAGGCGGCCGTGGTACCCCGAGGGTCGCTCGAGGGTGAGCGCGAAGTCGCGTGCTTTCGGCTGCAGCGTCAGCGCCAGCGCCACAAGTGTGAGCAGCAACGCAGCGCCCACGATCGCGCCCACCGCGATGTGCTGCTGCCGGCGCGTGCGCAAGACGTTGACGGCCACGTAAAAAATCGCCACGTAGGCGGTTATCCAACCGACCTCGCGCAGCGCCACGGTCGGCGCCGCGCACGTGAGTGCCCGCACGAAGGCGTAGGCGAGGAACAGCAAGAGGGGCAGGTCCAGCGGCGTGCGCGCCAGTACGATCCGCTCGGTGAGCATCATCTTGACCGCCCACGCGAGCACCATCAGCACCGCGGCGGCCACGATGATGTAGTTGAAATAGTAGAGCACCGTGCCGAACGGGGTCTTCGAGAACGGCGCAAGGTCCTGGTCCGCCCCACCGAAAGCGATCGGCGTCAGGACGAGCACGCCCACCAGGAGCACGAGGACGATCGCGTCACAGATCTTCTCGATTCGCTCCGTCTCCAAGTTGCGCCGAAGCGGCTCCGGGCGCACCCAGCTCGGTTCCTCGGGAGCCGTTTCCGGGACGTGTTGAGCGCTGTGTGCCATACGCGGCAGACCTTCGTCTGGGTTTTCGACAGTAAACGAAAGGCCCGAACGACAGCCGTAGTGTAGCAAATCGTGGGCCGATAAGGGCCAATAACCTGTCGCCGGTCGTCGCAAGGCGTCCGGCGCTCATGTTGCGGCGGCGGTCTCCCCGGCTAATACCCACGGGGCACGTAGATCGTGTCGTTGGGGCGGATGACGAAGCTGTCGGGGTCCAGCCCTGTCATGATGCGCCGGCAGTTGATTACGTACACGAGCGGGTCCTTGCCCGACTGGGGGCGGAGCACGCGGACCTTGGCCCGGTTGCTGTACTCAGTGAACCCGCCGGCTTCGACGATCGCCTGGTACAGCGTGATTTGACGCACGTACTGCTTACGGCCGCGCACACGCACGTGGCCGTCCACATAATAGAAGAGCGTGAGGACGGTGATGCTTACCTGCGACTCGGTGAAGTGGCCCAACTCCTTGTAGGCGGTGTCAATGTCCCTTTCCAGCTCGCTCTTTGTCTTGCCCGCCGCCTTGAACTTGCCGATGTAGATCAGGCTGATGTGGCCCTGTTCATCAACGCGGGCGTCCTTGGTGATCGCGGGATTCTTCCCACCGTCAATGGAGAGCACATCGCCCGGGGCGATCCGGTACGTCTCGATCGGGTCGCTTTCGCCCTGCACCTCCGGGAGGGGGACCGATTTGACCCTCCCGTTACAGCCGGCCCCGACCAAGGCCACGAGCGCTACGAGCCCTACGAAAACGGCCAGCCTCTGCATCGCCAACTTACCTTCCCGTGCAGTTAGAAGATGCTCTTGGGCACCCGGATCACGTCATTGGGCAGGATCACGACGGTGTCGGGCCCGCCCTGCATGATGCGTGTGACGTTGATCTTGTACACTTCGGTTATGCCGTCAGCCGTCGGCCTGAGCAAACGCACCCGCGACGGCGCAGAGAACTCAGTGAACCCGCCGGCGTCCACGATGGCGCGGTACAGCGTGATCTCGCGCAGGTATTGCTTCTTGCCCGGCACGCGGACCTGGCCGTCCACGTAGTAGAAGAGTGTGAGCACGCTGACGCTGACCTGCGGGTCCTCGTACTTGCCCAATTCCCTGTAGGCCTCGTTGATCGCTTCCTCGAGCTCGCCCTTGGTCTTGCGGGCCGCCTCGATCCTGCCGATGTAGAGCAGGTTGATCTCGCCCTTTTCATCAACGCGGAGCGACTCCTTGCTCAGTTCCTGGTGCTTGCCGCCCTCGATGGTGAGCACGTCACCCGGCACGATCCTGTAGTTGGTCACCGGATTGCCCTGTGGCGGCTCCGGCTCTCCGGGTGTGATGGCAGCCCTGTCCGGCATGCACGAGGCCCCTACAAGCAGGAGCAGGGCCAGCGCGACCAATCCGAGACGCATCCAAGTCATTCTGCTCATCCTCCTCATGCGTATGACCCCGGTAAACGCATTCTACGTGGCATCTTTCCGGTCATCGGGCGGTTCGCCCTCGCCGGGCGCCCCGTTCCCCTCAGGCGCCTCGTCGTCCTCGGCGGCCTCTTCGTCGGCCGACTGGAAGTAGTGATACACCTGCGAGTAGTAGTAGTAGTCTTCTTTGACGATGTTCAGGTTGTTGATGACCCCGCCGAGGATCCGCCCGCCGACGTTCTCGAGGATCTTCTTGGCGCGGGTCGCCACGCTCTTCGGGTACTTGCGGTATTCGACGATCAGTACGATCCGGTCCACGAGGCCGGCGAGCACCGAGGCGTCGCTCACGCCGATCACCGGCGGCGAGTCGAACAGGATAATATCGTACTTGTCGTGCAGGTACTCGATGCACTCGCGCATATTGCGCGAATTTAAAAGCCCCATCGCGTTCGGCGGGAGCTTGCCGCTCGAGAGCACCCAGAGGTTGGGCACCTTGGTCTCGACCGCAACGCGGTCGGGATCCACGTTGCGCAGCAGCACGTCGGTGAGCCCCTCGCGGTTCGAGATCCCCAGCAGCTTGTGCACCCGCGGGCGCCTGAAGTCGCTGTCCACGACGAGCACGCGATTGCCCTCGCGGGCGGCGACGATCGCCAGGTTCACGAGGCTCGTCGTTTTGCCCTCGCCGACGCCGCCGCTGGTCACGAGCAGCGTGCGCAGCTTCGAGTCCTGCCGGGCGAACTCGATGTTGGTCCACAGCATCCGGTACGCCTCGTAAGCCGGCGACTTGTGCGTCACCTCGGTCAGCAGTTTCACCCGTTGCGGGATCACGCCGAGTATCGGCATGTTCAGGTTGCGCTCGAGGTCCTCGATGGTCTTGACGCTTGTGTCGAGGTACTCGATGAAGTAGGCGAGCCCGGTGCCTACCGTGAGGCCGACCACGACGCCGATGAGGATGTTGATGAACCGGTTCGGCCTCGAGGGCGTCATCGGCGGCGACGCGGCCTGCGTGATTACGATGCGCGAGGAAGGGATGGACTGCTTGATGAACTCCATCGTCTTCTTCTGGGTGATCTGGGTATAGATCGTGTTGAGGCGATCCACCTCCTGGGCCTTGCGGCGGTACTCGCTCAGGAGCTCCTCCTTCTTGAAGATCTCGTTCTCGATCTGCTCAATCTTGGTGTCGAGCTCGCGCTTCTGGCTCTGCAACGCCTCGAGCTGAACGCGCATCGAGGTGAGGATGCCTTCAACCTGGGTGTCAATCCTCTTCTCAAGGTCCTCGATTGACTGCTTGATCCGTTTGACTTCGGGATGATCCTGCCCCCGCTCGATGAGGGCCTGGTTCAGGACAATGTTCTGCTCGGCAAGCATTCGCCTGAAGTCGTAGAGTGATTGGTCCCCTTCAAGCGAGGCGATCTTCTGATCGCGGTCGAGTTCCTCGAGGAGTCTGAGGCGTTCCTGCCGACCAGTGATCTGTACCTCGAGGTCGAGCCTGTTGGCCCTGAACCGGTTGAGGTCCATTTGCTCGATTACCCCGCCCGGGTTGATCACGAGCCGGTTGTCGTGCTTGAACTTGTCCAACTCGTCCTCGAGTTGGCGCAGGCCCTTGGTCGTGCCGGAGCCGCGCAGTAGCAGATCAATCTCCTCGAGCAGCACCGAAAGCGCCTCGTTCATCTGGCTCTTCGATTCTTTCTCCTGATGCTGCTTGTAGACCTCGGCCATCATGTTGGCGATGCGGGCGACCTCGGTCTTGTCGGGGCTTGTGTACGAGACGTTGATCAGGCGCGTGCCGCGCTCGGGCCGTACCCGCACCCGGCGCTCGAGCATCTCGACGGCCACCTGGATCGAGTAGGTCTCGGGTGCGTTATCGTCCTTGGCCCACTTGCGGCGCAGGTCCACCCACTCCGGGTACTTGGGCTCGGTGTAGCGGCCGACATGACCACCACACCCTTCGCGAGTGCACTGGACGAGCTTCGCGTCGAGGATTTCGGCGGCCGTGTACTCCTTGCCGCACTGTTCGCACCGCCACCCGGTGCGGGTCACCTTCCCTTCGATGACCTTGCGCAGCACCGGGGCGGAGACGATCTCACGCTGGTGCGTGTTGAATTCGGCCTCGTCGAGCACCCGCGGAAAGTATTGCTCGGAGCCGGGCGCGAGGAAGGGGTGCATCGTGGCGGCCATGGTGTCGATACGCACCTGGCTGAACGCCGTGTACTGTGACCGCACCACAAACGAGTAGACGGTGACGGCGAAAATCAGGATGACGGCCGTCGCAATGATCACTTCCTTCCGCTTGGTGATCACCTGCCAGTAATCGAGAAAGTGCAGCTTATCGGTCTCGGTTTGGGATTGAGCAGCAGGAGAGGAATTCACGACCCTCACACTCCTTGTTTCTTCTCAGCCGGAGGGGACTCTGCCAACACCAAAGCTAACGGCGTAGACACGCCGGCGGTTTAGGGGATTCAGCCCTCTCTCCAGGGCGTAGCTATGCGTCCGTGCTTCAGACGCATCCGGGGGGCTTTCGGTTTCCTCCAAGATCGTTCCGGGGGCCCGCCCGGTCGCTCAAAAGATCGCGCTGACGCCGACGAACGTCCGATTTCTCCTGTATGATTGGCCGGCGAAGTCCGAGTCTACGTCGGTGAACCGCCAACCAACCTCGGCATTCCAGTTCGGTTTGATCCTGTACCGGAACACGAGCGCGAACAGCAGCGTCTGCTCGTCGAAGTCGCTTTGCGTCTCGGGGAACCGGGCCTCGTCAATGCTGTGCTCACCGAAGTCAAGCGTGGCGTTGAACACGGCCGAGAACCGGTCGGTGAACGACTGGGAGATGCCGAGGTAGACCGACTGTAGCTCCTGCGAGAGGAAGGCGGACTCGGTCGTCTCCTCGATGCGATAGGTGTAGCCGACCTCGGTGGCGATCGTCTCGCTCACCGGCGCCCGGATGCTGGCGGAGACGTACGGAGCCGTTTGTTCCTGGTCGGTGACGACCTCCTCGGTGCCGTCCGCCGTGGTGCGCGTGTAATCGGCGAAATCGCGCCATTCGACGCCGATCTGAAGACTCGCGGTCAGCGTGGGCGAAAACTGGTGCGTCGCGCCGATCGAAACGATATTGGACGTCGAGTCGACCTTGCTCTCGTCGGAGTCGTAGTCAATATCGTGGTAGCGGTACAAGAGCGTCAGGTACGTCTTGGGCGACAAGATGTAGTTCGCGGTGGCCGACCCGCTCTGCTGGATGCGGTCGCCCGTGATGCTCACCTCCGCGTCCTCGTAGTCAACCCAGATGTGCTCGTACGCGAGGCTCGTGTTGACCTTGGACGTTACATCGACGATCACATTGGGGCTGAAGACGTTGTAGTCGCGGTCGTTGCGCTGCCGGCGGGTAATCACCCGCTCGCCGACGGGGCCTTCGGCAACGGTCACCTCGACCAGTTCCGGCTCCTGCATGTGGCGGTATCGGTCGCGGACCTTGACCTCGAGCCGCTCGCTGAGCTTCTGGTTGAGCGTGAGCGTCACGTCGTGCGACTGGTCGGTGTCCGGGTCGCGATCCTCGTAGACCTGCAGGCTGTACTGATACGTCAGGCCGTAGTAGGCGAGTTCGCGCAGGATGTGGATGTCAATCTTCGGCTCCAGCACGAACTTCCACTGCTTGACCGGGTCGGTCTCCTCGGTGAAGATGTTGTCGTCGTGCTCGAAACGGATCTTGAAGGACGGCACGATCGTGCGGCCCCGGACCAGAATGGGCAACAGCTCGTCGTACGCCCCGCCTACGACGGGGCCGAACGCAGGCTGCGCTCCCTCGGCGCTCATGACGAGCGCCACAACAGCCGCCGCAACGGCGACCACAATGGTTCTCTTCATCAGATCTCAATCTCCCTGTGTGGTTCCCACGGCCTCATCGGGCCGGTCACAGTCTAGCGCCCGCGAATGGACGACAGATTGTCCTCGTACAATCCACCAAGCGATGTCCCGTGGGTAGTCTGGACCAGCAGGTTGACCACCTCGATATCGCCTAACATGCCGCGTACACTGGTCAGGATCAGACCCCGCTCCTCGAGCAGCGCAATGTAATCGTCCGGGTTGGTCGGGTCCTCGACTTCCGAGAGCCACCCTAGCACCTGAACTATAACGACCGCAAGGACTTCTTCGTTCGCCTCCTCATCGGGGCGCCAATCGGGCAGCGGTCGGACCCCTCGATCGCGCAGGAAGCCAATGTAGTCGAGCTCGGTCGCGTCAGGTGGGAGCTCGGAATCGAGCCCGAGCATCCTGACGATCTCTTGAGCGAGATCACCCTGCGTTTTCTTTTTCTCCTCAACGACCCTCGCGCCCTTACCCGCATCTTGCCCGGGCGCAATAGCGGCAAGCTGTCTCATCATACGGTAGTCCATAAAGTCGTGGATGACGGCGGGCGCGGGGCTCGAGAGAAACGTCTCGCCAACGATCTCGCCGTGGTTCTCGGCGATCTGGCCGAGCATGCAACTCATCAGGACCGCAACCGAGCCGTCGGAAAAGTAGCGCTCTTCCTCGACGATGGCGCCTTGGACAACGCCCAGGATCGTGGCGCGCACTTGCGCGTTCCGATCCGCCTCGTCTTCGAGCGTGCTGCCGCGCTTAATAATGCTGCCGTTGATCTTCCCGGCGAGGCGGCGCTGGGCATCAGTCTCGGCGGCGCGCTTCGTGGTGTTGAGCGCCCGGGCGCCGAATTTCTTGAGGTAGGCCGCCTTGGGAATCTCGCGGACCGAGGCGATCGTGGCGACGAGCTTCCGGCCGAGCACCTCGCCGATCGCCGTGATGTCCGCCTGCACCGTGACGGTGCATGAGTCGTCGGCGGCGAACGTCGTCTCGGCGGCGGACGCGGCGGCGATGATCTCGTACACTTTGGCCGCAAGCGCGTTGTCCTTCGCCAGCAGGTCGGACACCGTGGTGGATTCGTTCACGACGAGCTGCAGTACGACGGCGGAAAGCGCCGCGTGCGCCGCGTCGTGGGCAGCCGCCTCCGACTCGGCGCGGCGCTCGTCCCTCTCCGCCACGTCCTCGGGGGCGTGCCCTGTGCCCGTGGCGACCACCGCCAACTTCTCGGCCCGCCGGTGGAACTTCTCCACAAAATCCTTGCCGAGCAGCTTCTCACTCAGCACACCGCGGCCGGTGGCCGTGATCTTGCCGCCCTTCCACGATCGCACTTCGACCTGCTCGAGGGCGTTGACGATGATCGTCTTGTCCGCCCTGTCGAGCGCCTCGACGAGCACGTTGCTCTCGATCACCGTGACGAGCGTCAGCCGCTCCGCTTTGCGGAAGCCGACGGTAAAGCCGGTGCCCGTAGTGCCGGCGACCGCCGTGGGTGTGGAAACCTTGACGCGCACGTCGTCAGGAAGCCGGTTGAGGCGGGCGTTCACTTCGCCGTCAATGACCTGCAGCTCGACAAGCCTGACGACCTTACCGGACACGTCCGTGGAGGCGTCGAGGATCTTGCTGACCTTGACCCGTGTTGTGCCCTTGATGCGGAAGCTGTTGTTCTCGTCAAGGCTGACTTCGATGTAGGAGCGCGTGCCGGTCCTGAACTCCGACCCGGACACGTAGAGACGGCCGACCTCCGTGTTCTCCCATTGTGTCGCGTCGAGCAGCAGCGCTTCAGTTGTGCCGCGCTGGGTGGTGACGGTCGCCGATGCGCCATCGCCCTGCGACGCATCGGGCTGTGCTCCCTCGGCGCCGGCAAACAGCGCCGCGATAGCCGCCGCGGCCGCGACCACAACGGTCCCCTTCATCAGACCTCGATCTCCCTGTGCGGTTGTCGCGGCCCCGTCCGGGCCGCCCGCGGCCCTAGCGCCCGCGAATTGACGAAAGGTTGTCCTCGTAGCCGTCGAGGGAGGTCCCCCGGATGATCTGCACCAGCGGGTTGATCACCTCGATCTCGCTCAACACGTCGCGCACGCTCGTCAGGATCAGGTCGTGCTCTTCGAGGACCGTCACGTAGTCGTTCACGTTCTCCTTGTCCGCGACTTCCGAGAGCAGCCCGAGTACCTGAACCACAACGACCGCAAGGACCTCCTTTGTCACCTCCTCATGGGGGTTCCAGGTCGGCAGCGGTTGGACGCCCCGACCCCGGAGGAAATCAATGTAGTCCAGCTCGGTAGCACCAGGAGGGAGTTCGTTCTCGAGCCCGAGCATCCTGACGATGGCGACCGCGAGCTCGGCCTGTGTCATCGGCTTCTCCTCGACGACCGGCTCGGCATCCTCCGCGGGCGTCTCCCCTTCGGCCTCCGCGGGCTCAGCGGCAAACACATAGGGAACAGCCAGCACCAGAAGCAGTAACGACGTACAGAAGAGTCTGAACACGAATGGCCTCCTTTTCGCGAGAGTGGTGGGAAACGCGCACCCTAAGGGCGCGCGATCCTTACTCCGATACCCCTTGAGATCGGAATCTGCCCTAAACTAAGTGCCTTATAGCATATGTTTAGCCAATTGTCAACAAAAAGGCGGGAAACCGCCGAAAAGTCTCTCGCGGATATTGCTCTCGGCCAGAGAGCTAATCCGTCACTTCCCCCTTTTGGGCCAGTTCAGCAAACTCTTTGACGAACTGCTCGAGTTCGCGGGAGGCTGCCGCCGGGCTCTCGCCGGGCTGAAGGCGCTTCGAGACCAGCACGTAGGACCATCGGTAGTTGGCCCCTCTGACAAGGCGGTCATAGAACATCGTCGCGAGCCGCCTGTATTCGCTTGACGTAACACGGTCCGGCAGAGCCGCATACCAATACAACACCATACGCTCAACGCGTACAGTCTCGCCGCGCCGTCCGCCCCTGAACGTCTCCATCAGGAGGGAGCGCACGCTCAGTTTGTTCCCTGGGACCCCCTTGCACTTGAGTGTTACGGTCCCCTGGGTTTGCATCGTCCAGCCCTGGGCGTTCAGGCAGCTCTCGGCACGGTGGATGCTCCGCCTGTCTGTGCTGCTGATAACGATGGTGAGCTCAATCGGTCCGGTCGCGCGGTCTCGGCGAGTGTTTTTCGGGAGATAGGCTCGAATGATATACTCGGTGTCTTCCGGAAGCCCGAAAGTGACCTGCGGGTGAACGGGGATCTCCGCGGTCTTTGTCAGCTTTTGGTCCGGGTGGTTCGGGCAGCACCCGTTCTCGCCTGGTTCCTCGTACTGAAGGCGGTATTTCTGGAGAACTTGCCGGGCCTCCTCGTCCAGCATCCGGCTCTTGTAGGCGTCGTAGAATGCTGCCGTGCACTCGGGGCAGACGTAGACCTCGACCGCCCGGAAGCTCGGCGTCTCGTCGGGCACGCCCACGTAGTAAGGGTCCGCCTGGAGCGCCACACTGGTGAGGGTGAAGCGAGCGACGATCCCTACCAGGAACACCACCGCGAGGGCGATCAGAAGTCTTCGATTCTCAACCACTTGGAGTTGACCAGCTTGTCAATTGCCATCAGTAACAGGATCCCGAGGATGTAGATCGGCAGCGCGCGGTCGTGCACCGCCATCGCCGGACCGCGGCCCCAGAACTGCGCCGTCACGCCGACGGCGACGAGCCGGACGATGTTTGTCAGCACGGCGATGAAGGGGCCGCACAGCATGATGGCCACCATCTTCGGCATCGTCTTCTGTGTCATGTAGGCGTAGGTGGCCGAGATCGCCGTGAGCGCCACCAGCGACTTGAGCCCGCTGCATGGGGCGGCGACGCTGAAGTCAACGCTCTTGCTCTCCCTAAGGATTTCGAAGGACGTCTTGCCGATCATGGCGACCTTGACGCCGAGGAAGTCCATAATGTTGACCGAGCTTTTCGTCGCGAAGATCTGCGCCGGCAGGCCCAGCCGGTCCTCGATCCACTCCATCGGCAGGGTGAAGATCATGAACGCCAGCGGGAAGAGGAAGATCCGGGCCACCCGCCAGCCGTAGAAGAGCCAGATTAGGCCCACGAGGCATCCGAGGAACGAGACAATCGAAAGTCGGAGCATATCGCCGCGGATCGCAGCGAAATGAAAGAGCAAGAAAAACAGGAGTAGCGCGATGCCCGCGGCCTGGCTTGTCCACCGGACCGACAAGGCGCGGGCCTTTTCGTCGGCGTGGAAGATCCTCCACGCCACGTAGAAGATGGCTGCAGAGAAGATCACCACGTGGAGGAACAGGAGCGCGGGTGCCACCGGCTTCGCCATGAAGTGCCATCTTGCGTACTTGGAATAGCTGGCCAAGTGAAGTGAGAGCGCCAAGGCGGCGGCCAGAATCCCCCAGACCACCCACACGCCATAGGTCCTGTACTCATAGGCCTTCGCCTTCTGGGCCTCGGGGCTCATCGAGATGTTGCGGATCCGGTGCCACACCCTGATCACGCCCGTCATTGCGGGCCACAGGATCGCCTCGAAGGCGGCATTGAACCAGTCTTGCTTTGCGATCTCCGGCGTAGGCGGCAGCCTTCGCAGCCGTGTGCCGATCATGAACAGCACCAGCACCGGTATCAGCGGCCCCGGTGAGTAGCCGGCATTGGTCCCGCCGGCCAGGCCGATCCGGAACCACGACTCGGATGACCAGTCCCACGCCCTGTAGAACGACACTGCGAGCGCGGTGAGGAGCACGCCCAGGAGGAGATAGCTCAACAAGAGCTGCGGCTGTCTGCTTGGTGTTACGCCGTTCATACGGGCATCTCTGCCATGGCTCGGTCCCTACGGGTCCCCTTGTTGATTGGAACGTGTCTCCTCGTCCGAAGGCTCCGAGGTTTCGCTAGTCTTTCCCAGCTCCTTCAGCAGCACGTCGCGCTGCTGAGGCGAAATGAATGACGAGAAAACGTCCGTCCGTGACAGCACCGTCGAGCGAAACGGCACGAGGCCGAAGCTGTCCGGCATCCGGCCCTCGCGAAGGCCGCGCTCCCAGATTTCGTACGACGGTGCGTCCTTGTCCAGCGCGTATCCCGCCAGGAAAGCAAACGTGATCTCTTCATCGGTCTGCATCCTGAGCCGCATGAGGTCCTCGTAGCGGGGTGGCAGCCAGATCGAGGGGCGGTCGAGGTACCACGCGGTGTGCCAGGGCACGTTGCTCAGCACGACCGCGTCCGGGTCGAGCAGCTCCTCTCTTAGGATGTACTTGAGCACCTCGCAGGTGTGGTAGCGGTCGCGGTCGGCCTTGGTGAACGCTTCGGCCGGGTTTGTCGCGATGAGCGCCTGCGCCAGCGCCACCACGATAGCCACGGCGATCAGCGCAAACCTCGAGATCGGGCGGGTATAGCCGAGCCGGCCAATGAGCTCGACGAGCGTGAAGGTGCCCAGCACCACCATGAACGGCACGTACGGCAGCAGCAGGAAGCTGTCGGGCCGGGTCACGGCGCCGTAGAGCAGTTCAATGACGATCGCCACGTACAGCGCAATGCGCAGCCACTCGGTGTGCCGGTTCTTCGAGCGCACCAGGACGCCCGCGATGCACAGCACCACCAGGACGCTCTGTGCACCGTAACGGATCAGATCGCCAAGCGCGAGGCGCAGGTTGCGCGCGAGCGCCCGCGCCCCGTCCCTGCCCCAGAGGCTCACGCGGAGCGCCTCGGGCGAAAACGAGTGCTCGATCGCATGCGACGAGGCGAGCGTCGTGCGCATCTCGCTCGCCGCGCGTTTCTTGCTCTCCTCAGAAAGCTGGTACGAGGAGGTCCACTCCATCGGCGGCCACGGGCTGCCGGAGAGCCGCACGTTCCGCTGCGCCCAGGGCAGCACGGCAAGGGCCGCGAGCACGACGAGGATCGGCACGTGCACCCACGCCTGCCGCCGGAGCGTGAGCACCAGGTAGCCGATCGCCGGCAGAACGAGCAGCGCGTAGCGGGTCGCCACGAGCGCACACGCGCCGAGCGCCACCCCCGCCAGCGCCGTCACGGCGTAGCGGCGTGCGCGCACCGCCGAGACGAGCGCGAAGAACGTGGTGACCAGGAAGGTGGCCAGCATCGCGGGCGTACCGCTCACCGAGGCGATACCGATCGCGGGCATGATGATGAAGAAGAAGAGACCGAGCCGGGCAATCCGCCTGTCGAACATCGAGCGCGAGGCGAAGTAGAGCACCGGTATAGTGAGTAAGAAAAACAGCCCACTGCCCCAGAGTAGCGTTCGGTCTTGCGCGCCGCCGATCTTCATCAGGCCCGCCAGCACGACGGAATACGCCGGCGGGCGGAACAGGTCCGGGTGGTGGCGCACGTCGCGGTCGAGCCACAGGCCGACGGGCCGGATCACGTCGGTGCGGAACCACTCGCCGCGCATGTTATTGCGGGCAATCTGGGCGTACTCGTACGCCTCGGGCGAGGCAAGGCCGAGCTTCTTGGTGTACTTGGACCAGAAATAGAGGATCATCACCCCGGCGATCAACGCCCAGATGAGCACCTTGGCACCGGCGATCCCGATCTGTTCGATCACCACCGTGAAGTGCTTGATCTCTTTCTGCTGGTCGTCGTTCTCGACCATCGCTCGCTTCTCAGTTGGCGTTAGGTTGCCACGACACCGGCGCCCGCCGCCGCCCGGGTCGGGAAAAGGTTCGGCTCGAGGCCGGTCCGCTCGCGGTAGCGGGTTGCCACCCGTTCGCATGCGCCTTTGACGCCCTCGTCGTCGAGCCCCCGCAGCACGCCGATCGCGCAGCCGCCGAAGCCTGCGCCCGTCATCCGCGCGCCGAGCGCGCCGTCCTGGCTGCGCAGCAGATCGGTCATTAGGTCTAGGGCATCGCAACTCACCTCATAGTCGTCCCGCAGGCTCACGTGCGAGTCGTTAAGCAGCGCGCCGAAGCGTTTGAGGTCGCCCCGCTCGAGCGCGGCGACGCACTCGAGCACCCGCTCGTTTTCGGTCACGACGTGGCGGCACCGGCGCCGCACGGGGTCGGGCAGCTCGGCCTCAACGCTGCGGAACTCCTTGACGCTCACGTCGCGCAGCGCCTTGATCGGCTTGCCGAGGCACTCGCCGATGAGGCACGCGCCCTCTTCGCACTCGGCGCGCCGCGTATTGTACTCACTGCCCACAAGGCCCCGCCTCACCCTGGTGTCGGCGACCACGACGTGGACCGCCGGATCGTCGAAGGGCGATTGCTTATACTCGAGGCTGCGGCAATCAAGCATCAGCGCGTGGCCTTTCCTTCCGAGCTTCGAGATGAACTGGTCCATGATGCCGCAGTTGACGCCGACGAACCGGTTCTCGGCCCGCTGGCAGAGCAGCGCCACCTCTTCCGGAGCGATCTCGAGGCCGCAGAGCGCCTCGAAGAAGGTCGCCGTCGCCACCTCGATCGCCGCGGACGAACTGAGGCCGGAGCCGATCGGCACGTTGCCGTCCAAGGTCAGTTCGGCGCCGCAGATCGAGCACCCGAGTTTGAGCAACTCCCGTGCCACACCCAGGATATAGTTCGCCCACGCGTGGCTGCGGTCACGCGCATACGCCGCGTCCTTCTCAAGACGGTCGAGCGACGCCTCGGCAGAGGTGCCCTCAGTCGTGCCGGCCATCGCGGGCTGGTGCATCAGCAGGCGGCCATCTTTGCGGGCGCGCCCGCAGATCATCACGCTGCGCTCGACTGCCATCGGGAAGACGAAGCCGTCGTTGTAGTCGGTGTGCTCGCCGATCAGGTTCACCCGTCCCGGCGCCTGCACGGTCAGCTCCGGCTCGCCGCCGAACTTGTCGCGAAACATCCGGTGGATCTCATCCGCGCGCTGTTGTGGATCGTCAGTCACTCGTCGTGGACCCTTCCTTCGGCTTGTCTTGAACTCCTGCCGCCTTTTCGACGCGCCCCGCAGCAGACTGCTTGGCAGCTTCTTCTCATCGCCAGAGCCGCGAAGCGGCGATTGGGAGTAGCCACGGGCGCAAGCCCGTGGACGAGAGCACAAGAAGGAATCCCTCTGAGCCCCTTCAGGGGCGACTGAGCGCCACGCCGCTCACGTGCTCAATCGCCCCTGAAGGGGCTCCATGCTCCTTTCTCGTCCACGCTACCACGGGCTTGCGCCCGTGGCTACTGCCAGTCGCCCCTGCGGGGCCCGCGTTATGTTCCGCCGTCTGCGTTCATGCAGGCGTGCTACCCGACCTCGTTGTAAGGTCGGACGCGAAACTTCGCGCCCTGTTCCTCCGCGAGTGCGCGGCATGCCTCGACATCGAGGCCCGGCACCGCCACCACGGACGCGACGACCGTCGGGATGTGCTTCGTCGCCTCGCGGATGAACGCCACGACCGCCTCGAACGCTTTTTCGCCGAATTCAGAGCGACAGAGCCTCGAGTAGTCGGCCGCGTTCGGCGCGTTCAGGCTGACGCTGATCTCGTTGGTGAACGGCGCCAGCTCGGGCAGCACGTTGCGCCCGTGGACGAGGTTCGCCTGGCCGTTTGTGTTGATCCGGATTCGGCGCGCGCCGCGCTCAACGAGCATCTTGCCTACTTCCTTGACGACGTCAAGCCTGATGAGCGGCTCGCCGTAGCCGCAGAAGACGATCTCGCGGTGCTCGGAGGGATTGCCGACGGCGTCGAGAATTTCCTGGACGCTCGGCTCGTTCTCCAGGTGGAGGTCGTGGCCCTTGACGACCGGGTCGCATGTGCGCGCGCAGAAGATGCACTCGTTCGTGCAGCGGTTGGTGACGTTGATATAGAGCGAGTCGCGGATCCTGTAGGCGATCGTTCCTTTTTCGGACGGCATGTCAAGGCCGTAGAGCTTGCGCGCGTTGCGGGTCGTGATCCGGCCGATGTCCTCGACGCTGAGGCTCTTGAGCTCGGCGAGCCTCTCGGCCACGTCGAGCACGTAAGCCGGCTCGTTCCGCTTGCCGCGCACGCGCTGGGGCGCGAGGTACGGCGCGTCGGTCTCGATCAGGAGCCGCTCGGTCGGCACTGCGGCGGCGGCCTCACGCGTTTTTGGGGCGTTCTTGAACGTGATCGGCCCGGCGAACGAGATGTGGAAACCCAGCTCGAGAAAGGCGCGCGCCTGCTCGGCGGTGCCGGAGTAGCAGTGCATCACGCCGCGATAGGAATCGCGGCCGAGACCGCCCTGCTCCTCGCGCAGAATGCGCTCGCAGTCTTCGTGTGCCTTACGGCAATGCACGATGATCGGCAGCGCGAGCTCGTGCGCCAGCCGGATGTAGCGGCGAAAGACCTCGCGCTGCACCTCACGCGGCGAGTAATCATAGTGGTAGTCGAGGCCGATCTCGCCGATCGCGACCACCTTCTCTTCGTTTTGCGCCAGCGCCTTGATCGCCGCATAGTGCTCGTTGCTGTCCTCGCTCGCCTTATGCGCGTGCAGCCCGACGGCGGCGTACACTTCCGGATAGCGGTTCGCCAGCTCGACGCAGCGCCGCCCGGTCTCGGCGTCCTCGGCAACGCACACCATCCCGACGACGCCCGCCTCGCGCGCCCGCTCGATTACCGCGTCGCGGTCGGCGTCGTACTTGTCGAGGTAGAAGTGATTGTGGCTGTCGAACAGCTCAAGAGTCATTCGGTCGTTGCCATTCTCTTTCGCGAGGTGCTGCCGGCGCGCGTTCAAGGAAGCCCCGTGCCGGCTACTCGGCGACGAGCTTCATCTTCTTGGCCATCGCGTTGTCGAAGTCGCCCATGAATAGCCACCAGTTGCGCAGGGGCTTGCCGTTGCAGGTCAGGCCGTTGTCCATGCCCGGGAAGGCCTGCATCCAGTAGATGAACCACTTGTAGCTGTCGCCATCCCAGATCGTGGACGTAATGGGCTTCTTCTCGCCCGTGCCGTCGGGCTTCCAGTCTTCGATGTCGGACATGACGACGCGCTTGCTCCGCCAGTCGTAGTCGCTCTCGGCGTTCGGCGGGTAGTGGGTCCAGCCGCAGCGATAGAAGCCCTGTTCCGTCGGGATCATCTTGTGCGAGATGTCGCTGCCGACGAACTTGCCCCAGAACAGCAGCGAGCCCCACTCCTCGTGCGGCGTCACGTCTCGGCCGTCCACGTAATTGAGCACGTGCTCGATCTGGTGCATGTGGTTCTCGAGCGCTTCGTTCCGGCCCCGACCGTAGT
>CBDUSE010000010.1:0-31953 GCA_965369835.1 uncultured bacterium
GCCGACATGGTGCAGATCGGCGCGCGCAACATGGCCAACTTCACACTGCTCAAAGAGGCGGGCAAGATGCACAAGCCCGTGCTCCTCAAGCGCGGGATGATGTCCACGATCAAGGAGTTCCTCCTCAGCGCCGAGTACATTTGCTCGGAGGGGAACATGGACGTGGTGCTCTGCGAGCGAGGCATCCGCACCTTCGAGACCGAGACGCGCAATACGCTCGACATCAGCGCGGTGCCCGTCATCAAGCAGCTCAGCCACCTGCCCGTGTTCGTGGACCCGAGCCATGCCGCCGGCCGCGACGACATCATCGAGTCGCTCTCGCTCGCGGCCGTCGCCGCCGGCGCGGACGGCATCATCGTCGAGGTGCACCCCGAGCCCGAGCACGCCAAGAGCGACGGCGAGCAGGCGCTCGTGCCCGAGCAGTTCGCTGAGATGGTCCGAAAGATGCGCGCCGTCGCTCAGGCCGTCGGCAAAACGCTCTAGGCACGCAGCCCTTCGTGTCGGGAACATGTCGGCGGTCCTCGCGTGGTCTCGATCTCTTGAAGTAGGCGAGTAACAGGAGAGGAGGCGAGAGACCAATGAGAACGGTTGTAAGATTACTTGTGGTCCTAGCGATTCTCGCCGGGGGCTACATGCTGATCACGACCATGTGTTACGAGGAGGTCTCCGTGGGGGCGGCTCGCGAAGGAGAGGCCCCAGAGGACTATGAAACGACGATCCCTCCGGTACCGGCCTTCGATGAGTCCCTCAGTGTAATCAGAACAACGCCAAGCGGGCTCAAGTTGAGGATCAACAACAGCACCGCCGTCTTCAAGCTGGACGTTACGCCCTTCACCCCGAAGGAGAAGAAAACAGCAGAGGTACTTTCCGATGACCATATTGCCGTGATGAAGACGGCCGAGAAGTTCGATGTGCCCTTCCTTCCATCTGTTGAGCTCGTAGACGCCAAGGCCAAGCAGTTCAATGATGGGCTCTATGCCGCCATTGAGCTTTATCTTCAAGGAGAAGGGACGCGCGAGGCGGGCACGAAGACAAGGTTTCTGCGAGAACTCTTGGACAGACTTCTCAAGTTCAGAAAAGGCGTGACAGAGTATGAAAAACGGGTGGCCGACGCAGCGATAGTCTACGTGGCTACTGGAATGCACTTGGGCGGGCAAGAAGTCAACCTCCCGGATGATTTGCAGGAGCATGTAACGGAGACCTCGGAAAGGTTCACGGGTTCTCCTATCTTCTCTAAGCCGTTGGGGTTCTATAACTGGAACGAAAAACTCCAGGCGGTCTACCGACAAGATCGGTTTTACCAAAGAACCCTGGACATAAAGGACAAAATGCAGACCGGCGCCGCTGTTCTCATCTCCTATCTTCTTCTAAACGATCCGGCGCTGGCGCAGCAGCACCTCAGAATTGTGAGCCTGTACAGCAGGCTGACGAATCCCTTGGACGCGTTGACCGTTCAGGACTACGGAGAAACTATCCGACAGTTCGAATCAATCCACGAAATGATCGGGAGTCCTTCGGGAATAGAGGGATTTACCGGAGCGTTGAAGCAGACCTCGGCATTCCGCGAACGGTATGCCAAGGAAACAGGCTCTCACGGCAGCTTTGCCCGAACAGGGTGGTCCCTCATACTTTTCTCTCAATTGAAGGAGACTGATCTGTTCAACAGGCTATTCGGCGTGAGGCCACCTCCTCCTAGCGTGGAGTTGATGGAGATATTTATTCAGAAGATCAAGAGCGGTGAGATCGACCTAAGGCCCAAAAGCAATTCGGGCTGGTATGATTATCAGTTGCATGCTTTGGAGACGCTTCTTTTGCCGGAGAAAGCTCGGGAGTCGAAAAAGCTCGTGCTAACGGAGAGATACAGTGAAAGACTCAAAAAAGCCTTCAAGACAATGATCACCAAGGCGAGGGAGACCCACGTTAAGCAACTAAGAACAGCATCTGGGAGGTCCGCTGCGCCCCCAACGCCAGAGGTAATTAGGCCTCGACTTTCGCTTGAACCCATGGCGACAGTGTATTTGAGACAAGCCCGTGGTTATCACTTCTTGAGAAACGTTCTTCCGGCCATATTGGGCGAGGGTGTCCCGCATCAGTTGTACCGTATGCGCGAGAACGATCCCCCTGTAGAGATGAACCTGAAGGACGAGCTCGACAGAATGATGTATCTCATGTATGGCCTGTATGCTCAGGCATGCCGGGACCTTGGGATGAAGCCCGATTTGATGCAGGGAGAATTGAGCAGTGATGAATTGAAATATGCCCTCAGGATGGCAGAGGAATGGCTTAAGAATCTTGAGGAAGATACTGATTTGGGTACAGATACAAGAGTGATTGTTCCCGTTTATATTAATGAAGTCACAGGTGAAGTATGCTATTGGGCTACAGTAGGAGTCAAGTTGATGAAGATAAAGGTGCAGTATATCTACTGTCCTACTGTCAATCTTATTGAGGACGATGGCAGAGAAACCCCGGTAAAGTTCTTCCCCAGGGCCGGAGGGCCTATGACGGATGGCAAGCTACATGGTAGTGCAGGGCACCGACAATTCAAGCTGGAACCTCAGGAGTATTTGATAGCCGTTGACGTCTTCAAGGAAATCCGAAGGAAAGGGCCGCCGATGACCCGAGAGAAATTCAGACGATTCTGCGACGCAAAATACGGCCAGGCCGGATTCTTCTCACCGGCTCTAGCGGTAGGCGTGCTTGTGGTCATACTTGCTGCAGTTGGCGGGGTGATGGCCTTTCGCAAGCGTCGCGCGGGACGTGCGCGGGAGTGGTCTCCTTAGGCAGGAGCATAGGGCAGCGGCTGAACCGATCTTGCTTGCACGCTGGGACATCAACTCGGCTTCCAGGAGGTCGGAAGGGAACGGGCTGTCAGGTCAGGGATCGGGACGTGCGACGGACAGGCGGCGGTGTTTGACAAGATCACGATAGTTGGGATGGGGCTGATCGGCGGTTCGATCGGCATGGCGTGCGTGCGCCACGCCCTGGCGCGCGAGGTGATGGCCGTCGTCCGCCGCGAGGAAGCGAGGGCCGAGGTGCGCGAGCGCGAGGCCGCGCACGACGTGACGCTCGACCTGCAGGAAGGAGTCGCGGGCGCCGAGCTGGTCGTGCTGTGCGCGTCGGTCGAAGCGATCCCGGAGCTCGCGCACCAGGCGGCCCCGGCGCTCTCGGCCCGGGCGATCGTGACCGACGTGGCGAGCGTCAAGGCGAGCATCGTCAGCCGCCTCGAGCAGACCCTGAGCGGCGTCTGTCGCTTTGTCGGCTCGCACCCGATGGCCGGGGGCGAACGCGCGGGCATCGCCCATGCCACGCTCGATCTCTTCCGCAACGCGGTCTGCCTGGTGACGCCGACCGAGCACACTGATCCTGAGGCGTTCGAGACCGTCACGCAATTCTGGCGGCGGCTCGGCTGCACAGTCGAGTCGCTCGGGCCGCACGAGCACGACAAGGCGGTCGCCCTCGTCAGTCACCTGCCGCATATGGCGGCGGCCGCGGTGATGAATGCGATCGGCCGGTCGTCCGATCCGGTGGCGGCGATGCGCTGCGCCGGGCCGAGCTTCCGCGACGTGACCCGCATCGCGGCCAGCCCGCCCGAGATGTGGACCCAGATCTGCATGGGCAACCGCGACGCCCTGCTCTCGGTAGTCCGCGGCTTCGGCGAGGAAGCGGGCCGGTTTGCCGAGTGCCTCGAGGCCGGCGATGCCGAAGGCCTCCATGCTTTCTTCGCCAAGGCGAAGCGGCTCAAGGAAGCTCGCCCTGAGCCAGTCGAAGTGGCCCGTCCCGCGCTCGAGCCAACGGTGGCCCCTCGACAGGCGCATGACGAGACGCCGCAGGGGGCGCCTCGTGCCGAGCTCGTCGAGGGCGCCCGCCTGCCCCGAGCGGAGTCGAGGGGTCCTGAGCTAGTCGAAGGACCGCCGGATCCGATTGTCGTGAGGCGACCCGGCGAGGTGCGGGGCGTTGTCGAGGTGCCGGGCGACAAGTCCATCTCGCATCGGGCTATTCTTTTCTCATCAATCGCCGAGGGCACCTCGACGATTGAGAAACTGCTGCCGGGCGAGGACGTCGCCTGCACGCTCGAGATCATGCGCGCGCTCGGCGTGCCGATCGAGCGGCTCTCCGAGACGTCCGTGCGCATTCGGGGCGTCGGCCTTTACGGGCTCAAGGCGCCGGCCGAGGCGCTCTGGTGCGGCAACTCAGGCACGTGCATGCGCCTCGTGGCCGGGCTGCTTGCCGCGCAGCCGTTCAAGTCGGTTCTCGACGGGGATGAGTCGCTCCGCCGGCGGCCGATGCGGCGGGTCATCACCCCGCTGGCGCAGATGGGCGCGGTTGTCGAGGGCACACCGCCCGACGACACGGCGCCGCTCACCGTGGACGGCGGGTGGATCAAGCCGATCGGCTACCTCTCGCCGGTGGCGAGCGCGCAGGTCAAGACGTGCGTGCTGCTCGCCGCGCTCTACGCCGACGGCATCACGTCGGTGACCGAGCCCCATCAGTCGCGCGATCACACCGAGCGCATGTTGCCCGACTACGGCGTCGAGGTGAAGCATCATGGGCACACGGTTGCCGTCGAGGGCGGCCAGAGGCTCCACGCGCTTGATCTCATCGTGCCGGGTGATTTTTCTGGGGCGATGTTCTTCAACGTGCTCGCCGCGTGCACGCCCGGCGCGATGCTCACGGTTCGGCGCGTCGGTCTGAACCCGACGCGCGTCGGCGCGCTGCGCATCCTCGAGCGGATGGGCGCCAAGGTCGGCTTCGAGGTGAGCGACTACCTCGGCGAGGGCGGCTCCGAGCCGCGCGGCGACATCATCGTGCGCGGCGGGTCGCTCGAGGCCACGACGATCGAGGGGGACGAGATTCCCAACGCCATTGACGAGCTGCCGGCGCTCGCGGTGGCGGCGGCGCTCGCCTCGGGCCGCACGGTGATCAAGGATGCCGCCGAGCTACGCGTCAAGGAATCGGATCGGATCGCAGCCACCGTGACGAACCTGCGCGCGATGGGGGCTCATGCCGAGGAGACCGAGGACGGCATGATCATCGAGGGGCCGGTGACGCTGCGAGGTGCGGAACTCGATTCGTTTGGAGATCATCGGATCGCGATGGCGTTTACGATCGCGGGGATGCTTGCCGAGGGCGAGACGAAGATCTCGAACACCGCGTGCATCGCGACGAGCTTCCCGGGGTTCCACGCGATCATCGGCCGCCTGCTCGCCGGCGCATAAGAAACCGGGAGCCTCGCACACGACGCTCCCGGCAGCTTGCTCGTGAGTTCTCTTTATCCGGCTACTTGAGCTTCAGGACGTCGCCTTTCTGCACCTCGGCGCCTTCCTTGAGCTCTTCCTCGATGCAGATCGCGATCTTCTCCTTCACAGTGATGATACTGATCGTGCCGAGCTTCTCCTCCTCGTAGTCGAGGAGCTCGCCGGTGTCGGGGTCGCGCAGCTCCTCGCCGCGATGGTAGACGACGAACGTGTCGCCGACCTTCACGCCGTTGCGCTCGCCGACGTTGATGTAGATCTTGCCCGGCTTCGCCATGACCACCTTGCCCGTCCACGGCGCGTTGAGGATGCGCGTGCCGAGCAGGATCACGCCCTGGTCAATGGCGTTCTGGATCGCCTTGCCGAGCGGCGTCTTGTGGAAGTACTGGCCGCCGAGGCCCCAGTCGTCCTCGTTGTAGTCCGCTGCAATGCCGGTGGTCTGCGCCTTACCCTCGACGCGCTGGGTGAACTCCTCGCCGCTCGTGGTGTCAATCATTCGGAGGATCACGGCGATGTGGGCCTTGGTGACCTTGGCGCCGACGTCGAAGCCCTTGATGCGGACCTTGCCCCCGCCGCCCTCGGTGACCTCCTCGTACTCGGTCACGGCCCCGATGACGATGAACTGCGCGCTGAGCAGCTTGCCGGTCTTCGCGGCGCCCGAGGTCACCGTGCGGTCCGACGTGGCGAAGTCCTGCTCCTCGAGGATGTCCTCGATGTTCGAGCGGTTGATGACAATGAAACGGTTCGCCTTGTCGAGCGCGTTCGCCATCATGTCGGCGAAGCCGCTCCCGAGGTCGAATTGGCCCGCGAACTTCGTCTTGTTGTCGAACTTGCCGACGGCCACGACCTTCTTCGGGCCCTTGAGCGGCGGGAGCCCGCTCTCGTCGCCTGCCTCGACGTGGCCCTTGATCTTGCCTGTCTTCTTCGGCTTCGTCGGCGTCTCATCGCCGAACAGCCCCATTGCGGTGGCCGATGCGCAGATCAGGCACAACATCGCAACCGCAATGGCCGAAACGGCCAGCCCGCGTCTATGAAGGAATCGGTTCATGATCGTCATCTCCTCATCGGCTCCTGTTCTGTTCCCTTTCGGCAAAGACCCTCGGTTCCGCTACACTATTCGTCCTCGACCATCACCTTGATCCGGTTCGCCGTCTTGCCGCGAAGCGTCAACGCAAGGCCCTCGATGCCGAGGACCTTGTCGGCGAGGTCCTTTTTGATCACGCCGGCGACGAGCACGTCGTATATCGCCGTAGTCTCCTCGACCATGCGCTCGACGACTTTTTCGACCCCATCAATACTGTTGAGACCCTGGACGAAGCGCTTTTGTTCCTCGCCGTCCGCGTTGAACAGCAGGATCTCGACCGTCTGCACGTTATAGACCTCGTCGCGCCACACCTCGACGATCTTGGCCATCAGTTTTTCCGTGATCTTATCGCCCGCTTCCTTGAGCGCTTCGCGGGCGATGGCGCCCTCGCCCTTCGTGCCGCCGCCGCGTGCGGACGCCATCTCCTCGACGACGGCGATCACCTTGGCGGTGTCGGTCTTGATCGCCTTGGCGGTGACGCTCGCCGTGTACGAGTAGATCTTCACGCCGTGGGCCGTACGGACCTCGCCGAGCTCGGCCGACGCCTCACCCAGGATCAGCACCTCGGCGCCGAACCGCCGGCCCAGTGCGGCCGCTTCGATCGGGTCGTCGTAGTGGAGCGTCGCCTCGCGCTCCTTGACCTTCTCGAGCTGCGCGACGTCCACGACATCGAACTCGGCCTTGAGGAAGAACTTCTCGAACGCGGTCTGCACCACGGGCGCCGGCAGCTCCCCGCCATCCACGTACTCGCGGAAGACGATGGCGATCCTCGGGTTCTCCTTCTCCTCGATGAGAATCTTGAGCGCCTGCAGGTCCTTGCGCAGTTCCGCCAACGAGACGACGGCCTGCACCTTGACTTCCCACAGCCCGTCGGCACCGCTGTTGTCCTCGAGCACTTCGTAGCTGCTCACGTAGCCGGTGACCTCGCTGTAGATCTTGTCGCTGATGAGCTGGTTGTTCTCGACCAGCGTCTCGGAGCTGATGAGCACGCCGACGCCCTGCTCGACCGCCGTGCGCAGCGCCCGCTTTGTTGCTTCGTCCTTGCTCTCGCCCTCGCCGGTGACCGTGAGGGTCTTCTGCGAGAACTCGGCGGACGCCGAAAGCATGGTTCCAAGCGCCACCACAAGCGCGAGGCACCACATCCCAATCACTCGGCCATTCATCATCCACACTCCTTTACCGTGATAGAGGCTGCGGCATTATTCCGCGTGGGGCCGGGCTTGTCAACTCCTCCGGGCCCGTGCCTTGTCCCGAGCGTATCGAGGGGGCACCACCGTGTCCATTCCCGATAGACGCGCCGGTGGCCCCGATATTCAGGGCGCCGGCGACCTGCGTGCCCAGGGGATCGCCTCGGCCTGCACCTTTCCTTTTGACGCCTATGCTCCACTCGCTTAGAATCACGCGTTCGCTGTTGAGGAGTGAGGAGGTTTCTGTTCGTGAAGATCATCCGCGAGCCGAAGGTGTACGTCGTGGGGCGGCAGACCGTTGACCGGTCGGAGCTCGACCGCTTCCTGAGCGAGCACGGTCTGACGTGGGAGACCGACACCGAGGTCGGCGCCGAGGTGCTGAGCGAAGCGGGCGGGCGGCTCTGCTACATGTCGTTCGGTAAGGGACGCAAGACGAACAAGGCCTACCTCGAGCACCTGATCGAGGTGGGCCACGGCAGCGTCCTCGAGCACGCGGTCTGGAACCTGCTTTTTGCAGGCATCTCGCGCTCGTGCACCCACGAGCTGGTGCGCCACCGCGTCGGCTTCGGCTACTCGCAACTGAGCCAGCGCTACGTGGACGAGTCGGACACCGATTTCGTCGAGCCCGACATCATCGCCGCCGACCCGGAGCTGCACGCGCTCTGGGAAGAGGCGTGCGAGACGACGCACCGCATCTACTGCGAGCTCGTCGAGAAGCTCGCCGCGAAGGTTGCCGCCCTCTACCCCGACGAGCCGAAGACCGCGCGGCGCAAGATGGCCCGCCAGGCCGCGCGCAGCGTGCTGCCGAATGCGACCGAGACGAAGATCTTCGTGACCGCCAACGCCCGGGCGCTGCGCCACTTCATCGAGATGCGCGCCCATCCGGCTGCCGAGGTCGAGATCCGCAAGCTCGCCGTCGCCGTTCTCCGCGTCATGCAGGCGGAATCCCCCAACATCTTCGGCGACTACGAGATCTACACCCTCCCCGACGGCACCGAGGCCGCCAGAACGCCGCACCGGAAGGTGTGAGCTTTTCCGGCGTTCCTTCGCGTCTTTGCGCCCTTGCGTGAGCCTGTTCTTGGTTTTGCGCAAGAGCGCAATAATCACCTTGCATTTGTGTGCTGAGGCCTGACGCCGCGCTTGATAATTGCGCTCGGCATTCCTTTCAATCGCCCCGCTTCGGGGGCTCCATGTGGGTATCTTGCCCGATTCCACGGGCTTGCGCCCGAGGCTACTCCCAAGCGCCCCCTGACGGGGGCTTCATCCAAAGCCGCGCAGCGGCGTCTGGAAGTAGCCTCGGGCGCAAGGGCCTGTTGAAAAAGCCCATCCTTGCTTGGCGTGTCTTTGCCCCGAAGGGGCTGCATAGAACAGCCCAGGGTCAGCGCGCCCCGAGCTCGTCGAGGGGCGGAGCGCCACCCTGGGTGAGCGAGCAAACACACAGTGAATCATAGCCTGAAAGGCTTACATAGCGGGCTTTTTCAACAGGCCCGCAAGCCCGTGGAGGGCAACACGGGAGCGACGCAGAGCCCCGCAGGGGCGATTGAGGCCGATCAGTTTGGAAGGCGGGAAGGCCGGGTGACGGGTTTGCCGGCATCCACCTTGCCCGGACAGCGGGCCGCCGCTAGAATGCCTGCTCACGTTACCGAGGAGCCGGATGGCACCAACACCCGCGCAGAACGCGTCCGAGGCACCGGTCCCGAGCGCGGGCCGAACGCCCGATGTCGAGGGACGGGCCTCCGAAGAGCAGGCCCTTGGCAAGGGGGGCATCACGCGCGCGGCCACGGTCTTCGGCCTTGCCACGGTGCTGAGCCGCATCCTTGGGCTGGCGCGCGACGTGTTGGTGGCGAGCATCTTCGGCACGTCGCTCGCGTGGTCGGCGTTCGTGCTGGCGTTCGCCATTCCCAACATGTTCCGCCGCCTGTTTGCCGAGGGCGCGCTCGCGGGTGCGTTCGTGCCGGTTTTCACCGCGCAGATCAAGGAGGAAGGTCGCGAGTCTGCGCTTCGCCTCGCTCGCACGGTGGCCACAGCGGTCGGCCTCGTGTTGCTTGCGATCATCGTCGTGGCGTGGCTCGTCTTCGGCGTCCTTGACATGCTCGTTGATACGCCGAAGGTGAACCTCATCGCCCGGCTCGGCAGCATCGTCATCCCGTACGTCTTCTTCATCTGCCTCGCCGGGTTCGGGATGGCGGTTCTGAACTCGTTCAACCACTTCGCCGTGCCCGCGCTCTCGCCGGCGCTGCTGAATATCGTCTTTATCGGCGCGCTCCTGTTCGTCGTGCCGCTTTTCGGCGATGCGCGGCAGGAGCAGATCTTCGGCCTGGCGGTAGCCGTCATTTTCGGCGGCCTGGTGCAGCTCGGCGTGCAGGTGCCCGTGCTCGGCCGGTTCGGGTTCCGGTTCCGGCCGCTGCTCGACCTGAAGAGCCCGCATTTCCGGCGCGTGCTGGCGCTCTTCCTGCCCGGGCTGGTTGGCCTGGCGGTCGTGCAGGTCAACGTGGTGGTGGACTACCTGCTCGGCTACATCATCAGCAACGAGGCGAGCTCGCACCTCTACTACGCCAACCGGCTCGTGCAGTTGCCGCTCGGCGTGTTCGGCATCGCCATCGCGACGGCGATGCTGCCGACGCTCTCGAAGCTGCGCGCGGCGGGGCGAATGGACACGTTCAAGACGACGCTGTCGTACTCGCTGCGGCAGACGCTGGCGATCGCCGTGCCGGCGGCGGTGGGGCTGATCATCCTCCGGCGCCCGCTCGTGATGCTCATCTACGAGCACGGGCAGTTCGGCCCTGAAGCGACCCGGATCGTGTCGGCCGTCCTCATGTTTTACGCCCTTGGCCTGTTCGCCTACGCCACGACGCACATCCTCGTGCCGGCGTTCCTGGCGATGCAGGATCCGAAGACGCCGATGCGCGTTTCGATTGCCACGACCGGGCTGAATCTGGCACTGAATTTGGTGCTTGGCGTGGCGCTCCGAATGGAGGCGCGGGGCTTCGCCCTCGCCACGGCGATTTCCTCGACGTGCAGCCTGGCGCTGCTGGCGACCGTCCTGCACAGGCGGCTTGGCCCGATCGAGGGGCGTGCTATGCTCCTGTCGGTCGGCCGGATCGTGCTTGCAGCGGCCGGGATGGGCGCCGTTGTGTACGGGGCGCATGTGCTGCTGGTGCGGCTCCTGGTGGGGTGCGGCATTGGCGAGGTCCCCGTGCAGTTTCTCCTTGTGGCCGGGCCGACGGGCGCCGGGATGATCGCCTACGTTGCGCTGTCGCACGCGCTTGGCTCGCGCGAGATCGGCGAGTTTATAAGGGCGTACAGGCGAAGGGCGTCGGGCTAGAACAGTTGCGTGGGCGTGGATGTGGTGCTGAGCTGAAGGAGTAGGCGGTTCGAGTCTCATGAGGAAAACGGTTGTCATTGTTGGCGGCCTTGTGGTCATCGCCGCGATTCTCGTGCTGGTGCTGGCTCCGTGGCGATGGCCATCCGGGCGGGAAGACGTTGCTGATTCGGCCGAGTCAATGGGTTCACGTGAACCGACTGACTCGGTTGAGCCGGCCGAGACGTCCCCAGAGAACGGTGTGTCCGAAGAGCGCCCCGTCGAACCCGAGGACGGTGAGAAGCCGGATACACCCCAACAGCCCGAGGAGCCGAGGCAGCGCGTACCGAAGGACGTGGTCGCGGGCCGTGTCGTTGACGAGAGCGGCAAACCGATCGCCGCGGCCGAGGTCGCGGTGCTTATGAGCCGCCACGTGCAGGCTCGCGACGAGGAGGGCACGCTCAAGCCGCGTAGGCGTGAGGACCTCTTCGAGACGGTCCTCGAGACGAGCGACGATGGCGAGTTTGAGGTCTCGGGCTTGCCAAGCGTCGAGACGGTGCCGAGCGAAGAGGCGAGGAGCAAGCCCGATGCCGTCACGTGCATCCTCGTCGTCCAAAAGGCGGGCTACCGGATGATATGGCGCGATGTCCGGCCCGGCGAGTACGAGCTGCGAATCGTGCTCGAGGAGACGGTGGCCTTCGTCTCGGGCCGTGTGATCGCGCGGGAATCGGGCGAGCCGCTTGGGGGCGCGCGGATCGAATGCCGCTCGGCCGAGGCGACGAGCGACGCGGATGGCTGGTTCCGGATCAGGGTGCCGGTCGAGGTGGATCCGCCGCAGAGCATCAGGGCGAGCGTGCTCTGCTATTCAAGGGAGCCATATTACGCGCCCGAGGAGCTGCGCGACGTCCGGCTCGTGCAGGGCGAGGAGGTCAAGGGGCTGCTGTTCGAGCTCGATCGAGGGACCGCCTCGATCGAAGGGACGATCATCGAGGGACAGACCCGCGAGCTTGTGACCGGCATGCAGGTGCGGCTGTATGAGCGTGACAGGAGCCGTCGTTACTACTTCCCCGACGAGGCGCGTGCCGAGGTTGTCGCTGACGCGGCGGACGGCACGTTCGTGTTCGAGGGCTTGCGCGCGGGGACGTATCAGCTCGAGGCGATCCACTACGACTGGAACTGCGTCATCGGGCGGAACCAGGTGGCCGTTGAGGAGAAGGCAGAGCCACACGAGGTCGAGGTGTCCGTCAATACGACGAGCTTGTGCGTCATCACGGGCACGATCACGTCCCCCACGGGTGAGCCTATCGAGGGCGCGGCGGTGTGGCTCATCGGCGCAAACCGCGTCGTTATGCACCAGCCGGCATCGTCCAACACCGAGGGCCGCTACGGGCTCCAGACCGACGACGGGCCTTCAGAGCGGAGGCTGCGCGTGATGGTTTTTCACCCGGGCTACGAGCTGAAGATTGTGCCGGTCGGCTCTGAAGACCAGCACCCAATCTATCTCGACGTGGCACTCAGCGAGGCGGCGCAGCTTGCGGGTGTCGTCACCGACGGGGAAGGCAAGCCTCTGAAGGACGTGACGATAACCGTCGAGGGCGAAGCGCTCGGCCCGACGATCTCCGCGTACCATTCCTACCTGCCGAACCCGCGTGCCGCGTTTACGACGGGGGCCGATGGCGCGTACGCGTTCACCCACCTGCCTCCGGGCGAGTACCTCGTCGCGGCGGCCCATGAGAACTACGCTTTTGCGGAGCAGACAGTCGAGATCATGGCGGGCGTGGACCGACGCTGTGACTTTACGCTCGACCCGGGAGTAACAATTCAGGGCACAGTGTACGACGAGCACGGCGACCCGCTGCGGGTGCGCTCGGTCGTTGCGGTCGGCCCCCGTGGTAGGGAGCACGACTCGACAGTTTCTGCTGTAGATGGCCGCTTCACGCTCCGGACACTGCCGCGCGACGATCTGGTGGACGTGCTGGTGCTCACCGATCAGGTTGACGTGCGGCGCGACGAGTCCTTCTATTATGCGAAGGTCGAAGGCGTTGAGCCGGGATGTGACGACCTGCGGATAAACGCGAGGCGCATCCATCTCGGCACCGTTGAGATCGAAGTGATCGAGGCGGTCACCAGCGAGCCTGTCGCGCGCTACAACGTCTCGTGTTCCTGGCAGCCGAGGACCGGTCTTGACGGGCTGGCGCGGCGCTTTGTTTGTGGGCCGTCATATGGGCGCGCCGGCGTGACCGACGAGAAGGGCCGCGCCGCGCTCGGACGGCTTGTTCCGGGCACGCACAGGTTCACCGTTCGGGCCGAAGGATTCAAGGCGGCGACCTCCAAGCCGGTCGAGGTGACCGGCGGCGGGACAGCCGGCGTGCGCGTCGAGCTCAAGAGGTTCATGGGGAATGAATGAGCGGGAAACGGCGGATCTCATGCCGGAGGGAAAAGGAAGCCACAGATTTCACAGATGAGCACGGATCGGGCAAAATCAGTGTTTGTCTGTGCAATCTGTGGCGGCTCCTTTGAAGGTTGCCCCGGAAGCGCTCATGCGCGAAAATAACCGGCAATGCTGCGGCAGCCGAAGAGAACGATCACGATGGACGAAGCCGACTTGATCGAGGCAGAAGCACAACGGCTTGAGGCGTTTCAGGACCTCATCGGCTACCGGTTCGCCGACCCGCGATTGCTGCTCGAGGCGCTGATCCACAGCTAGCACGTCAACGAGGTGCTCGATTCGGAGCTGCCGGACAACGAACGTCTCGAGTTCATCGGCGAAGCTGTGCTCGAGTTCATTGTGACCGAGTATCTCTACGCGAAGTACCCCGGGGAGAAGGAGGGCCGGCTCACCGTGATGCGCTCGGCGATCGTGGACCGGCGCCGGTGCGCGCAACTCGCCACGGCGCTCGAGATGGATCAATACATCCTGCTCGGCCGGGGCGAGCAGCTCAACGGGCAGCCGATGCGCAAATCAATCCTCGCCAACGCCTACGAGGCGCTCATCGGCGCGATCTACCTCGACGGCGGCATCGAGAAAGCGTGCGAGTTCACCCTCGGCATTGTCGAGAAGCACTGCCCCGGCATCGAGCTCGAGACAACGGGCAACTACAAGGCGGAGCTCCAGATCTACTCGCAGCGCAACTTCCAGCGCATCCCGCACTACTCCCTGCTCCGGTCCTACGGGCCCGACCACCAGAAAGTGTTTGACGTGGCGGTCAGCATCGGCGGCGTGGTGTACGGCTCCGGCAGCGGGGCGTCGAAGAAGGCGGCGCAGCAGAGGGCCGCGCGCGTGGCGCTCGTGCGGCTCCAGCAGATTCAGCCGGGCGAACAGGCCGACGCGCCGCCCGAATCGCCGCCGCGCTCGTCGTACGAGGTGATTGCCGAGGCCGTTCTGGCCCTCGGGGGGCACGCGAGCATCAGCGAGGTCGAGCACTTCCTGGCCGAGTGGCGTTACTCGAAGCCGGCCGACGTCGGAGGCACGATGGCGGCGATGTGCGTGGACGCGCCGCCGTCGAGCACGGTGCCGGTGCCGTGGCGCGTCCTCGAGCGAATCCGACGCGGCGTGTACCGCCACATCCACGCCGACGCCGTGTAGTCCGAAGCCGTGTCAGTGGCTCGCCTCAGCGCTCGGCTTCGGCCCGGAGCGCGTCAAGCCACTGCACGAACATCGCCCTGATGCGTGCCGGTGGCATCATGAACCGGTAGAGAAAGAGCAGCGGGCCGGAGAACGTTTCGGTGGTTGTGACACGAGTGCCGCTGCCCTCCGCCTCGAAGGTGAAGCTGTGCCGCCCCGTGACCCCGAAGCCGCGCCCGACCCACGTGACGCGGTGGTTCGGCTCGACGGCGACCACCTCGGGCCGGAAGGTCATTCGCTTGTTCCTGAGCCGGAGCGTGATCGCCATCCGCGCGCCGCGACGCCACTGGCCTTCGGTCAGCCACCGGGCGCTTGGCGTGACCGGGTTCCACTTCGGCCAGGCGGGGAGATCCTCGAAAACGGCCCAGACCCGCTGGGGCGGCCGGGGAATCGTGACGGTGTGCTCGATTTGGAGCATGGCCGCTGCGCCTTGCCCGGCAGGCTACTCCGCCAGGATCGCCGCCATCTCGACGAGCGCGTGGTTGATTGGTTTCTTTTTCGTGAACGTGTCCTCGAGCGGCGTCAAGATGATCTCGCCGTTGACCTCACCGACCATGACGTTGGTCCGACCCGCCGCGAGCGCCCGCACCGCCTCGTAGCCGAGGCGCGATGCGAGCAGCCGATCGGTGGCCGTCGGCCGACCGCCGCGCTGAGTGTGGCCGAGGATGCAGACGCGGAAGTCCATGCCGGTGGCTTCGCGGATTTTCTCGCCGATCTCGACGGCACCGCCCTGCTCGTCGCCCTCGGCCACGACCATGATGAGGCTCGTCTTGCCCGTTTTGGCTCGCTCGCGGATGCGGCGGCAAATCGCGTCACAATCGGTCCGCGTCTCCGGGATGAGGATCTCCTCCGCGCCGCCGCCGATCCCGCTGGCCAGCCCGATGAAGCCGGCCTGGCGCCCCATCACCTCGATAAGAAACGTTCGGTCGTGGCTCTGGGCGGTATCGCGGATTTTGTCAATCGCGTCGAGCGCCGTGTTGACCGCGGTGTCGTAGCCGATCGTCAGGTCGGTGCCATACAGGTCATTGTCAATTGTGCCCGGCACGCCGACGGTGGGGACCTTGAATTCGTCGTAGAACTCGACGGCGCCGCGGAACGAGCCGTCGCCGCCGATGCAGATGAGCGCTTCGGCGCCGTGCGCTTGGAGGTTCTCGTACGCGGTGCGGCGGCCTTCGGGCGTGAGGAACCCGGCCGAGCGCGAGGTCTTGAGGATCGTACCACCCTGCTGGATGATGTTCGAGACCGAGCGCCGGCCCATCGGCTCGATCTCGCCGGCGATCATGCCCGAGTAACCGCGCGAGATCCCGAGGACCTTGAGCCCGAAATGCAGCGCCGAGCGAACGACGGCGCGCACCGCCGCTTTCATGCCGGGCGCATCGCCCCCGCTCGTGAACACCCCGATCGTGCTGAGTGCCGGCGCCTCGCTCATCAAGTCGTCGCCCCCGCGGCTAGCCGAAGAAGACCTTCATTGCTTCGTACAGCGCCGGGTCCACCGTGCGCGCCTTCGACACGGCGTCCTTGAGCGGGATGGCGACGAAATCATTGCCGCGCAGGCTCACCATCGTGCCGAAGTTACCCTGCTCGACGAGCTCCACCGCCGTCATGCCGAAGCGCAGGCCGAGGTAGCGGTCGTAGGCGGTCGGGCTGCCCCCGCGCTGGAGGTGGCCGAGCACGACGAAACGGGTCTCGAACCCGGTGCGGCTCTCGATCTCCTTGGCGAGCCGCTCGCCGATGCCGCCGAGCCGGACGTGACCGAACGCGTCAACTTCCCCCTCCTGCAGCACCATGCCTTTGCCCAGGTCTGCGCCCTCGGCGACGGCGACGATCGAAAAGTCGCGGCCGCGCGCGTGGCGTTCGTGGATGATCCGGTAGACTTCGTCGAGGCTGACCGTGACCTCCGGGATCAGGATCACGTCGGCGCCGCCGGCCAGGCCGGCGTACAGCGTGATCCACCCCGCGTCGCGGCCCATCAGCTCGATCACCAGCACGCGGTCGTGCGACTCCGCGGTTGTGTGCAGCCGGTCAATAGCCTCCGTGGCGATATTGATGGCGGTATCGAAGCCGAATGTGCGGTCGGTGCCGGACAGGTCGTTGTCAATTGTCTTAGGCACTCCGATAGTCGGCAAGCCCTCGTTCTCGTAGAGCTTATGTGCTACGCCGAGGGTGTCGTCGCCGCCGACGGCGATAAGCGCATCGAGCCCCAGAGCCCTGAAGTTTTCTTTCACCTTCTCGACGAGTTTCGGCTCCTTGTACGGGTTCGTGCGCGAGGTACGCAGGATCGTCCCGCCGCGCGGCAGGATGCCGGAGACCTTGTCGCGCGTCAGGGGCATGGTCACCTTCTCGATCATGCCCAACCACCCCTTGAGGATGCCGACGACTTCGTAGTCGAGCGCGAGCGCTTGTCGCACGATGCCCACGAGCACGGGGTTGAGCCCCGGGCAGTCGCCCCCGCCGGTCAACACACCAATCCGCTTCTCAGCCATTGCTCTGATTCGCCCCTCTCACTCCTGGTTGACAGTGCCGGGGAGCCGGTGCTCACGTGCTCTGTTGTTCCCGTTCCGGCTCCTCGACGGATTCCTCAGGGTATTCCTCGGCCGGCGCGCTCGGCGCGGCCGGTTCGCCTCGCGGTATTGTCCGAGCGATGAACACCTTGACCGTGTGCACGTTGGCGAGGCCGAAGAAGGTCTGCACCTGGTTGCGCACCGCCTTCTGGATCCGCTCGCACGCGGCGTGGATGTTCTGGTCGTCCCAGAGCGTGACGCGCGCCTCGATCGCCACGCCACCGTCCACGGCCGCCACGGCGGGAGAGATGTCACGCACCTCGGGGAAGCTGCGGCCGAGCCGCTTGATGAAGTCCTCGATCGCGCTGATCGCGATGATTACCTCGCCGTCAGGATTGTCGAACGAAATGCAGTCCTGCCGCCGGACGCGCGCCACAAGAGCGACGACAAAGACGACGACGAGCGCGAACATCACACCGCCGGCGACCTTCCCCCACAGTGTGCTCATCGCCGTGTCAAGGCTTGTGGTCCGGAGAAAAGGAAGCAAGTCGTGCAGCAGCACGTACAGCCCGAGGAGCATGAAACAGGTCGTGATGATTACACTCATTACGATCGCAATGATGGCTGGAGCTCGCCGGTACCCTTGCATGGCTAACCCTCCTGACGTGTCTCGTCCTGCTCTGGCGCCTCGCCCGGCGCTTCCTCGCCGGCCTCTTCGATCATCTCGCTGCCTGGCGCGCCGCTCGGCGGGCGGATGCCCTGCACGGTCACGTTGACCGCCCGCACGAACTTGCCGGTCATCTCCTCGATCGCGCTGCGCAGCCTCGTCTGGATCTCGGCTGCGACCACCGGGATGCGCGCGCCGTACTCGACCGTAATGGTCACGTCGAGCGTCACGGAGTTTCCGTCCGTCTCGATCTTGATTCCCTTGGCGGCGCCCTTGCGCCCGAGCAGCCCGCCGACAAGGCTGGTCGAGGACGTAGCGACTCCCTTGATCTCGACGAGCGCCATGCCGGCGATCGTTGAGATCACGTCGTCGCTCACGCGCACTATATCCTCGCGGCCGGCCTCCTCCATTTCCTCGCCCGAGTATCGGTTCCGTTCGTTTTCGCTCATTGTCGGTTCGACCTCCTCTATCGCCCTCGGCGCTCGACGCCCGGCGCTAGCTCCAGCCCTGGTCGCGCACGACCTCGTCGGCGAAGTGATTACCGAATTGCCCGCCGATGAACTTCGGGTGGTGCATGACGTGTTTGTGGAACGGCACGGTCGTGGCGATGCCCGTTACGTAGAACTCGTCGAGCGCACGGCGCATTGTTCGGATTGCGGCATCGCGGTCGCCGCCCCAGGCAATCACCTTCGCGAGCAGCGAGTCGTAGTGCGGCGGTACGGTGTAGCCCGAGTAGATATGCGCGTCCACCCGGACGTTCGGCCCGCCGGGCAGCGAGCAGAACTCGATCGTTCCCGGCACGGGCTTAAACCCGTTAACCGGGTCTTCCGCATTGATCCGGCACTCGATCGCGTGGCCCCGCGGCTGAAGGCTGCGCTGGTCGAGCGAGAGCTTCTCGCCGGCGGCAATGCGGATTTGCTCTTTGATCATGTCCACGCCGTAGACCATCTCGGTGACCGTATGCTCGACCTGGATGCGCGTGTTCATCTCGATGAAGTAGAAGCTGCCGTCCTGGTCGAGCAGGAACTCAATGGTGCCCGCGTTGACGTATCCGACCTCCTGGGCGAGCTTGATCGCCGTCTTCGTTATGGCGCGCCGCATCGAGGAGGTGACCGCCGGCGACGGGGCCTCCTCGATCAGCTTCTGGTGGCGGCGCTGCACCGAACAGTCGCGCTCGCCCAGGTGCACGATGGCGCCTTTCGCGTCGGCGAGAATCTGCACCTCGACGTGGCGCGGGTTCTCCAGGTACTTCTCGATGTACACGTCCGGGTTGCCGAAGGCGGCCTCGGCCTCGGCCTGCGCCGTGGCGAGCGCGCTCGTGAGCGCCACGTCCGTGTGCGCAACGCGCATGCCGCGTCCGCCGCCGCCGGCCACTGCTTTAATTATCACCGGGTACTTGATCTTCTCGACGACCTTGAGCGCCTCGGCTTTGTCCGCGACGACCCCCTCGCTGCCGGGAATGACCGGGACGCCCGCGCTCTTGGCGGTGCGGATCGCCTCGGCCTTGTCGCCCATACGGCGGATCACCTCGGGCTGCGGCCCGATGAACTTGACGCGGCAGCTCTCGCAGATCTCGGCGAAGTGGGCGTCCTCGGCGAGGAAGCCGTAGCCGGGGTGGATCGCCTCGACGTCGAAGATCTCGGCCGCCTTGATGATGCTCGGCACGTGCAGGTATGACTCGGCGCTCGTGCTGTTGCCGATGCAGATCGCGTCGTCGGCAAGCTGCACGTGCATGGCCCGCTCGTCGGCCCTCGAGTAGACGGCGACCGTCTGGATGCCGAGCTCCTTGCAGGCCCGAATGATGCGCAGGGCGATCTCGCCCCGGTTGGCGATCAGGATTCTCTCGAACATACACGCTCTGGTGAATGGGTGAGCCGCGGGAAACGAGCACTCAGACGAGTTCGACGCGGAAGAGCGGCTCGCCGTATTCGACCGGTTCGGCGTTCTCGACGAGCACCTCCACGATCCGGCACTCGACTTCCGCCTTGATCTCGTTCATGACCTTCATCGCCTCAAGGATGCACACGACGGTGTCCTTGCCGACCGTGTCGCCTACGTTCACGAACGCCGGCGAGTCCGGCGACGGCGTCGTGTAGAAGGTGCCGACCATGGGCGACTTGATATGGGTGGTCTTCTCCTCGTCCTTCGCTTCGCCGGCCTCGACTGCCGCCGCGGCGGTCTCGGCGGTCGCTGCCGCCTGGGGCACGGCCACGGTCGCGATCGTCGGCGCCGGGGCGCCGGCCTTGCGCAGCGCGATGCGCAGCCCGTCGCGCTCCAGCTCGAATTCGGCCAGACCGTTCTCGTCCATCAATTGGAGGATCTGTTTGATCTCCTCGAGGTCCATGCCGCCTCCTCCCATCTGCAGTCGCTCAACCCCACGACCGGGCGCGCTTCGGCAGCCGCGAGAGCACCTCGTGGCCCGCGGCGGTCACCAGCACGTCGTCCTCGATCCGCACCCCGAGGCGGCCGGGGATATAGATGCCGGGTTCCACGGTCATGACCATGCCCACGCGCAGGGTGCCCTCGCTGCGACTCGAGAGCCCCGGCTGCTCGTGCACGTCGAGGCCGATCCCGTGGCCGAGCGAGTGGGTGAAACGCTCACCGTAGCCGGCCGCTTCGATGACGCCGCGTGCCGCCTTGTCCGGCGCAGCGAGCTTCGCCCTGGGCCGAATCCGCTCGATCGCCGCACGCTGCGCCTCGAGCACGACCTGGTAAACCTCTCGTATCCGGCGCGGCATCCTAGGGGGCAGTAGAGTACGTGTCAAGTCAGAACTGTAGCCCGCGACCGTGACGCCCCAGTCAATGAGCACCACGTCGGTCCCGCGCAGCTTCCGCCGGCCCGTGGCGTGGTGCGGCACCGCGGCGCCGGGGCCGAACGCCACGATCGGGTCGAACGCGAGCTTCTCGCCGCCGTTGGCCATGAAGAAGAACTCGAGCTCGATGGCGATCTCGCGCTCACGCACGCCCGGCCTGAGCAGCGGCAGGATGTGGCGGAAGCCGCGCTCGCCCAGGCGCACCGCCTTGCGGATGGCGGCGATCTCGTCCGCTTCCTTGACAGCGCGCACCGACTCGACCACGCCGCTCACCGGCTTGCACTTCCGTGCGCCGAGTGTCTCGATCAGCTTGAGCGCCTGTGCGTGCGAAAGGTGGTCGGCCTCGAACCCGAGCCGGCGCACGCCGTGTCCCTTGAGCCCGTCACGAACGGCCTTGAAGACGTCGCCCTTGAGCAGCTCGACCGCGTCGGCCTCCACCTTCTTCCGTGCCGCCTCGATGTAGCGCGCGTCGGTCAGGTAAAGGCTGTGGCCCGACGCGGTGATGACGAGGTAGGCGTTGGACGAGACGAAGCCGGTCAGGTAGCGGATGTTGGTCGGGTTGGTGACGAGCAGCGCGTCAATCTTGTGCCCGGCCAGCTTCCGGCGGAGCTTGCGGATACGGTGTTTCACGGGCTACCCCTGTGTCCCGAGGTGGTGTGCGATATTGAGCACGGTCTTTGCTCGCGGTCCGTTTGGCACTCACTTCCCTACAAGATCGAGCGCTGCGCGCAGGGCGAGCGTGTAGCTCTTCTCGCCGAACCCGGTGATCTGGCCGACGGCGACGGGCGCGACGTGAGAATGGTGGCGGAACGCCTCGCGCGCGTAGATGTTTGAGAGATGGACTTCGATGGTCGGCACGCCGACGGCTGCGATCGCGTCGCGAATCGCCACGCTCGTGTGCGTAAACGCCGCGGGGTTGATGATAATGGCGTCGAACGCTCCCTTCGCCTTCTGGATGTGCTCGACGATCTCGCCCTCATTGTTGGACTGAACGCACTCGATCACGGCGCCCTCTTTCTCGGCCATCGCCTTGAGCATGGCATTGATCGTCGCGAGGTCCGTCGTCCCGTAGGTCTCGGTCTCGCGCTCGCCGAGCATGTTCAGGTTCGGGCCGTGAATAACGAGAATCTGCATCGGGCTACTCCCCAAAGCGTTCTTCGCTCGACTCTGTCTCGCCGGGCACTTCCGTCGCGCCGCCGTCCGTCGGCGATTCCAGCGTTCCGTACTTCGTGCGCAGACGCTCGAGGTCGGCCTTGAACGCCTCGAAATCCGATTCAATATTATACCTAAGCGACGCGGTCTGTAAAGCGCTCGAGAACGCCTCGTCGTCATAGCGCCGCGCCATGGCGAACTGCGCCTTCGCCTCGTCGTTCCGGCCGGCCTGGTCGAGGTGGTACGCGTAGCGTAGGCGCATGAAGGAGTCGGTGGGGTAGTGGGCGACCGCTCGTTCGATCTCGTCGAGGATCGGCCCCCACTCGACCGTGCCCTCAAGCCGCATCCGTTCGAGCCGCACGACGGCGCGCCGGTACATGAAGACGGAGCTGTTCGGATGGAGCTTCAGCGCGCGCGTGTACCACACGTCCGCCTCTTCGAGATCTTTGAGATTTCTTTCGTGGATGCCCCTTTGCGCGTAGATCGCCGCGAGGTAGCCCTTGAAGCTGTGGTTGAGCGGGTCCCAGTCGAGCGCCCGTCGCATCTCGGCGATCGCCGCCGCCGGCGGATCGGTGGGCCGCTCGATCGCTTCGCCCGCGAGGATGACGTGCGCGTTGAAGTAATGGACCTCGGCGGTCAGCGGCATCGGCACGAAGAACACAAGCGGCGCCGTGATGAGCATAAGGACGGCCAACGCGCCGATGGCGTGGATTTCCTTGCGAAGCACGAGGACCCTTTCCCGCAGCCCGCCGGTGTGCCGTGTCATCAGGCCGACGAGCAGCATCGCCGTCATAGCGATGCTCGGCACGTAGAGGTCGAAATCCACAACGCTGTGGAGCAGGAACGCCAGCAGCCCGAAGAACGCCGCAAGCACGACGAGCGTGGCGAACGTCGGCCGCTCGTCGCCGCGCGCAAACGCGCTCACGATCGGCCCGGCCCGCACGAGGTGGGCGATCCAGAACGCGACGAATGCCGCAAGGCCGAGCACGCCCAGCTCGATGAAAAGCTGCACGTAGTTGTTGTGGGCATTGCGCGCCATGCCGACCTCTTGCTCCGGGTCCTTGTACTTCGGGAAGAGCGCCCCAAAGGCATTGAAACCGCTGCCGATGACGTTGCGCCCCAACGAACGGTCGGCCGCCATTCGCGCCGCCCCGCGCCAGTACCCGACGCGCTCCTCGAATGTGTGCGCGCCGCGTTCGATCAGCTTCCGGCCCGGCGAGGTACTCGAGATCGCTGCCGCGGCCCCAATAGCGAAGGCGAGCACCACGAGGAGCTTCCACGCGCGGATCCGAAGCCGGCCGTGCATCAGGATCGCCGCAACAACGGCAACGATCCCGACGCTGAGGAACGCGCCCTTCGATTCAGTCAGGATGAGCACGACGAAAGCGAGCAATGGCCCGAAAAGGGCGTACACGATTGTCGGCGCCACGCCGTGTCGTTGTGTCCACTGCCGCACGACGAGCGCGAAGAGGCACGCCGTCGGCAGGAGCAGCGCGTAGAGTCCGCCGAGCGAGTTAGGCGAGGCAAACGTGGCCATGACCCGGGCGCGCTCGAGCAGCGCGAGTGCGGCCCCCTGCTCGTCGGCCGGGACGAAGCGATAGACCTGTTGAATCAATTGCTCATACCCGAGGAGCCACTGGTGGAGGCCGATCAGCGAGACGCACACCACGCCGGCCATGAGCGCGGCCACGAGTGCTCGCTCGCGCCGCTCGCCGCCGGGCAGGTTCACGACGAGGTGGTAGAGAAGCGCCCAGCAGGCGAACTCCTTCATCGAGGCGATTGCCGAGTGCGGCAGGATCGAGAAGAACGAGCTCACGAGCCCGACGCCGAGGAATGCCCAGAGGAAGAAGTCCGCCGTGGTGTATCGGAAGACGAGGCGTCGCGTCACGATCATGCTGAGCAGCCAGAAGAACGCCGCGAGCACGATGAGGAGTTCCGCGATCTCAGTAGCCCACGGCTGGAGCGGCTCGAGCAGGGAGGCGACCGAGGGCCCGCCGAAGCTCGGGTTGGGCAGCACGTCGAGGTTGATCAACCCGAACTTGAACGGCATGAGGAAAGCGAGCGCAAAGAGCAGCGCGTAGAGAATCCGCTCGTGCACACGTATCGGGCCGGTGTGCTGGGGTCTTTGCGCGATCCGAGATGGCGGCCTCAAGCGGCGTCTCCTCGATCAGTTCGCCGAACGCTACCAGACGATCATCCCCGCGTCAAACCAGGGCGTCAAGTGAACGTGCGTCAATGCGAGGCAAGGAACGCCGAGACGACCGAGAGCGCGTAGGCGGTCGCCGTGCCGGCGCGGAGTGTCGTCGGCCCGAGCCGCGCGACGTGCGCGCCCGTTTCGACCGCTGCGGCAATCTCCTCCGGCGTGAAATCGGCCTCCGGTCCGACGAGCAAAGCGATCGCCGACGCGCTGGGGGCCGCCCGCTCGAGCACGCGCAGGAGCGGCGCTGCGTCTTTATCAGCGGCGCATATCACCGTCACGCTCGAAGCGAGCGACGGCAGCAGCTCGTCGAGCGAGGCGGGCGGTCTGACCTCCGGCAGCGCGATCCGCCCGGACTGCTTTGCTGCGACGATCGAGATCCGGCGCCACCTCGCCAGGCGGGTTTCGGCCTCGCCTTTGCGGACGCGGGCGGCGCAGCGGCTTGCGATCACCGGGGCGATCACGTGTGCCCCGAGCTCCGTCACCGCCTCGACGACGTCGTCAAGGCCTTTCCCCTTGAGCAGAGCAGGGCATGCGATGATCTGCACGGTTAGTGCGGCCGCCTCGCGTACGAGCGTGTCGAGGCGGAGCGTGGCGTGATGCCTCTCGACGCCGGTGATCGTGGCCTCCCACTCGCGCGAGACGCCGTCGAAGACCGTGATCGCCCCCTCGGTTCGGCGTAGGACGTTCGTGCAGTGACGGAACTCGTCGCCGTCGAGCCGCGCAACCCGGCCCGTGATCTTCTCGGGCGGGACGTAGAGGCGGTAGCGGTGCATCGGCCTACATTACTTGCGGCGGCCCAAGCGCCTGACCGTGCGGTTGAACTCCTCGCCTATCGGGTGCTCGCGCCCGCCGGTGATCGAGGCGAACTTCTCGAGCAGCTCCGATTGCTGGCGCGTGAGCTTCTGCGGTGTCTCGACGATCACGCGCACGTGCTGGTCGCCCCGGCCGTAGCCGTGGAGGTTCTGCACGCCCTTGCCACGGAGGCGGAAGATGTTGCCGCTCTGCGTGCCGGCTGGGATCTTGAGGCGCGCCTTGCCGTTGAGCGTCGGCACCTCGATCGTG
The DNA here is from genome assembly GCA_965369835.1 of uncultured bacterium. Classification (GTDB taxonomy): domain Bacteria; phylum Auribacterota; class JABMQX01; order JAFGEW01; family JAFGEW01; genus CBDUSE01. The sequence continues at coordinate 24,848 of CBDUSE010000010.1, forward strand.
CCGCCGAGCGCCGCGAGCGAAAAGCCGATCGGCACCTCGCACAGCAGGTCGTCGCCATGACGGTCGAAGATCGGATGGGGCTCGACGTGGATGAAGATGTAGAGATTGCCGTGGGGGGCGCCGCGACTGCCCGCCTCGCCCTCGCCCGCGATCTTGAGCTGCGAGCCCATCTCGACGCCGGGCGGGATGGTCACGTTGAGCGTCTTGCGGCTCTGAATCCGGCCCTCGCCGTTGCATTTTTTGCAGGGATTGGTGACGATCGAGCCGGTGCCGCCGCAGCGCGTGCAGGTGCGGCTGATCGTGAAGAAGCCCTGCGACATGCGGACCTGGCCTGTCCCGCGGCACTGGGGGCAGGCGCTGCGCGTTGCGCCGGAGGCGAGGCCCGAGCCTTTGCACTTGCTGCACTCGTCGAGCCGCGGCACGGCGATCTGCTTCTTTGTGCCGAACGCCGCTTCCTCGAACGTGATCGTCAGGTCGTAGCGTAGGTCGGAGCCGCGCGTGCCGCTGGCGGCGCGGCGACGCGTGCGCGTGCCGAAGCCGCCGCCGAGGATCGAGTCGAAAATGCTCTCGCCGCCGAAGGCGCGCTCGAAGATCTCAAACGGGTCAATGCCGCCAAAGCCGCTGAAGCCTTGTGCGGCCCCGGCGCCGACACCAGCGCCCACGCCCGCGTGCCCGAACTGGTCGTAGATCCGGCGCTTGTTCGGGTCGGTGAGTACCTCGTAGGCCTCGGAGACCTCCTTAAAAGACTCCTCGGCCGCCTGATCGCCCGGGTTCTTGTCCGGGTGATACTTCATCGCGAGCTTACGGTACGCCTTCTTGAGCTCGTCGCCGCTCGCGTTGCGGCCGACGCCCAACACCTCGTAGTAGTCGCGCTTGTCTGCCATCCGTGCTCCTTGCGGGGGGCCGAAGGGCCCCGGCCAAAGTTCGCTGACGCGAGGGGCGGAACCGCCCCAGTCGAAGTCCGCTGACGCGCCCGGCCCACGCGCCAGCAAACTTCGGGTGGGCCGCTTCCGGCCCTACTTCTTGTCGTCGTCGTCAACCACCTCGTAATCGGCGTCAACCACGTTCTCGCTCTTCGCCTCAGCCCTGTCGCCTTCCGGCGCACCTTTGGCCGAGGCGCCTGACTCGGTGCCCGCCTCGGCCTGGGCTGCGTGCTCCGCGGTCGCCTGCTTGTAGATCTCCTCGGCGATCTTGTGCGAGGCGGTCGTTACGTCTTCCATCGCCTTCTTGATCTCCTCGATCGAGCCGCTCTCCATCACCTTCTTGAGTTGCTCGACTGCTTGCTCCACCTTCCCGCGCTCGTCGGCAGAAATCTTGTCGCCGTGTTCCTTGAGCGTTTTTTCAGTGGTATAGACAAGCGTGTCGGCCTGGTTCTTCGTCTCGACCTCCTCGCGCCGCTTCTTGTCCTCGCTCTCATGCGCCTGCGCGTCCTTGACCATCCGCTCGATCTCCTCCTCGGAGAGGCCGCTCGAGGCCTCGATACGGATCTTTTGCTCCTTGCCCGTGCCGAGGTCCTTGGCAGAGACGTGCACGATGCCGTTCGCGTCAATGTCGAAGGTCACCTCGATCTGCGGGAGGCCGCGCGGCGCCGCCGGAATGCCGACGAGATCGAACCGGCCCAGCGTGCGGTTGTAGGCGGCCATCTCGCGCTCGCCCTGCAGCACGTGGACGCTCACGGCGGGCTGGTTGTCCGCCGCGGTCGAGAAGATCTGGCTTTTCCGAGTGGGGATCGTCGTGTTGCGCTCGATCAGCTTGGTGAAGACGCCGCCGAGCGTCTCAATCCCGAGGCTCAGCGGGGTCACGTCGAGCAGCAGCACGTCCTTGACGTCGCCGCCGAGCACGCCGGCCTGGATCGCGGCGCCGACGGCCACGACCTCGTCGGGATTGACGCCCCTATGCGGCTCCTTGCCGAAGATCTTCTTGACCATTTTCTGCACGGCCGGCGTGCGCGTCTGGCCGCCGACGAGGATGACCTCGTCAACGTCCGACGCCGAGATGCCGGCGTCCTGGAGCGCCTGCAGGCACGGGCCTTTCGTGCGCTCGACCAGGTCATCCACGAGCTTCTCAAACGTCGCGCGCGTGATCGTTTTGACAAAGTGCAGCGGTTCCTTGTCCGCCGTCATGCTCACGAACGGCAAGTTGATCTCCGCTTGCGTCGTCGAGGAGAGTTCCTTCTTCGCCTTCTCGGCGGCCTCGCGCAGCCGCTGAAGTGTGCGCCGGTCCTTCGAGAGGTCAATGCCGTGCTCCTTCTTGAACTCGGCCACGATCCAGTTGATGATCCGCTGGTCGAAGTCGTCGCCGCCAAGGTGCGTGTCGCCGTTGGTCGAGCGCACCTCGAAGACGCCCTCGCCGATCTCGAGGATCGAGATGTCGAATGTGCCGCCGCCGAGGTCATAGACGGCGATCTTTTCCTCTTTCTTCTTGTCGAGCCCGTAGGCGAGCGAGGCCGCCGTCGGCTCGTTGATGATGCGCAGCACCTCGAGGCCGGCGATCTTGCCGGCGTCCTTGGTGGCCTGGCGTTGGCTGTCGTTGAAATACGCCGGCACGGTGATGACCGCCTGCGTGACCTTCTCGCCCAGGTAGTCCTCGGCCGTCTGCTTCATCTTCTGCAGGACCATCGCCGAGATTTCCGGCGGCGTGTAGGTCTTGTCGCCCACTTTCACCACCACCTCGCCATTGCCGCCGCCGGCGACCTGGAAGGGCACGAGCTTGGTCTCCTCGGGCACCTCGTCGTAACGCCGGCCCATAAACCGCTTGATCGAGGAGACGGTCCGTTCCGGATTGATGACGGCCTGGTTCTTGGCCACGATGCCGGTGAGCCGCTCGCCGTCCTTGCCAAACGCGACGACGGATGGTGTGGTACGGGTGCCTTCGGCGTTGGCGATGACGGTCGGCTCGCCGCCTTCCATGACCGCGACACACGAGTTGGTCGTGCCGAGGTCAATGCCGATGATCTTTCCCATCTTCAACCTCCTTGGTATCCGTATGTGATCATGTGATTTCTTCTCTGATTACGACTCCTCGTCGTCCTCGCCAGGCGTTTCCTCGGCCTTGGCCGCCTCCTCGACGGTCTCTGCCCCCTCGCCTTCGGACGTCTCTTGGGGAGCGGCCTCGGGATTCACGGCGACGCGGACGACCGCCGGTTGCACGACGCGGCCGTTGAGCATGTAGCCGCGTTGCAGCACCTCGAGCACGGTGTTGTCCGCGTGCTCGCTCGTCTCGACCGGCTCGGCCGCCTCGTGCTTCGCCGGGTCGAACGGCTCGCCGGCCGGATCAATCTCCTCGACGCCGTAGCGGCCGAGGACCTCACGCAGTTGCTTTAGGATCATCTCGACGCCGACGGCGAAGTTGTGTGTTGCCGGCACCTTTTCTGCCGCGGTAAAGGCGCGCTCGAAGTTCTCGAGCACCGGGATGACCTCGCTCAGCAGCCGCTCGTTGGCGAACTTGACGAACTCCTCCCGCTCGCGCAGGGCGCGCTTGCGGAAATTGTCGAGGTCCGCTCGCGCCTGCACGTAGTGCGCATAGTACTCGTCCGCCTTCTTCGACTTCTCCTCGAGCTCATGCAGCCGGTCCTCACCGATGAGCACCTGGCGCGGGCGCTTCTTCTTTTTCTCGCGCTTGCGCCCCTTTTCGACGCGGGGTTCTCCATTTTCCGCCTCGGCGCCCTCCGCGCCATCTGCGGTTTCAATCTTCTCGTCTTTCTCGGTATCCGCCGGCGTCTTGGCCGGATCGGAATTGCTCATCATCGGTACTACTCCGCTGTATGTTGCTTCTATCTCCTCGTTGATCACGCCTGCTTGGCCGGCTCTGCGGCGCCGCCAAGCGTCACCTTGAACGGCACGTCGCGGTCGAACCCGAGCCGCCGCCGGCTCCACGTTTCTGAGAGCCACACCTCGAGCAGTTCGCCCATAGCCCGCACGAGCTGTACGCCGCGCCCGTACGGCATGCGCGTCGGGCCGACGATGGCGATGGCGCCGAGGCTCAGCGAGTTCACCCGGTACGGCGCAGCCACCATGGCCAGCGGTAGGTCCGGATCGAGCGTGCCGCCGATCTCGCGATCGAACAGCACGAACGCGTCCTCGCGGCCCTGGGCCTCGCGCAGCAGTTTCTTGAACCGGTCGCGGTCCTCGAACAGCCGGATCGCCTCGGACACCGAGCGCGGGCTCTGCAGCTCGGCGTGCTCGAAGAGGTTGGCGAACCCTTCGAGGAAGAGTTCCGTCGCGCTTCTCGGCACGAAGTTGATGAAGTACCGGAGCACGATGTCCCGGTAGAGCTCGTTGCCGAGCCGGCGCTCCTCGCTCGCAAAGCCGTTCTCGTAGGTGGCCGTGAGCTCATCCTGGCCCCTGAGCTTCGCGTTGAGGTACTCCTCGAGCCGCCGGAGCGCGAAGTAGCTCGGCCCGCTCTCGGTGCGCACGGTCTCGGAGCGGATCAGCCCGTAGTCGCTTACGAGCACGACGAGCATCCGCGTCGGGTCAATGCCGACCAGTTTGATCTCACGGATGAAGTCGTTCTCGAACCTCGGCGACAGCACCATCGCCGCGCACCCGCTCTCGCGGGCGAGCACCCCGGCGGCGCGCTGAAGTAGCGTGCCGACGTCGCTGGGCACCGGCGCCAGGTCGCTGAACTCGCGTGCGAGCCGCTTGGCGATCCGGCGCATCGGCAGCTTCCGCCCGAGTACTTCCTGTGCGTAGAGCCGGTACGCTTGCGTCGTCGGGATGCGCCCCGCTGACGAGTGCGGCTGCGCGGTCAGGCCGACACGGTCGAGATCGAGCAGCACGTTGCGGACCGTGGCCGAGGAGAGATCGGTCGCCATCTCCTCGACGATCGCGCGCGACGAGACCGGCTCCCCCGTGCCGATATGGGCGCGCACGAGCGCCATCAGCACCTCGTGCTGCCTTCTTTCTGCCTGCCGCTTGCTCAGTACCATCCGTTCTCAGTCCTTAGCAGCCACGTGCTTCGAGTGCCAGATACCCTAGCGCAAACCGGCCCGGAATCAAGCGAAAACGGTACGAAGTTCATCTATTTCTCCCATATAGATTAGCAATCCTCATGCCTGGCTGCCAATGATTCTGTTCGGAGAGAAGTCGCGGAAATCAGCCCAAGCTGGCGCGGAGGCGGGTCATTTTGTCTCACTATCTCACCTGATGGTGAGGATTGTCACACCCTGCCCAAGGCCCTATAATCGCGGCGCCTATGGAGACGAAGCGGCCAAAGGTCTGCCACGTGATTACCCGCCTGATCCTGGGCGGGGCGCAGGAGAACACGCTCCATACCGTGGAGCTGCTCCAGGCGAGCGGGCGGTTCGATGTGACGCTCGTGACCGGCCCGGCGCTTGGGCCCGAAGGAAGCCTCTTGGAGCGGGCCAAGCGGGGGAGTTTTCGCACGATCGTACTCCCCCGGATGCGGCGTGCGATCCATCCGGTTCGGGATTTCACAACGTACCGCCGACTTCGAGAAGAGTTTCGGCGCGAGCGTTACGACATCGTGCATACCCACAGCTCGAAGGCCGGCATCCTCGGCCGCCTGGCCGCGCGAAGGGCGGGGGTGCCCGTCGTGCTCCACACGATCCACGGCCTGCCGTTCCACCCGTACCAGCCGAGGCTCACGTACCGGCTCTATGCCGGGCTCGAGCGGATGGCGGCGCGCCGATGCGACAGGATCATCAGCGTCGCCGACGCGATGACCGAACAGGCGGTCGCAGCGGGTGTCGCGCCTGCCGACAAGTTCATCACGATCTACTCCGGCATGGACCTCGATCTGTTTCTCGCCGCCGATTCCGTGCGCGGTGAGGTGCGTCGCAAGCTCGGGTTCGGTCCGGACGATCTCGTCGTGGGCAAGATCGCGCGGCTCTTCGAGCTCAAGGGGCATGAGTACGTTTTCGAGTCGTTTCGACGGCTCGCACAGCGTTTCCCGACGCTGAAGCTGATGCTTGTGCACGACGGCATCCTGCGCGGCAAGTTCGAGCGGGAGCTTCGGCGCAGCGGCTTGCTCGACCGCACGGTCTTCACGGGCATCGTGCCGCCCGACGAGATCCCTGGGCTGATCGCCGCGATGGACGTGCTGGTGCACGCGTCGCTGCGCGAGGGGCTGGCGCGCACGCTGCCGCAGGCGCTCGCGGTGGGCCGTCCGGTCGTCTCGTTCGACGTGGACGGCGCGCGCGAGGTTGTCTTTGACGACGAAACCGGCTACCTTGTTCCGCCGAAGGACGTGGACGCTTTGACCGCCGCACTCGAGAAGCTCCTTGCCGACGGGGCGCTTCGGCAGCGCCTCGGCGCCGAGGGGCGCCGGCTCGTTGATCCGAAGTTCCGCAAGGAGCAAATGGTCGAGCAGATCGTGGCGCTTTACAACGAGTTGCTCGAAGCAAGGGGCGTCCGGCGAGGATAGGGCGATGTGGCTTGGCGCATACCTGATGATACTTATAATCGCGACGGCGATCTCGGCCGCGCTTGTCCCGCTGTCTCGTCGGCTCGCGCGCGGCTGGGGCTTGATTGCCACGGCACACCCCGATAAGGCTGAGGTCCGGCCGACGCCGCTGATGGGCGGCGTCGCGATCTTCGCTTCATTTGTGATCACCGTCCTTGGCGCGTATGTCGTCGTGCTTCTCGCACGTCAAGATGGCGCGCTCGGGGTCCTCATCCCCGAGCAGGTCCGGCACTATGCGCCCGGCATGCTGCGGCAGGCCCCTCGGCTGGCCGTGATCCTCGGTGGCGCGCTCTGCATGCTGGTGCTCGGCCTGCTCGACGACAAGTGGGGCCTCGGGCCGGTCACGAAGCTCGCCGTCGAGGCAGCGGTCGCAGTCGCGCTCGTGCTGTTTGGCGTGCGGCTATCGCTGTTCGTTCACAACGACGTGCTCACGGCCATCATCACGGTATTGTGGATTCTGACCGTGATCAACGCGCTGAACTTCCTCGACAATATGGACGGGCTTGCCGGGGGCGTCGCAGCAATCGCGGCATTCTTCTTCCTACTCACGGCCGTGCAGTACGAGCAGTTCTTTGTGAGCGCGATGCTTGCGGCGTTCACCGGCGCCGTGGTCGGCTTCCTCTTTTTCAACCTGCACCCGGCCTCGATCTTCATGGGTGACGCCGGCTCACTCTTCCTCGGCT
>CBDUSE010000011.1:0-31717 GCA_965369835.1 uncultured bacterium
ACCGGCGCCTGGCCGACAAGGCAACGCTCGAGCGCGAAGTCGCCGCCTGGCAACACGAGCGCAACACCGCCCGGGCCACGGTAGACTGGCGCTTCACCACGGCCGACGCCCGCATCAAGCTGAAACGACTATACCCAATACTATTACAGTGACGCGACACTAGGCCCACGCCGCCGCTTCTTGTGGGTGAATACATCTATGTCGGCGCAACGGACGGCCACGTGCGTGCCTTCTCCAGCCGTGACCTCTCACTCGCGGGCGAACTCGACGTCAAGGTGCGTATCCTGGGTCACCTCATACTTTACGGGGGCGCTCTTGTGTTCCCAGGTGAGAACCGACATGTGTTCGGCGTATCGCGGAATCTGAAACTGCTCTTTGACTGGGCCGCGCCCAATCCTCGCTCCAAGTACCTTGCCGTGAACGGGAAACTTATTCGCTCATCGCCGTTTGTAGGTTTTGTCAAGGTGGCCGTGTTGGATCTTGAGGAGCAGGGATTCGGCCCGGAGAAGAAGGTGAGTTGCACATTTAACACCCCCGTGGTCCATAACGGTCGCCTGTACTATCCAAACGGGGGCGGAAGCGTAAGTTACGACGGATTCTCCGTCGAGGAACATTCCGGAAAACTGGGCATTAGAGAGTATCGAATTAACCAGTCTAGCGACTATCCGGTGGCGTATGGCACGGGCGGTGTTTACGAAGTAAACGAGCAGATGCGGCCGGTAAGGTGTCTTGTCCCGCGGAAGCTTGCGCTTGCCGCCGCGGTCAACAAGGAAATCATCGCTGCCTTGGTATCGAAGGTGGAGAAGGGAGCTCCCGATGTCCTGCAAGCGTGGAAGGAATCGGGCGAGCAACTGGCGCTCAATTACACTACTTCTCGCTACAACTCGCACCCGCGCTCTGCGCCCATTCTTGTGCCTTTTGAGAACGGATTCTTGTTCGTGGGCAGAGAAATCCTCTATGTGGACCCACACAAGGAAAAGCCAGTCTGGCGATTTTGGCCCGGCGGGCTTTCACACGAGTCATCCTCGACATTTAGACGGCCGGTCATCTGCGGGGGTTTCGTCTATGTCACGCACTGCTCTGGCCAGCTATACATGTTTATCAAGTCCCGTATCCTGGGGGCAGATCACGTGCAGAAGAATCCAGATGAGGAATAACTGGAACCTGTCTCTGATCTCACCGAGTTCACTCCGCAAGTGACAGCAGCCGGCAACAGACCTGCGCGGCCACGGGAGACGTGGTTCCATGCCGCGTGCCGTCGGGGAGGTCGAATTGTCAGTGATGTCGCTCCGGCCCCCTTCAGCAAGTTGGAGACGCGAACACTAAGCTACGATACTCCTGTCCCATAGGGCCTCGTCGCTGCCATTTTCAAGAGAAGTGCCTCCCGCTTAAGCAGTCCCCAGTGCGCGGTTTGCGACGATCTATCATTTCTGGCGATTTGACCACCCTAGGTGCATTCCGCATCCCGGGGCGTCCTTCGATGGGCCAACACGGTGTCATGCCCGCTTTTCTGGCAGCGCGCCAGAGGTTGCAGTCCACTCACTCCGATCTTCGGAATACGTCGCATCTCACCGGGCAGGCTCTACCCGGCTTTTCCTGTGCGTGCTTCTCTCGACGTCCTTTCTAGAATAGCCTTGACCGCTGTGCCTCTCCCTGCAAGCATCTGTGGCGAGCACCGTCAAACACGTGCAGGGCAGGCATCGTTCGGCAGCGACATCCGGTCAGCAACATGGAAAACCCCCAAGGACTTCCCCACAGCGGTGTCATATGAGATGAAAGGCGACGAGGAGCCAGTGGCAGAGACAATCGAGTCCGGAGCTGGCAGTGACGGGGAGTTCCTTGCGCAGTGCAGGCGCGGCGACGAGGCTGGGTATCGCGGTCTCGTGGCACGTCATGGGTCGATGCTCTGGCGGATTGCGCACCGGATTACTGGTTCGCGCGAAGACGCCGAGGATCTTTCCCAAGAGGCGTTCATCCGAGCCTTCCGGTCGCTGAAGCGGTTTCGGGGCCGCTCGAAGTTCTCGACGTATCTCTGCTCGATCGTCGTGAACCTGAGCCTGAACCACCTGCGGCGAAGACAGCGACGGCCCGAGGCATCGATCGATACAACGATAGCTCGCCCTCCGGCAGGCCGGGAATCACCGAGGACGCGTGCCCAAGAGTTTGAGTTCAGAGCAGCTCTCGAGAAGGAACTCGATGCCCTCTCGCCCCAGCTTCGGGCCTCAGTTGCGCTCACGGCCATCGAGGGGATGAGCCACAAGGAGGCAGCGACGGTGCTTGGGTGCGCGGAGAGCACGGTCTCCTGGCGCGTGCATGAAGCGAGAAAGCAACTCCGTCAACGACTGAAAGCGTGGCGTGACGGACACTAGAGAGGCAGTTCATGGACAGGGACAAAGCAGAAGAGCTTATTGAGCAATACGTAGACGGAAGCCTTCCCTCTGCGCCGGCCAGGGAGTTCGAACGCTGCATGGCCGAGGACCGGTCCCTGCGCGAGGCGGTCGAGGACGCAAAGCTCATTCGGTCCGAGCTTCCGAAGCTGCGCGAGGAGTCCCCGGGCGAGGGGTACTGGCGGTCGTACTGGCGGCGTCTCGCCGAGAAGCTCGTACTGCGGGAGCGCCGCCCATCAGTCAGGTGGAAGACCCGATTGGCATTCGGCGGCGCTATCGCATGCATTGCCTTACTCGTCGTTGTTTCTCTCTCCTACAGAACCCAACTGCAACGGCTGAGGAAAGCCTCTGCTCTTGCTGCCGACGATGCGACGGCGGCCAGTCTCACCAAGTACTTCGAGTCCAGCGAGAGGACCAGAAGCGATGAGGCCGTTTTTGACTTGCTGGAGGCCACGTACCCTCAGCGAGTGCAATGGGTCGGCCGCAGCAACGGGTACGCATTCGTCGGACTCAGCAGCACACCGGTTCCGGTGGCCCGAACCGAACGGAAGCTCCTGGTGATCGAGTCTGTCGTTTTGCGGACCGCTCCCGGAGGGAAGTGCGAGGTACTACTCCGCCCCAGAGTTGTCGCCCTGGATGGCGCGGAGACAGCCATCGAACTCCCGGCCACGACCGGAAGCCCCGAGGCAGTTATCCGCACCGTTCTCAACGTACGGGACGGTCGTGTCGGCGGTTCGGTGGAGTTCGCTTGTGCCGCGGAGCCGAGCGGGTCCGCCCTGGCCTCGACTGGGGCCGTGTCGCTTGCTCTTGGAGAGGCGGCGCGCGTTTTGTCGCTCAGCCTGGGCGGGGCGGAATATGCCCTGCTTTTGCGATCAAGTGTACTGGAACGGAGATGACCTGATGCGGCTGTCAGTGCTGCTCATGGCCCTGCTCTCGGCGCGGGTCCCGTGCGTCCTGGCGGAGCCTTCGGTCTCGGTTGAACCAGATCAAGGCAACGTGTGGTCGGGATCGAAGGCCAGCGTCCGGGTCATACTCGATGGCTTCAAGGAAAGAAGGCTGCGGATCCTATGGCACCTTGTAACCAACGGCACGGCGATAACCACAGGCAACACAGGAATACGACTTCGCCGTGGACATGGCGAGGGACGGCTCGTCATCAACGTCCCTGAGGTGAAGCGGCGTGTCTCAACGTCTTTGGTCGTGACAGCCTCACGTGGCGAAGACGTTCTCGGGCGGAGCGCCGCTCCGATCACGGTGTTCCCGCCGATGAGCAAGGGCGAGTTCCGGGCTGGGCTCGTCGGTCTCGACATGCAGGTCTACGATCCAGGCGGGGAGCTCGTCGCGCGGCTTGAGAAGCTCGGAATTCCCTTCAGACGAAAGCGAACGTCCGAGCTTGGCGACATCCCGAACGAGGCCGTCGTTCTCCTCGGGCCCGATGCGATCCGGAGAGGTGGTCCGTCGCCCAGCGAGATGCTGAAGCTCGCACGGGAAGGGAGAACGTTCCTCATCCTGCGTCAGGAGTCGCTTGGCAGAGAGCGCGAGTGGCAGAACGTGGGAGTTGAACTGCTCGCGGAACCCGTACTCGTGCCCGCAGCGACGTGGGGTACACGGCCGCCGCTTTGGTCATCAGACGTTGACGACAGCACCCTTGATCGCTGGACGGGGGGATGTGTTGGCGCGGCTATCTTCAATAGGCCGCCAGCGGGCAACGCGATCACATGGCTGATGGACCCAGAGGGCGGTCTCCCACTCATCATGGAGCTCCGGCCTGGCGACGGCCGCGTCATCCTGTGCCAGTGCCCCGTCATCGAGCAATTCGATGCCGAGCCCGCCGCGCAACTGCTCTTCAAGGATCTTCTGCGTTATGCCGGCGATTCCGAGGTCACGCGGCTCAAGGCAGCCATCCAATTGATCCGGCAGGCAGGAGACGACACCGCCAAGTGGAAGACCGTTGGCCTCTGTCCGGAGCTCATCGAGGCGGCTGCTCTGTTCGATCCTGATGTGCTGAACGGGTCGGCGGCTCTCTTTCTTGCTGGAATTGAGTCCGCCACGATCAGGGACTGGCTGAAGCAGCACCTGTCGCGCGAGGAGATCAGAGAACGTTTTTTCGATGCCGGCGGAACGCTGCTGATCTGCAACGCCACAGTGGGAGATTCGACGCTGATCGAAGAAATGATCAGCGTCTCCATAGTCCCCAGCAAAAGCGTCGACCGCCAACCGATCCTGATAAACAGGGCGAGCGGAGGGGGGCTCATTCGGGGCCTAACACCGGGCTTTGTTGCGTCGGCCGTCGGCACGGAACTTGTCGCCAGAGCTGTTGTCACACAGGATGAGGACAGAATTGCCGAGTTGCTGGGGCCGGGATGGGTCCTGAAATGCGAGCTCGGGCACGGGCGCGTCATCGTATGCCAGGTGCCTCTGGACGAGGAAAACAAGGCGCAACGCCGGTTCTACGTGCAGTTCTTGACGAACATCGGTATTCGACTGTCCAGCTCGGCGAAAGATTAGCAGACCATTTGAAGAGGACATAGAAAGGAGCGGCATAATGCGAACTGCGATGACAGTGCTCTGCGCGTTGCTGCTTGTTGGCACGAGCGCGTTCGGCGGAGCCGTAGCAGCTCAGAGACCCAAGCTCACCATCGCCGTTCTCGACTTCGATTCGGAGGAGCGGAGCGGGGTGACGCTGGGCGCCAAGGTCGCCACACTGCTCGAGGCGCACCTTTCCACGCACAATGACTATCGGCTGGTTGAGCGTGGCGAAATGAAGAAAATCCTCGAGGAACTGGGTCTGGGGCTCTCGGGCCTGCTGGAAAAGAACTCGGCTGCGAAGGTTGGGCATCTTCTCGGCGCGAACGTCTTAGTCACGGGCCGCGTCTTCTCTGTCGATGAAGAGATCTTCCTGGCGGCGAAGGTGATCGGCGTCGAGACAGGCCGGGTCTACGGGGAAGTCGTAAGTCTCGAGAGCACAGCGAAACTGGCCCCGGGTGTCGCTGGGCTTGCCCAGAAGGTCCACAAGTCGGTCGTGCAAAACGGCGCGCTGCTCATCGCCGTCCTCGAGGAACCGGTTGACACGATTGCGCTAGTGAAGAAGGCGCTCGGCGATGCCAAGCGTCCCAGCGCCGTGGTGACCGCCGTGGAACGACATGTGGGGCAGGCTGTAGTTGATCCTGCGGCGTCCACGGAGCTGAAGTACATTCTCCTGAAGACGGGCTTCGATGTTCTCGAGGACGACCCCGAGCTGCTCAGCGATTGGGTCAAGGGCTACTTCGAGAACTCGGACACGCCGGTGCCGAGCGCACGGACGAAAGCCGACGTGCTGATCGTGGCCGAGGCGCTCAGCGAGTTCGGCACGCGCATTGAGGGGCTTGTATCGTGCAAGGCGCGGGTCGAGGTGCGGGCCATAGACCGCAAGACCGGCAGGCTGCTCGCCATCGAGCGGAAGACGGTGACGAAGGTTGACCTTTCTGAGCATATCGCCGCCAAGGCGGCGATTCAGAGCGCAACGGCCGAGATAGCCGCCGCCTTGTTGCCGAAGGCGGTAGAAAAGTGGAACGAGGCACGCGAGCACTAGGACAGACCTCGCTCGCGTAGCGCCAGGGAGGACAGAGCCAAGTGCGCGGTCAACGGGTGTTGCTGGTTTTCGTTCTCGCCGTCACCGTCTCAGGCGCCGCATGGGCGGAGCCGTCTGACCGGATGACGCTGGCGGTGATGTACTTCACCAACCGCGGTGGGGAGGGTGAATGGGACTGGCTGCGCAAGGGGCTGGCCGACCTGCTCATCACCGACCTTGCCTCCAGCGATCGCCTGCTTCTCGTCGAGCGCGAACGCCTTCAGGCGGCCTTGAAGGAGCTCAAGGTGGCCGAGTCGGGCGCGATCGACAAGGACGTGGCGCTCAAGGTGGGCCGGATCACCAAGGTGGACGTAGCGCTGTTCGGCTCGTATCTGGTCACGGGTGGCGAGATCGAAATCGAGGCGCACCTGATTGACCTGGCAACGGGGCGGCTGCGCCGGGTGGAGTGGGTCAAGGGCAAAGTGGACCGGGTCCACGAGCTCGAGAAGGAGCTGGCCGAGAAGCTCATCGCCAACCTTGACGTGAAGCTGAGCGTGGCTGAACGCGAGTGCCTGAAGAAGTTGCAGACAGACAACCTGGATGCGATGGCGCATTTCTACCGGGGTCTGGACCGCTACGATCGCGGTGACTACCCGCACGCGTTTGCCGGCTTCAGGACGGCCGCTTCAAGAGATCCACGCTACGTTCATGCACGCCTGTGGGTAGCGAAGATCTACATTGCCATGGACGAGGTGGAGCACGGGCTGCTGGCCTACGAGAAGGCGCTCAAGGAGTTCCCTGACGATGCGCTGACACCGCAACTGCGTTTCGACTACGCGATTGCCCTGCAGCACAAAGCGAAGGACTACGAAGCCGCCATCCGCCAGTACACGAAAATCATTGAGGTACATCCCCTCAGCAAACGGCCACACGATGAGCTCTTGCGCGAGCGCCTTGACCTTCTCCGGGCTGCACAAAAGAAGACGCGCGAATGGTCCGACTATCATCGGTTGATCAGCAGACGCCGCATCGAGTCAAATATGCTGCGAAAAGCGCTGTACGGCCGCGGCCACTGCTATCGTGCAACCGGCGATCTGGAACGCGCTGTGACCGATATGTACGGCGTCTTTGCACGGGGTCCTTGGGCGCCGAACGACCGTTCGGGTCTGGCCCGTCAAGCCGAGAAGAAGCTCAAGGTGTGGTATTACGACTTGGCCGTTAGTGGGGCCGAGAGATCCGTTTTCCCATCATGGACATATCGCTTCCAGACACCCGACGACGTGTTTGTGGCCTCGTCGTCCGACGGGCCTTCGTTTGGCGACCCGCTCTCCTGCGAGATATGGATCGGCCGTTTGTTGGAAGCGCCCGCGGGTTCCTTTTTCGACAAGCTGTCTGTCCGCGTCGAGCTCTTGCCTGTCGAGAACGCTGGCTACGCGTTCTTCACTCTCGCCGACTGGCACGGAGCTGCGGGACGGAAGAGCCGTTACGGGATCAAGAACACCGATCCGAGACAGCTCACATACGTCCGGGAGGTGAAACTCCTACCGGGGACGAAGCTGCTCGTGCTGGAGGAGGAGCAGTTCGGGCCACGGTTCAAACGGATCGAGATCAGCGCTTCGTTCACGAAGGCGCCCGGGCCCGGCTCTGGAGGTGATGCCACAAGACTTGCCGAGGTCCGGCTCTTCCTTCGTCCTGAGTGGGCGGAATCCTGGGTCAATGGGTCCCTCAACCTCACCAGGGTTCCGCCGGGACGCGCAACGATAAAGGTCGCTGCGCCCGGCTATCCCACGAAGGAGTTTGGTGTTGATGTGCCGGCAAACGGCATCAACCTATTCGTCTCTCTGGAGGACGACTGGACCCCCATAGTGCAGATTTCGCAGGGTCTTCAGCGGCCTTCCATGGTCCTCGACCACAGCGGCCTGTACCGCATTGTGGCCGAGGGAGAATTGGAAGGGGTCCGGCATCTGTGCCAGATCGTGTCAAGGGATGCCGTACACTGGGGGAAGCCGGTTAAGCTGAGCGTGAACTCAGGAGCCGATGATTGGGCGCCGCACCTGATCCAGGCTGAGGACGGGACTCTGGTTCTCGTCTGGCAGTCAACTCGCGAAGGGAAGGACAACAAGGTTGTCTGCATCTCTACCTCAAAAGACGGACTGACGTGGACTGATCCCGTTCTCATACGCCATCGCGGCGAACCCGAGAAGAACATCGCCTTCGGCTATTACTCGGTCTGGCAGGATGCTGACGGCGTCTTCTGGCTTCAGACGACGCACGGGGTGTATCGCTCGGACGACGCGCGCGTTTGGCACCTGCTCCCACTCAAGGCGAACAAGATGTGCACGGGGTGGCGTTCGTATTTGATTGCGGGGCGAAATGGTGAGCTACAACTGGGGTGCAGTGAATATGGTACGGGGTTCCGCGGCCGGGAGGCTTTACGCGCGTTGAAGATGCGCCCGGGGGAGACCCGTTCGGCCGGATTCGCCCGGAACCAGCGCCAACTCACCATGCTTCCGGACGGGAGCGTGTTCGCGTGTGGGTTGATCGAGGATGTGCCTGGCGCAACATCCGTTGAGGGCGGGGGGATGGCGGCGTTCTCGACCGATGGCGAACAGTGGACAACGCCGTATCGTCACCACGGTGGAAATAACGCAAGCATTGTGTGGGACAGGGCGTCACGTCTCGTGTGTGTCCAGGACAATCTGGATGGCGCCCTTTTTGGATCGCCCAAAGTTGGCCTTGCCGTGTCATTCTGTGACATCACGAAGCTCGCGGGGAGACCCGAAGAGGATCCGACAGAGCTCCGTATTCTTTCGCCGGCCGAGGCGGCGCCCAATTCGGAAGTGGGCTCGTTCTTCAAGGAGAATGGAATTCATCACTTTCGAGTATGTGACGATCGGATCTTCTGCATTCTGATGGGCCCCGACCCTACCAATGGCGCCCTCGCCGAGATTGATCCGAAGACGGGAGAGGGCCGCATTCATATTGAATCCGGGATCCCGGTAAACTTCACGTCGGGGCCGAACTCGTGTGACTCCGACGGGGAATACTTGTGGATCGCGACCCAGGTGAAGGGCCTGGTCCGCTTCGGCCTTCAGGACGGAGGAGTGAACCGGTACACGACGAAGGAGGGCCTTGTCAGCGACAACGCCCGCACGGTCCATTGCCATGAGGGCAAGGTATATATCGGAACCCTGTCTGGACTGAATATCCTCGATTCCGAAACGGGGCATATAGAGACGATTACCAAGGACGACGGGATGCCCGACAACTCAATTGAGGCAATCGCTTTCCAGGGCCCGGTCATGTGGCTCGGTACTGTGAGTAATGGCGTCATGATGCACGACACCCGCGACGGGGGTTGGACCCACTTTGTCCATGGCCGCGAGAAGATCGGAAAGGGAGGACCGGATGTGTCCTCAGAATACGTGCCCGCCATCTTCGTCGAGGGCGACTCGATCTACTTCGTGGGCTACGGGATTACCGAGTACAACACCCGCACCAAAGAATGGCACCGCCATTTCCAAGAAGGGTACAGTTACTCTCCCGTCCGAGACGGGGACTTGCTCTGGTATCCTTCATCGTGGGGGATTTTCACACTGAACCTCAAGACGAAAGAGGTCCGGAAACACTTCATTCGAACGCCCTCTTATTCAAGTTGGCAGACAAACCCGAATTCCCCTCACCGGTTCGACCTGCTGGGCGAGGAGGTGCTTATCACAAGCTATTACCCTCGCATTCTCTGCGTACCGAAGCAGGAATTGCTGGAGAATTCGTTCCGCTATGATGCGTGGCTCAAGGCGAACGCTCCCACACGCACGGGAACGAGTGAAAGGACAACACGGTGAAAGGCACGCTCTTCAAGGCGATTGCCGCGTCGTTGATTTGTCTTGTTTTGGCCACCGGCGTCAGGGCAGGTGAGGAGCCGGAGCGCATCACGCTGGCGGTGATGTACTTCACCAACCGCGGTGGGGCCGAGGAATGGGACTGGCTGCGCAAGGGACTCGCCGACCTGCTGATTACGGACCTGGCGTCGAGCGATCGGCTGCTGCTGGTCGAGCGCGAACGGATGCAGGCGGTCTTGAAGGAGCTGAAGGTTTCCGAAGCGGGCGCCATAGATAAGGCCGTCGCGATCAAGGCGGCGCGCATTGCGCAGGTGGACGCCGCGCTCTTCGGTTCGTATCAGGTCACGGGCGACGAAATTGAAATCGAGGCGCATATCGTTGACCTCGAGACGGCCAGCGTGCGCCGGGTCGAGTGGGTCAAGGGCAAAGCGAGCGAAGTGCACGAGGTCGAGAAGCGGCTTGCCGGACAAATCATCGCGAACCTCGATGTGAAGCTCACCGAGTTGGAACGGGAGCGGCTGAAGCGACTGCAAACGGACAGCGTGGACGCGATGGCGCGCTTCTACCGCGGTCTCGACCGCTACGATCGCGGCGATTACCCGCACGCGTTCGCCGGTTTCAGGGCAGCGACATCCAAGGACCGCGCCTACGTGCGTGCCTGGCTGTGGGTGGCGAAGATCTACATCGCCATGGACGAGGTCGAGCACGGCCTGTTGGCCTACCAGGAGGCGCTGAAAGACTTTCCCGACGATCCCCTGACGCCGCAATTGCGGTTCGATTATGCCGTGGCCCTGCAGCACAAGGCGCAGGACTATGAAGGCGCCATCCGCCAATACACCAAGATCATCGAATCGCATCCACTTGCGCGCAAATCATACGACGAGTGGCTCAGGGCGAGAATTGATGAGAAGACCGGGCCAAGCGCGGGCAGACACGGTCGTAATCAACAGCGCGAGATGTCTACGGCGTTCATCAGGCGGGTGCTGTTCCAGCGAGCATATTGCCACTACGAGCTCGGGAAGGTTGAGCACGCCTTCGATGATATGTACGGCGCATATGCTCTTGGCGCCGGCATCGGGCACGACATCTACGGTCTCTCACGACGCGCGTCGGAGTGCGTAGCGGCGTGGTATTACGAGCTTGCAATGAATCCGGACAAGGAGACGGTGGCACCGGCCTGGGTGTACCGCTTCAAGTCGGTGGATGACTCATACGTAGTGAGCCCATCCAGTGACCCCAGACTCGGCAATCCGCTCTCGATCGAGATGTGGCACGGCACGCTCATCGAGGCGCCGCAGGGCTATCTCTTCGACAAGATAACGGCCGAAGTCGAGATCGTGCCGTCCGAAGGCCAAGGCTATGCGAGTCTCTTCGTCTCTGATTGGCACGGCAAGGAGGGGCGCAAGGGCCACCACTTCATCCGGAACTTCGATCCCAAGGAACTGACGTATACGTGGAAGGCGGACTGCATTCCCGACACGAAGCTGCTCCTTGTCAGCGACTACCGCGCGGAACGATTCAAGCGGATCGAGATCAGGGGATCCTTCAAGAAACAGAACGGCCAAGAGCCTGAAGATATCCAGCCCAAGTTCACGCATATCAGCCTCGTGACGCGGCCCGAGTGGGCCGAGTCGTGGGTCAACGGCTGGAAGACGATCCAGGGATATGCCAAGGTCTATCCCGGCGCTGCGAGGGTCAAGGTCTCGGCGCCGGGTTATCCTACGAAGGAGTTCGACCTCAACGTTCCTCCCCAAGGCGTGAGTCTCTTCGTCTCGCTCGAGGACGACTGGAAGCCCGTCGTGGAGATTGCCAAAGGGCTGAGCGATCCGTCGATGATACTCGATCACGACGGCCTGTACCGGCTCGTTGCCGTCGGAGGGGGTGATGGAGCTTCGGACCTGTGTCAGATGGTCTCAAGAGACGCGCTGAACTGGCAGGAGCCTGTGAAGTTGTCTGTAAACTCGGGGCAAGACGATTACTGTCCGCGCTTAATTCAGGCCGAGGATGGGATGCTCGTGCTCGGCTGGCTCTCGACGCGCGAGAAGAAAGACAAGCCCGGTGCCTGCGTTTCCACTTCAGCAAGCGGCCGCCAATGGTCGGACCCTGTGATCGTGCGGCCCCCCGATGACAGCAAGAAGCGTGGTACGTTCGTTTTCTACTCCCTTTGGCAGGACGCTGACGGCATCTTTTGGCTGCAGACCAGCTACGGCGTGTTGCGTTCTCAGGACGCGAAGTCCTGGAAGTGGGTGCCGCCCTCGGCGGGGGGAACGCGCGCGGTGTCATGGCGACTCCCCACTATGAAGCGAGACGGCGACAAGCCCGTTCTTGAGTACCGGAAAGACAGGAACAAAGAAACGGTTCTGCGCGGTCGGATGGCCCTCGAGGCCATACGGCTTCGTCAGGGGACAACACTGTCGTCGCACTCACACATGCCGATTCATGTCGTCATGTTGCCCGGTGGGAAGGTGTTCGCGTCCGGGAGCATGCTTGCTATGGCAAGTCAGGCCTCCTCGGGCCCAAGCATGGCGAGCCTGAGCTACGACGGCGACCACTGGACCAGGCCATACCGGTTTAGTGCCGAATCCTTCGTTTGGGATCGGGGCAACCGGCTTGTCTGCGTGAAGGTTAAAGACGACCGCCTCATGGTCTCATTCTGCGACCTGGACAAGCTCGGAGGCCGGCCCGAGGAGAACCCAACGTCTCTGCGTATCCTGAAGCCCGTCGCTGCCGTGCCGGCCGACGCGGACGCGTTCGCACGACACAAGATGTACCCTGACTTCGCTTATGACGGCCGCATCTTCTGCTCGCTCTATTACAGGAACGAAACCGGCTTTGGAGAAATAGACTCGAGGACAGGCAAGGCGATCATGTTCTTCCCGTCCGGCATGGGATCACCCACCCTCACCTCACAGAACTGCTGCGACTCCGATGGCCGGTACTTGTGGGTGGCTACACAGCTCAGCGGCCTGTATCAAATCGGCCTTACCGACAGGCAAGTGAAGCGGTATACGACCAAAGACGGTCTCGCGAGTGACAACGTCCGCACGGTGCGCTGCCACGAGGGGAAGGTCTACATTGGGACTCTGTCGGGCTTGAACATCCTCGATCCCTCGACGGGAAGGATCGAAACGATCACCAAAGAAGACGGCATGCCTGACAACTCGATCGCGGCTATCGCTTTCCAGGACCATACCATGTGGCTTGGCACGGTCGGCAACGGCGCAATCAAGTTCGACACGCGCACCGGGCAATGGAGCCACTTCCCGTATGACCATGACAAGATCGGGAAAGGCGGGCCCGACCTGCTTTCGGACTTCATCCCGGTTATCATCGTCAACGGCGACAGCGTGTATTTCACAAGCTACGGCATTGCGGAGTACAACACCCGGACAAAGAAGTGGGCCCACTACATGCGCGGCCCGTACTGCAGCGCGGCTGTACGCGACGGAGACCTGATCTGGTACGCCTCCTGGAGCGACGGCATCTTCACGTTCAATATGAAGACGAAGGAGGTACGGAAGCACTTCGTTCGGACGCCGTCGCACACGACCCGCCATGGGAGCTCCAACTTCTCCAGGCGCCTTGTGCTGGCCGGCGCGGAGGTTGTCCTGCAGCACCGCGACTACCCTCTCGTTGCCGTTTCGAAGAACGAGCTCCTGAACAACTCGTTCGTCTACGAGCAGTGGAAGAAGGTCCATGTCTCGGTCCCACGAGACGAGAACGAAAAGGACTAGCGATGAGACGCACGTTCCTCTTCATGATGGTTGCGTTGGCTCTCTGCCCTTCTCTGGCTAGAACTCTCGCGAACGAAGCGCCAAACAGCGAAGGCAGGCGAGTTGTCGTGGTTCCTTTTGTAAACTCGACCGGCAGCGAGCGCTACGATTCGCTGTGCGACGGGCTCGCCTGGCTTGTCGGCGGCGACCTGGCGAAAGTAGACGGCTTTGCCGTCGTCGAGCGCGAGGAACTCGACAAGGTCGTCACGGAACACAAGCTCCAGGCCACGGGCTTGACTGACGAAAAGGTGCGAGCCGTCCTGGGCAAGTTGCTGGACGCCGAGTTGATCGTGACCGGCGGTTTCACGCTTGCCAACGGGAACCTGCGGATTGACATCCGTGCCGTGGATGTCGGCACGGCTGAGATCGTTGCGGCCGCCTCGGCAACCGGTCCCAAGGCGAGGTTGCTTGACACCGAAAAGAAGGCCATCAACGCCCTCGTCAAGAAAATCAAGGCGTCGGAGAGCGACGCCAGAGAGCTGACCGTGGACGACACGCCCGAGCTCACGCTCCACTACATCCGCGGCCTTGGCCACTACTTTGAGAACCAATATGAAGCGGCCATAGCCGAGTTCATGATCCTCGCCCAGAAGGATGAAGCCTCAGAGCTCGCTCGCTATTGGATTGCCCTGTCTTACTATGAGCTCAAGGATCACGACCACTGCACTATCGAGTGCCGGAAGTACCTTCGTGCTTTCGCCGAGGGCACGCACGCCAGCCAGGTAAGGACCATGCTCAGCTCGTGCACGAAGCAAGGCAGGAACTGAGTCGCCAGGAAGCCTGCCGACCGCCTGACCGGTCTGTTCAGTAACCACGGTTCCAGTCTATTGAGGCGCGGCTGGCCAAGGCCCTGGCACTCACTTCTCCGCAGCCGGCCAACGGGTCGCTGCCCATGCGAGAGGTTGGCAGCCTCGGGGTTTGACCATCATCCCATCGAATCATCCTGCTCGAATCAGGGACCTCACCAAGCGCAGTGTGAAGTGTCACCTTGCGGCCTTGTCGCAGAAAGCAAGTGCGCCGTTGGGCGAGTCCGGCGCCAGCGGGGATGATCTTCAGACCGTGAGGTTGCGTCGGCAGCGGGCGACGTGCGCGACGGCGCCACTCTAACAAGAAAGCGTAGGCTTTCCCGAAACCGTGTTGATGCGAAGGTTGCCCCGGCCGTTTTCGTACCGACCTGGATCGCTGGACGCCATCCGCCGACATCTTGGAACGCGTCGAGCTGGCCAAATTTTCAGGAACCTGTGAACCGCTTCTTGGGGCAAGCGGAGAGGGTGGGATTCGAACCCACGGACCTGTTGCCAGGTCAACGGTTTTCGAGACCGCCCCGTTCGACCGCTCCGGCACCTCTCCGCGTGGGGTAGGCCATAACATATGTCGCCGCCGCTCGAGGGTCAAGACAAGAGGAAGCCACAGATCACACAGATCAACACAGATTGGGATTCCTCCAGCTCCTCCTCTCCGGACGCCAATGGCGGCCGGACAGAATCTGCGCCCATCTGTGTAGATCGGTGGTTAATTCTCCTCCTTCTTTTCCCGGACCGTGCGGAAGAACGCCTTGAGCAGCTCGGCCGCCTCGTCGGCGCGCACGCCGCCGATCACCTGCACCTTGTGGTTGTGCCGCGGGTTGCTCAAAACATCGGCGATGCTCACCACCGCGCCGAACTTCGGGTCCGGCGCGCCATAGACCAGCCGGTCCACCCGGCACAGCACCATCGCCCCGCAGCACATCGTGCACGGCTCCGCCGTCGAGTAGAGCGTGCAGCCCGCGAGCCGCCAACCCCCGAGCGCCTCGGCCGCCTGCGTGAGCGCCAGCATCTCGGCGTGCGCCGTCGCGTCGCGCAGCATCTCGGTCTGGTTGTGCCCCCGGCCAATGATGCGCCCACCGTGCGCCACCACCGCCCCGATCGGCACCTCGCCACGCTCCGCCGCCGCCCCGGCCTCCCGCAGCGCCTCCCCCATGAAATGCTGATGATCCTCCGGATCGCGCTTGAGCAGATTCATAGGTCGCTAGTACTTACTATTCAGCCACAGCGCCCAGGCCAGGGCGGCCATGCAGAGAATGAATATAATCACCGCCACGATGTTGACAAGCGTCCGGTATTTCGGCGGGGGGCATTCCGCATGGGCCGCATCGCCGATCCTCGACCTGATCTGCCCAACGAGGTCATTGAACCCCGCGATGTAGCTGCTGAACGTGGTCCTGCGCCCGTCCGGAGTGGCCACCGCAAACAGCCTCTGCGGATTCGTGGCGATCCCCGACCGCGTCCGCATTTCGCTGACGCCCACAACGTCCGAGAACCGGATGAAGACCCGCCTTCCCAGCACCGAATACACAAAACCGTCCTCACCAACGTCCACGTATTCCGTCAATCGCCGAAGCGCCCACAACACCATCACGACGATCCCCGCCACCAGCGGTGCAACCGCAACCATTCCCATCAAGACGTCCCGGCCGGCCTGCACGACAACGAGGACCACACCGCCCGCCGCCGCAGCGCCGCCGGCCATCGCGCCCACGGCCCCCAACTGCCCCGATACCGACGTCGCGTACCTCGTCGATCCAGCGCTCATCTCCGCCCCACTTTTCCCGTCACTCACCACTTCAACACCTCGCCGCCCTCGACGGCCCCAGCCGCTTCACCCAGCGCCCCCCATCCAATCCTGATGATCCTCAGGATCGCGATCGAGCAGGTTCATGCCGCGCTCTTCGCCTACGATACCTTGTCGATCAGCTATCGCGGCGGCAAGCCGCCCATATGGTCGGGGTTCCCTAACGGATGCAGCCTTCTTCTACCGCATCGGCATTCCCAGAAGTCGCCAGACTTCGGCGTTGACGGCAACCGTCCGCACTCTGGACAGATCAACTCCTCTCCAAGCATGACTGTGTACTTGGCTAGCATTGAGACCTCCGCGTCGGAAACCTCCATACCTGCCACGTTCCAGTGGCAGCCAATCTGGTTCCTTATCCAAGCCAACCCACCAATACTGTCGATCAGCGACTCAAGGAGTATGTCAGCTTCCACCGTGCCATCGCTCTTCAGCATCTCGACGCGCAGCCTGGGCTTCAGCCTCTTGCCGAGTGCGTCAAGAAGCTCCCCAAGCGTGTAATTCTCCTCCGCTTTCCGCGGGACCTTGCAGTTGTAAAGCAGAACAACATGATCCAGTAGGCTTTCAAGAAGAACTCCCGCCTTTGCTGACACCGTTTGCCGATCGAAAGGCTCGCGCTCGGCGCATTCCTCCAACTCCTCAACACACAGCCTCGTCTTTGTGTGACGGATACCGCGAAGCAAGCTCCACGGCAGGAGCTCGATCAGCTGGACGTTCCCCGTCGCACCACGGGCGAATCTGTACTTATCTCTCCAAGGCCTGTAGTGAGTGGTAATGACCACCTGGCTGAAATGGGCGGCTTCCTGGTGAAGGAGTTCGATCAGTCGCTCAAGGTGTACCGTGTCGGCCGAGGTGAGCACGTCGTCGAGCACAAGGATCGTCCTCTCATCCGCGAAGTACTTGGACAGAGCGAGGAATACGCACACGCCCAGCGTGTCCAGGTGTGAGTCGCTGTAGTACGCTTGGACTGGCACGGATTCCCTGGACTCGAAGGTCCCTGCAAGCTCCAGTGAGCCCGAGACAGTCGGTTTCAGGTACAGGCGGATCCCACCGAGGCCCTCGTCAGGATGCAGTTGAAGATACATGCGCTCAACGTCTGCAGAGACATCCTCCAGCACCCTGCTCACGTACGCCTTGCGCTCCCTCTCAACCACTGCAAGCATTCCCTCCAGCTTGTTGGCTGTCTTGCCGAGCGTCTGGAGGCGCTCCGTTGCCTCCTCCAGCATCCCAACCTGGTTCGTCAAGGCTGACCGCTCCCCTAGTGTGCGCTCCATGGTCTGAACCGTTCTCTGAAGAGCTGCATGGTGTGCCTCGACAAGGCCCAGTAGCGTGCGGGATTCAACTGCCCCCGCTTCCTCGTCCCTAACAGGGTCCGTATCGGTCAACTCCCGGTAGTCCGACCACTCAATTGCCACGGCAAGGGCGTCGGAGCTCCTAAGCGCATGCGCCATGCGCCTCCCAGCCGCGACGAAGTCCTTGTTCTTTGACGTCACGACCGCTGCCACGTTCGTTGCGTCGGCGGCCGCGGTATCGAGAGCTCTCCCTAACTCGACGATCCCTTTCATCTCGTCCAAACGGGCGCGCAGCTCTCGCTGGAGCTTCTCGGCGTCCACCGCCTGCTCGCAGACCGGGCACTTCGTCACACCGCGAGTGGCCTTCAGGAAGGCTTCCGCATCTTCAAGAACCTTAGAAAGCAAGCTCAGGTTCTGCCCAGCTTCCTGTTGCGCCTTCCTAAGCTCAGATGAAGCAACATCACGCTTGCTCACGGCCTTGCTGTGAGCACTACCACTGTCATCCAGTTCCCTCCGCGCCTCCAGACATGCCGTAACGGCATCAAGCAGTTGCCTCGCAGAGCGAGCATTGGCCTCGAGTGCGGATAGGTCCTCAGTGCAAAGAGCCCGAGCCCAGGATAACGGCCCGTCCCCAGGTTCGCCCTCTTGCTTCCACAACCGCGCCAGCGAGTCTTCTGCTTGCTTCCTGGCACCTTGTGCCGCGTCGACTTCTCTCTTCAGGGCATTCAGTGCATCCCGCAAGGAGCGCTCCGACCTCTCTATCACAGGGACCTCGATGAAACCTTTCAGCGCTTCATACCTTTCGCGGGGCTCCGCGTTGATCACCTCCAGGATCTGGCCGCGCCTCAGGATGCGCGCCTTTGGACGATCCGGGGGCCCGCTGCTAGCAGGGCGCCCCGCAACCAGCCTAGCATCCCAGGTTCGACCGCCGAAGGTCAGCGACGCGACGACATCGCTGGCTTTGCTCCCGATCGCCGGAAGATGCTGTCTTGGGTTCGTTGAGCTCTTCTCGGCAAGTGACCCACACTTCTCGTTGCACACGAAGTCTATCGCGTCTGCCAACGTAGACTTCCCTGTCCCGTTCTCACCGAAAACCATCGCCACACCCTTGTGCGGATCGAACTCAAGATCGACCGGGCACGTAGCTGCCCGGAAGCGGCACAGTGTCAACTTCTCAAGTTTCTCGCGAATCCTTCTCGCCATCATCGGCCTCCCGGCATTCCATCTCCGCCAGACGGCGCCAGTCGGTACTGGACAAGGGACCGGCCCGCAGTTTCTTAGCCAGTTGTGAAAGGGCCTTGTTGCTCAGCAACCTCTCTTCTCGCAGCCGCTGCAAGATTTTCTCTCGTACTGCCTCGTCTGGTGTCGGCGTCATCACTTCCTCACTATCAGTGCCTGCGCCGCGAACGCTCCCACGTCCAGAACGGCCGCGCCGCTTAGTCCCTCATGTTACCACCCCGAACAACCCCCGTCAACGTCGGCTGCGTCACACGACCTTGGGACACCCATTGACGCCGGAGGCGCTCGCTCGCATACTACAGGCGGATTGGGGCTAGTCTGAGACGAGTTGAAGACCTCCCAGAGAGCGGTTCCCGTGAAGACGTTGGGAATCTGTCTTGGTGCGACGACGCTGAGCCTCGTTGAGGCGGTGCGTGACGGTGACGAGGCGAGGGCCGAAGTCCGCCCGGTCGCCGCCGTGGCGCACGAGGGCAACCCGAGGCGGGCGCTGGCCGAGGCGCTCAAAGACCTCGACATGGGCCGCTACGACCGCGTCGCCTCGACGGGGCGCAAGTTCCGCCACTTCCTCAGAATGTCCTCGATCACCGAGTCCGAAGCGGACGAGATCGCGTTCGCCCACGTCCGGAACGGGCGCGTCCGGGACGGACGCGTCCACGCCGGCGGCGACCGTGTCCGCGCGCTCGTGAGCGCGGGCGGCGAGACGTTCATGGTCTACGTGCTCGACGAGACGGGCCGCGTCTCCGGCGTCTACACCGGCAACAAGTGCGCATCGGGCACGGGCGAGTTCTTTCTCCAGCAGATACGGCGGATGGGCCTCGGGCTTGACGATGCGGTGGCGCTCGCGCGCGGCAGCGAGCCGCACCGGATCAGCGGCCGCTGCTCGGTCTTCTGCAAGAGCGACTGCACCCATGCGCTCAACCGCGGCCAGCCGAAGGGGAGCGTTGTGGCGGGGCTCGCGCGGATGATGGCGAAGAAGATCAGCGAGCTGCTCGTGAAAGTGCCCGAGGGGCCGTACATGGTCGTCGGCGGCGTTGCGCGCAACTCGGTCGTCATGGAGTTCCTGCGCGAGGAGCGGCCGGGCCTCGTCATCCCCGACGAGGCGGCTTCGTTCGAAGCCGTGGGCGTCGCGCTCTGGGCGCTCGACAACCCGACGCTCCCCTACCCCGGTGTGCATGATCTTTTCATCGAGGGGAAGTCGGCGTTCGACTTCCTCCCGCCGCTGAGCGAAGCCGAGCAGATGGTTACGTTCAAGCCATCCGTTCGCAGCACGGCGCGCGCAGGCGACGAGTGCATCATCGGCCTTGACGTCGGCTCGACGACGACGAAGGCCGTGCTTCTGCGAACCGCAGACGACGCGATCCTCGCCTCGATCTACCTCCGCACGAACGGCGATCCGGTCGGCGCCTCACGCCAGTGCTACAAAAAACTCGCCGACGAGCTCGAGGTGCCGCTCGACATCGTCGGTCTCGGCGTCACCGGCTCGGGTCGCCAGATCGCCGGCCTGCACGCGCTTTCTGAGGGGATCGTCAACGAGATCATCGCGCACGCGACCGCCGCCGCGCACTTCGATCCGAGTGTGGACACGATCTTCGAGATCGGCGGCCAGGACGCGAAGTACACCTACCTCACGAACGGCGTGCCGTCGGACTACGCGATGAACGAGGCGTGCTCAGCGGGCACGGGGTCGTTTCTCGAGGAGGCAGCAAAGGAATCGCTCGGCCTCGACGTGACCGAGATCGCCGACATCGCGCTCCGCGCCGGTCATCCTCCGAACTTCAACGACCAGTGTGCCGCATTTATATCGAGCGACATCAAGAACGCCGCGCACGAGGGGATCGAACGCGACGACATCGTCGCCGGGCTCGTCTATTCGATCTGCATGAACTACGCGAACCGTGTCAAGGGCAATCGCCCCGTCGGCCAAAAGATCTTCTTGCAAGGCGGCGTCTGCTACAACCGCGCCGTGCCGGTGGCGATGGCAGCGCTGGTCGGCAAGCCAATCGTCGTGCCGCCCGACCCCGGCCTGATGGGCGCGTTCGGCGTCGCGCTCGAAGTGAAGAACCGCCAACGCGCCGGTCTCTTGGAGAGGCAACGGTTCGATCTCAGGCAACTCGCCGCGCGCGAAGTCGTTTACAAGCAACCGTTCATTTGCCGAGGCGGTGTGGAGAAGTGCGACCGCCGGTGCGAGATCAACCGCATCGTCATCGAGGGCAAAACGTATCCCTTCGGTGGTGCGTGCAACCGGTATTACAACGTCCGGTTCAACATCCACAACGACGCCGCCTCGCTCGACCTCGTCGCCAAGCGCCAGCGCCTCATCTTCGAGGAACACGCCGCGCCCGCCGCGTCAGCCAACGGTGCAAGGACAGTCGGCATCAACCGCTCGTTCCTGACGCACACGCTTTATCCACTCTACTCGCATTTCTTCGCCAACCTCGGCCTCCGCGTTGTCCTGCCGGACGCGTCGCGCGAGGAAGGCTGTGAGCGGCGCGGCGCCGCGTTCTGCTACCCCGCCGAGCTTGCCCACGGCATGTTCGCCGACCTGCTGGCGAAGCGGCCCGACTTCCTCTTCATGCCGCTCGTCGTCGAGATGCACGTCGCCGACGACGCGCCGTACAAAAAGCTCTGCCCGTTCGCCCAAAGCGAGCCGTTCTACCTGCGCACCGCGTTCGGCCTCGACGGCAAGTCCCCAGAGATCCTCTCGCCGACGCTGAACTTTTATGGGGGGTTCCGCTCGCAGCGCCATGTGTTCGCCGAACTTGGCAGGCAGCTTGGCTTCACGCGCCGTCAAGCACTCGACGCGTTTGACGCCGCGTGCGATCGAATGGACGCATGCCAGCAGGCAATGCACGCGATCGGCCGCCGCGTCCTCGCTGAGATCGAGGCCGACCCCGACTCGATTGCCGTCGTGCTTTTTGGCCGGCCCTATAACGCGTTCGCCGACGAAGCGAACATGGGCATCCCGCACAAGTTCGCCTCGCGCGGCGTGCGCATCGTGCCGTTCGATTCCCTCGGCTTCCTCGACGAGGAATACCCCGACACGATGTACTGGGCGATGGGGCGCCTCAACCTCAAGGTGGCCAAGGCGGTCGCGCGCCATCCGCAGCTCTTCGGCGCGTTCATCACCAACTTCAGTTGCGGGCCGGACTCGTTCGTGCTCACGTTCTTCCGCGATCTGATGGCCGGCAAGCCGTCGCTCACCCTCGAGCTCGACAGCCACACCGCCGACGCCGGCCTCAACACGCGCATCGAGGCGTTCCTCGACGTGGTGACCCGCTACCGCGAGCTCGAGCGTGGCAAGAAGAGCCATGTGCGGCCGAAGCGCTTCGTCGCAGCGCGCGCCGCCATCGAGGGGAACGCGCTCATTATTCACACCTCGTCGGGCGAGCGTCTCGACGCGCGCGACGGGCGGGTGCACATGCTGTTGCCGTCCATGGGCACGCTCGGCACGCAGGCGCTGGCGGCGGCGGTCCGCAGCCTCGGCATCCACGCCACGGCCCTGCCGCCCGCCGACGCCGAGTCGCTCAAGCTCGGCCACGGCGCCACGAACTGCAAGGAGTGCCTGCCGTTACAGCTCACCGTCGGCAGCCTGCTCGCCTACCTCTCTAAAAAACGCCGCAGCGGCGAGGTGCTTGTATACTTCATGCCGGAATCAACCGGCCCGTGCCGATTCGGCCAGTACAACGTCTTCATCAAGCGGCTCATCGAGCAGCAGCAGATCGCCGACCTATGCGTGATCCCGCTCGGCGACGAGAATGGCTATTCAAGCTTCGGCCCGAAGTTCGAGTACCGCGCCTGGCAGGCGGTGACCGTCTCCGACGCGATGAACGAGGTTCGCTCCACCGTGCAGGTCCTTGCCGCGGACAACGAGGCCGGGCTCGCGGTCTTCGACAAGGCGTGGCGCACAATCCTCGAGGCGCTGGCGCGCGAGAACGGCGCCTCGGTCGCCCGGGCGCTCAGGGCGGCGTCCGACATACTCCGCACGATTCCGCTCGAGCGACCGATCGAGGAAGCGCCTGCGGTACTGCTGACCGGTGAGATCTTCGTGCGCCACGACGAGCTTTCGTGCCAGGGCCTCACCGACCGCCTTGCCGCCAAGGGCTTCATCACGCGCGTCTCGCCGATCAGCGAGTTCCTCTACTACGTGGACTACATCTTCAAGCACAGGCTCTCGAAGGAACGGTTGCGCCTCAACGACCACGTGCGCCTGGCCATTCGGCCCGTCATGCAGCACAGGATCGAAAGCCGCTGCAAACATATCCTCGCCCGCAGCGGCCTCTACCGCCCGGAGCTCGTCGAAATTGACCGCACGATGGAAGCCGGCAGCATGCTCATGAACCCCCGCTTCCTCGGCGAGGCAGTGCTCACCGTCGGCAGCGCGGTGCGCGAGATCCTTCACACCGTCTCGGGCGTCATCTCGATCGGCCCGTTCGGCTGCATGCCGTCGCGCGTGGCCGAGGCGATCCTTACCGAAACGATGCACGCCGATCGGATCCCGGAGACCAACCACACCGGCCAAATCCTCGCCCGGCTCGGCGACATAGGCAACCTGCCGTTCCTCGCCATCGAGACCGACGGCGCCGCCTTCCCGCAGCTCGTCGAGGCGCGGCTCGAAACGTTCTGCCTCCAGACGCAGCGCCTCCACGACCGGCTGCGCGCCGCGGGCCTGTGGAAGTGACGAGAGGGAAAAAGACTTGGATTCACCACCGATTCACACAGATCAGCACTGATGGAGTCTATGTCATCTGTGCAAATCGGTGGCTGATTCTTCTTCGGCTAGATCTCGACGAGCGTGTGGAAAACGGCCTCCTCGCGATTGCCGACGTACTTGTCCATCTCCCACATGTACTGATCGAGCCTCACGTCGTGGAGGTCCTGCAGCTTCCTGTACGCCGCCTTGTTCGGGCAGATGAAGATCTCCGTGAACCGGTTGGGGACGTCCTGATCCTCAAAGATGGTGTAGTTCGGCCCATGAATCCGGCGGATGTGGCGGCGCACCTTCCTGATCCACGCCACGAAGTCCCGGCGCCTCCTCGGCTTCACATCGTAGGTCATCACGACAAATACCTGCGCCATCATATCCTCCTCCCCGCTGACGACGGGCGGCGGCGTGGGCCCAACACGGTCACTCCAGAACGGTATGGATAAAGCGTCTCCTTGCTAACCCACTTGGCGCCTGTCGTCAAGTCTCAAGCGCTTCGGGCGGCGCTCGCGGGAACCGCTCGAGCCGCGTGCGCTTCCGGCGGATGTGCAAAGGCATCGTTGGAGCCACCAAACCGCTGGACACCACAGCCAGGCTGAGATACCATTTCGTTGCGTTTGCGCAGCCCGACGGAAGCGGCAGAGCGAATAGGTGTCCTTGCTGGAACGCCTGGGTCGAAAAGATGCCTCTTTCCAAACAGATATTGCCCGATCCCGTGTGAAAGGAGCCTTGCGATGTTGGAAGGGAAGCTGGAGCGCTACGAGGAGACCAAGAAGGGGGTGACAATTCTCATTGAAAGCGGCGACGCAGCCAAACTCGCCGGCGACCTGGAACGTTTCTTTGCTTCCGAAGGGTACAAACTCGAAGACGGGACGCCACAAAACGGCACCTACGCGAAAGGAAGCGGCGGCGTGTTCGCGTTGGTCGGCGCGTTGAGCGGCAGAATGAAATTCAAAGTTCAGGTGCACCAGGAGACCGAGAAGGTTCGGCTCCTGGTCAACAAGGGCATGTCGGGCATGTGGGGCGGCCTCATCGGCAAGTCCAAGGTCACGAACGAGTTCAACCGCGTCGTATTGAAAATCAAGTCCATGCTCGGGTAGGTATTCGAGTCGCTCGCGGATTTGCGCCTTGGGCAGAAACGCCATCGTAAAGCCACCTGGCCGGGCGGGCCTTTCCCCCCAAGTGCCTATCCGCAACACGAACAGTGCCGGGCAAGCCCACGCTAATAGTCTTCGTAATTGGCGCCATTGGTGTCGGTGCCCGTGAGGTTCACCATGACCTTGCCGTCGTCGTAGAACCAACCGCCGCTGCCGTCGAGCGTGGCGACTTCCGCCGCGCTCGCGGTGATTGCCTCTCTGGGCATCTGGAGCAGGTAATCCGGCACGAGGTCCGAGAGTCTCGCGGGGGGCTGTCTGTCGTGGTCGGCTTGCCAGATCCGGATCGCCGAGCGCAGCGAGAAGATATTCGCCTTGGTCCGAGCGATCTTCGCCTTGTCGGCCCGGCTGCCGAGCCTCGGAACGATAGTTGCCGCCAGGATCGCGATGACGATAATCACCAGAATGACATCGAGGAGTGTGAAGCCGCGCCTTTCTCGGAGCTGTCTCATAGTTCACTTCCCTCCAGGTGAACGCACACGCAGCCACATCGTCTCGCGAACGCACAAGAAACCCTATTCAGTATCGGAACCGCCGAAAGAAATCTAAGACGTGGTTTTACCGCCGCGGCGGACCGAGGCAACGGACTCAGTCGCGCTCTCTCGTCGAGGTTCGCTAGCACACGGCGCACGCTGTGGCCTTCACCGGGCATTCTCTCCTGCCCTTCCCGGCAGGTTGACGTCGCCGACGCGCCGGATGTTTGGCTTGACAGCGTACGCTGCTCTGCTCACCCTGAGGCCCGCCTCACGGCGAGCTTCTCACCTTACGTCCCAAGCAGGAGTTCAGATAGTAGGAGAAATGCTGGCCCACAGGCAGATTCAAGGCTTCGGCCAAGCCCGTTGGTTGTTGCCCCTTGCCTTGCTCGGCGTTGGGCTCATAGCGCTCAGCACGAGGTGGGGTGCGGGCACTTCGCCGGACTCAACGGCCTACGTCTCGATCGCACGCAACCTGCTGTCCGGTCAGGGCTACCAGGATCTGTACGGCAGCAACGCGGCGATTTGGCCCCCATTCTATCCGTTGCTTCTCGCATTCGTCGGCCTGTTTGGCCCCGATCCGTTGGTGGCCGCGAGGTGGATCAACGTTGCCCTTTTCGGCACCAATATTCTACTTGTTGGCCTCGTTCTTCGACGCTACGCCCGCTCTCCCTGGATCCCCATTCTCGGCTCATTTCTCGTCCTGACTTGTGTTGACCTCCTCGAGATTCACTCGATGGCATGGACCGAGCCCCTCTTCATCTTCCTTGGCCTTCTGGGGCTTCTCTTCATTGCCGAATACGCCGAGCGTCAGAGCCGGAGCCTCCTTCTCGCCTCGGCGGCAGTAATCGCTCTCGCGACATTCACGCGGTACGCGGGGCTCTCGCTCGTGGCCACGGGAGTCGCCGTCGTCCTGTTCTTCACCAGGCAGAGAGCGATAAAGAAACTGACCGATTCGCTCTTATTCGGCGTCACCGCCTGCCTGCCACTGGTGGGCTGGATAATTCGGAACGTTCTTGTTTCGGGCTCCACAACAGCCAGAACGCTGCTTTTCCATCCGATCACTTCCCATCAAGTTGAAAGAAGCTTCAAGACGATTTCACTGTGGATACTGCCCGGATGGGTACCGTTCAATGTCAGAACTATTGCCATGATAGCTGCTGTCGGCGGGATGCTCCTGGTCACTCTCTTCATAGCGCCAAAGCCACATAAACCTCAGGCCGCTGAAGCCGGGCCCGCCCTGCCAGAGCTTCCGCTCGTCATGGGTGTATTCCTCGCGATGTACATAGCTCTCCTGGTTATCTCGGTTACCTTTCTGGACAAGTACACGGTCCTGTCCCTCCGAGGGATGGCACCTGCTTTCCCTCCCGCACTTATCCTCACCCTATGCTTGGGTGACCGGCTCTTGTGGCGGATGGAACGTGTGATCAAGCTCAAGATCGCGTGTGCCGTGCTCTGCGTACTCTTCGCAGTCTGGTACGCAAACCGCGCGCTGTGGTGGGTTCGCTGGAAACATCAGGATGGCCTCGGCTTCGCGAGCTCGCGATGGCGAGAATCCGAGCTCATCGAGCGAGTCAGGGAACTCGACCCCGAGGTCCCTTTCTTCACCAACGCCGTTGATGTGATCTATCTTGGCACAAACCGCACCGGGTTGCAGATCCCGGCAAAACGCAAGACAGCTAGATGGGGGTATGGGCCGAATGAGCGCTTCACTGCGGAGCTCGCCACGATGCGGGAGCGGCTCGAGCGCGAAGGCGGCGTCATAGTCTTTTTCGACACGATACGGGGCCGAGGATACCTCGCGTCAAGACACGACCTCGAAGAAGCGATGCCGCTTCGCGTACGCACCCGGGCGTCCGACGGTGTAATACTTGGAATCAAGCCCTCGCAGCCTGAGAGAGAACGCTGACCATGAGGGGAAAGCCGTTCCGCATGCGGAACAAGAATACCACCTCTACCGTTGCGCTCGTTGTTCTCGCGCTGCTTGGCGTTGTGCTCGTCTGGCTCAGCACCAAATGGGGTGCAGGTCCTTCTCCCGATTCGGTAGGCTATGTCTCGATTGCGCGAAACCTCCTGACCGGGCAAGGGTACCAAGGACTCTACGCGCAGCATGCGGTCGCTTGGCCCCCCCTGTACCCGCTGTTGCTCGGGTTTGTCGGGCTGTTTCGGGCCCGATCCGCTGGTCGCCGCGCGGTGGATCAACGCCGCTCTCCTGGGAGCCAGTGTCCTGCTCGTCGGCCTCATCCTCAGACGCTGCACACGCGGCGCTTGGATGTGCGTTCTTGGCTCATCCCTTGTCGCAACGTCGGTTGACCTCGTCCACGTCCACTCGATGGTATGGACCGAGCCTCTGTTCATCTCTCTCAGCCTCTTGGGGCTTTTGCTCGTGGCTGTCTACCTCGATCATCAGAGCCGAAGCATCCTTCTTGCTTCGGCGGCGGCGGTGGCGCTGGCGGCCCTGACTCGCTATGTGGGGGTGTCACTCGTGGCGACTGGAGTCGTAGCGATCCTTTTCTTTACACAGCAGCGATTCTCCCGGAAGCTGACCGATGCCGCTCTCTTTGCGAGCACAGCCTCGCTACCGCTCGCCATCTGGATGATCCGGAACGCCGTTGTCGCCGGCACGTCATCAGGTAGGATAGTCTCCTTCTACCCCCTTACGTTCGATCGCGTTCAGGTCGCCCTCGAGACGGTTTCGCTCTGGCTCATGCCCACGTGGGTACCGCTGACGATCAGGATCGCCGTTGCCCTGGTGGCCATCGTGGGGATCCTCCTTATCACGTTCTTCGTGCTGCGACAACCAACACAGGACGAGACCGCACGACCGAAGCGGTATCTTCCCAAGCTCCCTCTTGTCATGGTGATATTCCTCGCCCTGTACCTGGCCCTGCTCATCCTTGCGCAGTGCTTTTTCGAGAAATACATGCACCTCGACTTCCGCCGACTGGCGCCCGCATTTCCCCCAGCAGTTCTCCTGATCCTCTGTTTAGCTGACCGGTTCTTCCGAAGCACCACGCGCCCGCGCACACTCAGGATCGTGCTTGCGCTTCTTTCCATACTCTTCGTGTGCTGGTCGGCGAACCGCACCGCGTGGTGGGTTCGCTGGATCCACGGAGAGGGGCTTGGCTATGCACGGACGGGCTGGCGACAGTCCGAGCTCATCTCGCAAGTCAAGAAACTCGACCCAGCTCTGCCCGTCTTCACAAACGGGGTTCGCGAGATCTACATCTGCGTCGGTCGAACCGCCTCACCCGTGCCGACTCGTTTCCAGTTCTCGCAGGACGAAGCGGGCGAACGAGCCAGGGCCAAGCTCGATGCAATGAGGGAACAGCTCGAGAACGAGGGTGGCGTCGTGGTTTTCTTCGACAGAGTGCAGAAAGGAGGATTCCCGCCCTCCAAGGATCAACTGGAAGCAGCGTTGCCCCTTCGAGTCCGGATCCAGGCGGCCGATGGTGTCATCTATGAGATCGCACGGTAGGCCGGGGTCGCCCGGAGCAATACACTGACGGATTTGCACCTATTCGGCGCGTGCGCCGATCTCGCCTGAGGGGCAGAGCGTGGTCCAGGCGCGGAAGCCGTTATCGGTCAGGAGCACGATGATGGCGCCGTGATGGTCGGTGCGCAGAACTTGCACGCCCCTGAGTTCGTAACGCTCGACCACTTCCGGCGCGGGATGTGGGTGTATCTGGAAGCGATCGGCAGTAATGATGGCGAGCGCCGGTCGGACCGCGTCGAGAAACTCCGGCGTGCTCGACTTTTTCGAGCCCTGGTGCGGCACTTTGAGCACGGCCGTCTGCAGCCGGCCCGGCTGCGCCTCGATAAGGCGCCACTCCGTCTCCCGCTCGATGTCGGACGTGAGCAGCGCGCCCAGCCCGTCTCCGATCTTGAGCACGATCGAGGCATTGTTCTCGCTCGTCGAGTCCGCGAGCGATGCCTCGGGCGCCAGCGCAACGATTGGCGTATCGCCGGGCGGCGTGAGCCTCTCCCCCGCCTCGAGACGCACGACGGGAATGCCCCTTCGCTCGACGAGACGCATCACCTCGTCGGCGCGGTTCGGCTTCCGGCTCTCCGGCCCCCCGCGCACGATGAAGCGCCGCACCGCGATCTGCTTGATCACGTGCGCCAGCCCGCCGTAGTGGTCGGCGTCGTAGTGCGTGAGCACCACCGCGTCGAGCCGGTTGTACCCCCGGCTCCGCAGGAACGGCATGATCACCCAGCGGCCGGGATCGCTCCCGAGCACCATCCCGCCGTCAATCAGGATCCGCCGCCCCTGCCGCGTGCGCACGAAGATCGCCTCCCCCTTGCCCACATCAAGAACCACGACCTCGGTCCCGCGCGGCCCGCGCGGCGCCGGCGACCAGATCACGACCGCGCCGAGCACCGCCAGGGTCGCCGCCAGCGCCAGCCGCGTCGTGCGCGAGGCTTGATGCGCAAAGCCGACCGCCACCAGCACGCCGTAGTACGCGCCGAGCACGAGCGCCGGCGCCGACCGCACGTTCACGTGAATGAACCGCACGTTCGACGTGAGCACCACAACCTGGCTCAACGCGCTGATGAGCGCGCCGTTGAGCGCATTGAGCCCGCCCGCAACGAGCGAACTGACCTGGCCTGCCACCGCCGCGAGCAAGCCAAGCGGCACGATGAAGCCCATCAGCGCGATCACGGCCACGTTCGGAATGAACGATAACGGCGCGAAGCGGTTGAAGTAGTAGGCCGTCAGCGGCGCCACCGCCATATAGGCCGAGACCGATACGGCCACGAGCTGAACGCCGGTCAGCGCCCGGCGATTGACCGCGCTGCGCCAGTCCGGAACGTCCACGCCCGGCTCCGGCCTGAGATGCCAGTGCTCGGCCGCCCATTCGATCATCCGTGGCGCGAGCATCACGATTACGCCGGCGACCACGAACGAAAGTTGGAACCCCGGCGAAAACACGTCGAGCGGCCTCACAATGAGGATGACGACCGCCGCGAACGCAAGGCTGTTGAGGTTGTCCGCCTCGCGCCGCACCACCGGGGCCAGCAGGATCACGCCCATCATCACGCTTGCGCGCACGACCGGCGCCCTGAAGCCGATCATCGCCGCATAGAGCGCCAGCACCGCGAGCGTGAGCACCGACGCCGCCCACTGCGGCAAGAAACACGCCCTGAGCGCCCGGCGAATCGCCAACGCGATGATCGCCACGTGCAGCCCGCTGATCGCGAGGATGTGCACCGTGTTGGTGTGCATCAGCGCCTCCTCGAGCTCCTCGCTGATCGCCCGCCGCTTGCCCAGGAGCACCGCCTTGAGGAAGACGCGGTTGTCCTCGCTCATCCGGCCGCAGTCGAGCCCACGCTCAAGGCGTTCGCGAACGCCGTAGATCAACTTCCACACCGGGCTGCCGCCGCCACTGAGCCGCTCGACCTCATCGTGCGTCCCAAGCCAGATGACCCGACCGATCCCCTTGCGCTCGAGGTAGGCCCTGTAATCAAAGCCGCCCGGGTTCCGTGCCGGCTCCGGTGCCCGAACCACGCCCTGGAGCGCAACGCGGTCGCCGTAGCCGAGCCCAAGCTCGCCCTCGCGCGCGACGGTCACCACCGCTTTGCCGCTCGCTGGTCGCATTTCTGCTCCCAACTCGACGGCCGTCACGCGCAGGTGAAAACGGTAGAGCCAACCGCCCGGCGTGCGAAAGAGACCCTTCGCCTTCTCGCCCTGCGGCTCGTCGAGAACGATCCCCTCGATCCGGCACTCCTCGCCGGACGAGACGAGGGCGCTGAACGAATCCCCCCGAAGAACCCGGGCGCGGTAGAAGTTCACCGTGATGACGCCAAGCCACGCCACGAGCACTGCGGTGACCGCCACGCCGAACTTACGGGAGGCAACGGCGCACAGCAGTGCCGCCAGGACCGCGAACACCACCACCGCCGTGAGCAGAGGCAGTCGGCCTCGCCACACACAGTCGCCAAGCAGGATCCCGGCAATGAAAAAGGCGGCCACAAAGAGAAAGAGCCGCCTCGACGAGAAACGCGGAAGATATGCCAACGTCTTCACTTCAGGCCGGCACGGCGCCCCCGCTGCGCGCGCCTACAACTTGCGTGCGCGGTGGTGAATCTTTCCCCAGCTCCACCAGAATAGCAGAATCAGGAAAACAATCCCTAGAAACACCGCAACGGTTATCAGCCGGCGGTTCTCGACCCGATCGAGACGCCGCTCCCAGTTCCCCTCGTCCTGGTCCGGGTTCGAGCCAGGCGAGCCCGAGCCTATGACGGCCAAGAGCCCGCTCGAGCAGTGAGAGGTACACAACGGTTCGGCCGAACCGGCAGGCGCGGGCCACGCGCGTACTGCCCAGCCAAGCGCGAGCGCCACGAGAGCGCCGACGACTAAAGAACGGTGAATCCTGGAGCAGGCCAAACGCATCACGAATCTGCTCAACCGCTTCGGCAAGCGCCGGTTGTCTCGATACACCCGATCCCGATCATGAATCTTATCATATAGCATCGTCACCCCGGCCGCGCAACGCGAAAGGCGGCGCCCGCAGAGCAAGGAACATGTCTGCGGCGTTTCAAACCACTGGTCTTGAAACGTCGCTTCATGCGACCGGTTTCACGGGAAGTCGGCCGCTTCTGCACCACCGTTCTCGCAGCCGGTTCCCGCCGCACTTCACAATGCTAACCCGCATTTCTCACACTGCGTGTGCGAAATGCGCCCTCCGGGCTTCGAC
>CBDUSE010000012.1:0-30571 GCA_965369835.1 uncultured bacterium
CATTTCGCACACGCAGTGTGAGAAATGCGGGTTAGCGAAGCCGGGTCGCCAAGCCCACCTATGGTGGACCACACGCCGACCTGTCTTTCGTCCTGTCTTCCGCCTCGTCCTATGAAGCCTTGGGAAGCCCCGAAGGGCCAGCAGATCATAGCCTGGGGCGCAAGCCCTAGGATGACCGATACGATTCAAATCACATGAGCCCCGTAGGGGGGGGCGACAGAAGGCGGACAGTGCCGACAGACCACGCGTGCAAGGCGTGCTTGCGTTCCGGCAACGCACGGTGTAGATAATGAAGGGCAGGTCATCTGCAGGAGAGCCGTCCCATGGCCGAGCACGACATCACGCCCTGGCTCCGCGAGATGGTGCGTCGGGGCGCTTCCGACCTTTACCTCAAGGCGTTCGCGCCGCCTTCCCTCCGCGTGAACGGCGCGCTCACCCAGCTTCCCGATTCGAAGCTCACGCCCGAGCAGACCGACGAGATCGGCCGCGAGATTATGAGCGAGAGCGAGCGCACCGCCTTCGCCGAAACCAGCGAGATGGACATCGCCCTCTACATCGAGGGGATCGGCCGCTTCCGCGTAAACGTCTATCGCCAGCAGGGGTGCGTCTCGCTCGTGTTCCGCTCGATCCGCCAGGTGGTCCCCTCGTTCGAGGAACTCAACCTGCCGGCCGATGTGCTGCGCTCGCTCTGCTGCGAGGAGCGTGGCCTGGTGCTCATCACCGGCATCGCCGGCAGCGGCAAGTCCACCACGATCGCCGCGATGATCGCCGAAATCAACCGGACGCAGCACAAGCACGTCATCACGATCGAGGACCCGATCGAGTACGTCTTTCCCGACGGCAAGTCCATCATCAGTCAGCGCGAGGTTGGCCTCGACACGCAGAGCTTCCACAGCGCCCTGCGTCATGTCATCCGCCAGAGCCCGGACGTAATCTTCATCGGCGAGATGCGCGACCTCGAGACGATGTCGAGCGCCATCATGGCCGCCGAGACCGGCCACCTCGTTCTCTCGACGCTGCACACGCTCGACGCCGTCCAGACCGTCGAGCGAATCATCAACTACTTCCCGCCCTACCAGCACGCCCAGGTCCGGATGCAGCTCTCGCTCGTGCTCAAGGGCGTCATCAGCCAGCGCCTGCTCGTGCGCGCCGACGGCGCGGGTCGCATCCCGGCGTGCGAGGTGATGCTCGCCACGCCTTCGATCCGAAAGATCCTCCTCGAGGGGCGCACACCCGACCTGGCCGACGCGATACACAAGGGTACGGCCGACGGCATGGGCACGTTCAACCAGTGGATCATCACGCTGCTGAAGCGTGGGGCCGTCACCCAGGACGAAGCGCGCAAGTACGCCGGCAATGTCGAGGAGCTCGACCTGGCGCTGCGCGGCATCTTCTCCGGCGTGGACACCCACATCGCGGACAAATAGCCTCCCGGCAAGTTGCCGCCGTGCCGTTTGGGGCCGATCCTTGTTGATTTTTCCGACGAACCCTGACAATCTCGTTGCGGCAACATCGTCATCGAAACCCAGGGGCTCAGCATGGCCGAAGGAGGCAACGCTTCTTTGCTAGGGGACGGCCAGAGACTGTACGCCTTTCTGGACGAAGGGGGGAACTTTGACTTCTCGCCGGGCGGCACGAGGTACTTCACCGTCACGAGCGTATCTCTTTACCGCCCTTTCACCATGTTCCAACCGCTGATGGAGCTGAAGTATGATCTCCTTGACCAGGGCTTGGACATTGAGTCCTTCCACGCCACGGATGATCGCCAGCACGTCCGCGACCGGGTGTTCGACATCCTCCTAAGGCATCTCGACCATCTGCGGATAAATAGCCTCGTCGTCGAGAAATGCAAAGCAGAACCTTCGATTCGCCAACCGGAGAGATTCTATCCGATGATGCTTGGCCAACTGATGAACCATCTGCTCGACTCTGTCGATTTCGCAACAGTGCCCCAGGTCATCGTTGTCACTGACAGGATCCCGATCCGCCGAAAGCGCCGTTCAGTCGAGAAGGCCGTGAAGACCCATCTCTCGGCGCACCTTCGCCACCACACGCCGTACAGGCTGCTCCACCACAGCTCTATGTCGAGCCTTGGCCTACAGGTCGCCGATTACTGCAACTGGGCCATCTACAGGAAGTGGAACAGCTCGGACCGGCGATCATACGAGCATATCAAGGACGTGATAAAGAGCGAGTTGAACGTCTTTGCAGAGCGGGACACCAGATACTACTAACCACCCGGATAAACGACCACCCCGGCTACCCTTGCGGGAGAGCCCCCTGGGCTCTTGTCACCGGGGTGGGACCTTTCTTTCAATTTTCACTTTCAAAACGTATTATCGGAAAAGAAGGTTCCCATGTCAAGGGGTTTTCCACCAGAGTGGAGGTACGCTGTAATGAGATCAAACCGCTTTCCCCCTGCTGCTGTCGCCACCACGGTCGCCCTGCTTGCGGGTGCACTCCTCTGGCAAGCGATCACGACGGACAGCGCGGCTCAGGACTCAACGGCCCGAGAACAGGCCGCCCCGTTGGCGGGCGGGCGACAGGTCTGGGTCGAGGCAACGTTCATCCAGATTGACACCGTTGACCTCGACAAGGTGAGGACCGAGTCAGGCAGGACACTCGATCCCCAGAGCAGCACAATCATCCTTGACGGCAAGGAGAAGGCCGAGCTGATCGCCGCGCTCAAGGTGCAGCCCTCGTTCGAGATCGTCGGCTCGGCCTCGCTCATCACCGTCAGCGGCCTGCAAGCGCAGATGCAGATGGTCGAGGAGGTGCGCTACCCGTCCGAGTACGCAGCGGAGGCCGCGGAGCGCGAGACCGGCGACGGCAAGATAACGAAGATCGGGTCGCCCCTGGTCGTGCCCAAGAAAATCGAGGCGCGCGAGGTCGGCATCCGGCTCAACGTCACGCCGACCATCTCGGCCGACGGGAAGTCCGTCGGGCTGGTGCTTCTGCCTGAGGCATCGTTCCCGGCTGGCTGGGTCAACTTCGGCTCAAAGACGTTCTCGCAACCCGTCATCACTTCGTGGCGCCTCACGACCTCGGTGCACCTGCGCGATGGCTCGACGCTCGTGCTCACGGGCGTGCCGACGAAAAACTTCGAGCAGTCGCTCCTCCTGAGCTCGCAGCTCGGCCAGAAGCTCAAGGGCACGAAGTCGTCGGTCCTACTGATCTCAGCGAAGATCATCCCCGGGGAGGGCGACAAATGAACCGGCGAGAAAAACGTCCAAGGATTCGCCCGGTAGTCCTTCTGGGTATCGCCTGCCTCGGCCTCCTCTTTCTGCCGGCCGGCGCGATCGAGCCGGAGCCGAGGCCGCTCGATGTCACCGTGTGCTTCGTCGAGACCACCCCAGAAATCCTAGCCGAGGCCGAGGCGAAGCTCGGCTTCTCCCTCGACCCGACCCGCGGTCGCTGCGTGCTGACGGTCGACGAACAGGCGGCTCTGCTCGGCTCGGTCGTCGGCGAGGCACGCGGCCGGGTCATCGGCAAGGTTACCGTCGCGCTCCTTCCCGGCGTCGAGAACACATTCAAGGTGGTCGAGACTGTCCGGGTCCCGAAACGTTACGAAGTGCGTATTGATCCGAGCGACGCCTCCGGCAAGCCGCGCGTCATGGCGGCCGAGTTCACCCAGCGTGAGGTCGGCCTTACGCTCAGTGTCCACTGTCTGCGCAACCCGACCGCCGGCGTGGCGGCGCTCTCTATCTCCTTGAACGCGAGCCGGGTAGCGGGCTGGCAGACCATCGTGCCGGGCATCAGGGAGCCGGTCATCAAGAAGTGGGGTCTGACCACAACGCTCGCGGCGCCCCTGGGCAAGACCCTCGCCCTCGTGAATCATCCGCACGAGCCGTTCGAGTCAAGCGCCCTTTGCCGCACCGGCAAGCCGGCCCCGCCGAGCGTCATGCTCCTCCTCATCCGCGCGGAATAGCCAGGCCCGACAGCGACCAGAGGCCGCCGCTTGCCCGGCAAACGCGACCGGATCCTCCTCCGCCGGGGCTTATGTTCACACAGGTTCGCCAGCGGCAACATCGCACACGGTTTGCCCCGTCAAGCGCCTTCTAGTTCCCCGCTCTGCAAGCGCCGCTTCAAGAACAGCTTAATGCTTCCGGCCTCGAATCTCCTGTACATTTTGGGCCTTGAATTTCAGGTCGTTTCGGTGTATGGTTAAGGTGACAGGAGATAGGGGGCAAATGGAAGCGCTCACCGGCGCTCTGCTCATCTTCGCGATGAGCGGGCTTCTTGGATGGAGAATCGGCCGGCTGCGCAGTCGGTGGTGGCTCATCGGCTACGCGATCAGCATGGCGATCGTGGTCGTGCTGAACATCAGCCGCTACGTGCCGAGCACGCTGAACATGCCCGCGGCACAGTGGCTGCTTGCCGGGCGAAAGGACATCTTCCTGATCGGCATCGCGGCGATCATCGGCATCGTACCCTGCCTGCACAAGGTGCGACCGTTGCGTACCCGCGTGCTCTTGCTACTCTTCATGGGCGTGCTTCTGCTCAGGAGCTCGATCCTGCCGCTGGTGGGACCGTTGCTCGACCGCACGCAGCTCGAGAAGCTCCCGAGCGTGATTGACGAAAACGAAGTCTGCCTGCAGACGACGAACTACACGTGCGGGCCGGCGGCGCTCGTATCGGCGCTGCGCGCGCTCGGCATCGAGGAGACCGAATCGAATGCGGCGCTCGAGACGCTCTGCAACTCGTACAGCGGCACGCGCTCGAGCGACATCGCCGACTATGTGAACCGCGCCTACGGCCGGTACGGCGTGAGCGCGAGCTACCGCTACATTGCGTCGCTCGACGAGCTGCGCGCGTTCGGCGGCGTGGCGATCGCCGAGGTCAAGTCCAACTTCTGGATGGACCACTTCGTGGCCATCGTCGGCTGGGACGGCACCTCGCCGATCGTGGCCGACCCGTTCTACGGGCAGTTCAAGTCGTCGGACAAATCGTTCATAAAGATCTGGAGAAAGAAGGCAGTCGTGATCCGGCGCGGCGAGACGTGATCGGTCCCGCC
Source organism: uncultured bacterium (assembly GCA_965369835.1). Lineage (GTDB taxonomy): Bacteria > Auribacterota > JABMQX01 > JAFGEW01 > JAFGEW01 > CBDUSE01. The sequence goes on from CBDUSE010000012.1 coordinate 5,015, forward strand.
CGCGCCGATCGAGGCGAATGAGGGTCCCCTTGCGGGCAAAGACATATCCTCTCGAACCGCCCTGACCGATACTTCTTCACCGTATTCTCCGTATCGCTCAGGGCAACACGGCGGGGGCAAACAGCCGTGCTACCCGCGCAGGCGATGCCCCCGCCATTGTCTGTCGGCATGAGCCACAGATCTCACAGATCGTCACAGAAAAGGAACACAAGCCCGCTGAAACGGCCTCGAGAAAAGCACGGTATGTTCCGCGCATTCTCGCAGACAGAACAGCAAAGTCCACACCCGGCAGATCTCTTCAAACCGTCCGGTAATAGGCTACCTGCACGCCGAGCAGGAGCGCGTTTTCAACGCGCTTCCTCTCGACCAGGCCAGTGCTTTAGCGCTGGTGTGCAGCACGCCACGATCAACAACCATGCAGCGTGTTTCAACGCGCTTATCCTCGCGTAGCCCGGTTCCTCGGCGCCGGTCCCCGAAGAGGACCAAGGTCAATAGCCGTGGGTGAAACCCACGGGGAAGGAAGGCGATAAGAGGGTCACCGACCCTGAAAGGGTCGAACGAACAGGATCCCCGCGGCGGCCGTCGTTCAACCCCGTCAGGGTTGGATTCTCTTGTCCGCCTTCGACCCCGAGTTTCACTCGGGGCTAATCATGTTTGATCCCTTCGGGATTGCTCGACAACAAACGCCGATCCGGTCCACTCACTCGCGGCAAGAAAGACAACAAGCGGGGCCCTTTCAAAGGCCGCGCTGTCGCCAATGTCCGGTTTGCCCTTGCGGTGCTCGTGATGCGGCGGTACGATAATGCGCTTGGTGCAGACGCCTCGGGCCGAATGCTGACGCTCCGCGCCGAGGAAGGAACAAGGGAGAGAGGGAGACGCCATGGCCGACGTCGAGCTTCGCACCTACATCGTCCTGGACCAACTGCAATCCCAGCTCGCCGCGCACATCGGCACCACCTCGCGCGGCTTCCTGCCGGTGCCGGGCCAGGCGTCGCTCTGGATCGAGACCGCGCCCGGCATGATCATCAACCGGATGCTCGACATCGCCCTGAAAGCCACGGACGTGCAGCCCGCCGTGCTGGTGATCGAGCGCGCCTACGGCCTGCTCGAGGTGCACAGCGACGACCAGGGCGCCGTCCGCCAGTCGGGCCAGGCCGTCCTCGACGCGCTCGAACACACCGAGGAGGACCGGCTCAAGCCGCGCGTCGTCTCGCAGCAGGTGATCCGCCGCGTCAGCCCCTACCACGCGCAGCTCATCAACCGGCTGCGCTACGGCTCGATGCTGCTGGCCGAGCAGACGCTCTTCGTCATGGAGACGGTCCCCGCCGGCTACATCGTCTATGCGGCCAACGAGGCGGAAAAAGCAAGCCACGTCACGCTGCTCGAGGTCCGGCCCTTCGGCGCCTTCGGCCGACTCTACCTCGGCGGCGAGGAGCGCGACGTCATGGTCGCCAGCGAAGCCGCCGTCCGCGCCATCGAGTCGCTCACCGGCGCCGAGGGCGCCAAGAGCATGTAGCGCAGAAAGCACGTGGCCGTGGGTAAAACCCACGGAAACGCGACAAGTCACACAGTACCAACCGGCCCTGGAGGGGTCGGACACGAGCAGCCTGTACCTGCAGTCCCAGACCGCGTGCAGGCCGGGAGGTGGATCATGAGGCACGCCGTGCTGTTCGCAGTGGCCCTTTCGATGCTCGCCGTTTGTCCAGGCGTCCGCGCCGAGGACGAGCCGAAGCTCACGATCGCGTTCGATCACGCCAAGCTCACCACGTGGGTCCTCGAGGATTTCCCCGGCGGCCTACCCTTCGACCGTACGGGCGCGCCCACGGACGCGAAGAAAGCCCAGGAGTTCTGGCAGCTCATCGCCGACTGGCCTATCTCCGTCGGTGGCGAGATCACCGACCTCCGCGCCGCCCTCGAGCGAATCTCCGACGAGACCGGCCTGCCGCTCCTCTACGGCAAGGACGCGCTCGCGAAGATCGAAGCCGCCGAGAAGAAGATGCGGATGGTCACGATCAGCGACAGCGTTCAGAAGGCCATCAGGATCATCTGCCGGCTCGCCGGTGTTGACAAGACGCTCGCTACCCCGTACGGCCTCGTCATCCTCGGCCCCGACGAGGAAGCCGACCTCAAGGCGCTCCTCACCGCCCCGCCCAAAAACACCTTCCGCTGGCGTCAGAACAAGTGGGAAAAGATCAAGGAGGAGTTCCCGGATGGGTACACTCAGGACATGCCTGAAGAGGACTGGGTACGCCTTCACGACGCCGTTCTCAAGACCCGGTGCGATCTCATTATTGCCAAGGAGATGGCACTATGCGATTTCATCGCCTGGTTCGCCAGATCCGCCGACCAAAGCATCATTATTGCTCCCATTGTGTTCCAGACCACTGGGGCGCCGGGACCCGCTGGCGACGATGGGGTCCCACCCGACAAGCCCACGGAAGACGCGGTGGACATCATTTCCCCCGATGAGCCCACCGACCGGGCCGAGGATGAGGAACCAGCTGACGAACGTCCTGGCAACGATGACGACTCAGATTCAGACGATGGACCTTTCGTATTCGGCCCAGAGCTCGTTGCGGCCGGTCCAGGACTCGCCACAGTTCAACCACTGGTCCTCCGTTTCGTCACTTTTCGCGATGCGCTCAACGCAGCCCTTGAGAGCAAGAACTTGATGGTCGGCAAGGGCTTTCCCAGGGTCACGATCGTTCCGAAAGACGCGACGAAAGAAGAACTTGAGAAGAGCCGCCAGGAACAGGTAGAGTCCTTGCGTTCCACCAGAGATTCGTCCGATTAGGAGGAAGGTTCGCATGACTGATGCGCTGGGGATGATCGAAACGAAGGGTTTTGCGGCAATGGTCGAGGCGAGCGACGCGATGGTCAAGGCGGCCAAGGTCGAACTCGTCGCCTACGAAAAAACCGGCGGCGGCTACGTGACTGCCATCGTGCGCGGCGACGTGGCGGCCGTCAAGGCGGCGACGGACGCCGGCGCCCGCGGCGCCGAACGCATCGGCGAGGTCGTCAGCGTCCACGTGATCCCGCGGCCGCACGAGAACGTGGACCATACGCTGCCGCTCGGCCGTGGCCCGGAGTGGCAGGCCGCGCAGACGAAAGCGAAGTAGCCCAAAAGACAATTGACCACCGATTCTCACAGATAAACACTGATCTTGATCTGTGAGAATCTGTGGAGATCGGTGGTTCATTGGAGGGATCCTGATCCATGCTGATAGGGCGCGTGGTTGGAAACGTCGTGGCGTCGCAGAAAGCCGAGTCGATCGAGGGGCTCAAGTTCCTCGTCGTCCGCGAGATGAATGTCGAGGCGCAGGAGGCCGACGGCTACGTCGTCGCCGCCGATGCTGTGGGCGCCGGCGTCGGCGACGTCGTGCTCTACGCCACCGGCAGCTCCGCGCGCCAGACACCACTGACCGACAAGCGCCCGGCCGACGCCGTGATCATGGCGATCGTGGACTCGTGGGAGGTCGGCGGCGAGCTCCGCTACGACAAAGCGAAAGATTCATATTGAAATCAGCCACAGATTGCACAGATCAACACTGATAAATGATCGTCCTGCCGCTCGACGAGGCTGACCACCAGGCCGTCCTGAACTTCCTCCTCGCGGAGCTCGTCCGCAACGGCGCGCTCATCGCCGACTGCACAGTCCTGCGCGACCGGTCGCGCATATTTGTCGCCGAGAAGGGCGGCGCCGTTCTGGGCGTGATGGCGCTGCTTGACGATTTCGTCGGCATGCGCTGCACGAGCGAGAACGCGTTCTGCAAGCTCGTCGCCGCCTATGGCGGCGCGTTTTCAGACCTCACCCTCCACAGCATTGTGCGCGCCGACGAACTTGCGTACATCGAATCGCGCGCGAAACTCGACTGGCTCGAGCCGGTCCACGACATGCTCTACGATCCGATCATCGAGCCGGTCCAGCCCCGCGCGCCCGAGACGCTTGCGCGCAAGCTCACGGTCGCCGACCTCGGCCTGATGCGGCGCTTCTACGAGGCGATCCAGACCGAGCACTGGTGGCCCGAGGCGCTGAACCTCGGCCCGTTCTACGGCATCGTCCAAGAAGACCGGCTCGTCGCCGCCGCCGGCTCGTACTACGTGACCGACTGGCTCGGCGAGGTCGGCATGGTGGGCGTCCTGCCGCGCTACCGCCGGCGCGGCTACGGAACGCTCGTCTCGCACCTCGTGACCCAGGCCATTCTGAAACGCGCGAAAAAAGTCTGCCTGCACGTTGTCCGCGGCAACGTCGCCGCGCACGAGCTGTATCTCAGGATGGGCTACCGCGACGTCGGCGAATCATTCCTCGTCGCCTGGCGGGTGTAGTCTTCAGAATCAATGCAAATCTGTGAAATCTGTGGCGGGTTCTTCATTCCTGATGCTACTGTAGCATCGCGTACCCGGAGGAGGTTCTTGGGATGAAGCTCACTGAGGAGCAGATCGCCGCGATCGTCCGCAAGGTGGCCGACAGACTATCGGCTCCCGGCGAACGCCTTGCGACCAACGAACAAGCCGCCAAGCAGGAAGCGGACGTACTCGAGCAGGGCGTCGTTCTTGAGGACGGCGTCTTTGACGACATCGAGCGCTGTTTCGACGCGGCATGGGAGGCGTACGCCCGGCTCGAGAGCGGCACGCTCGAGATGCGTTGCGCCATCACCGGCGCGATGCGCGCCGCCGCCATCGAAGCGGCGCCGCGCCTGTCGCGCCTCGCCGTCGAGGAAACCGGCCTCGGCCGCGCCGACGACAAGATCAGGAAGAACGTCCTCGTCGCTACCGCCACACCCGGCACGGAAGCGCTCAAGCCCGAGGCGTTCACCGGCGACCACGGCATGACGCTGACCGAGTGGGCACCGTACGGCGTCATCTGCTCGATCACGCCGTGCACGAACCCGACCGAGACGATCATCTGCAACGCCATCGGTATGGTGGCCGCGGGCAACTCGGTCATCTTCAACTCGCACCCGCTCGCCAAGCGGACCTCGCAGCTCTGCGTGCAGCGCCTCAACCGCGCCATCGTCAAGGCAGGCGGGCCGCCCAACCTGCTCACGACGCTCGCTGAGCCGACGATCGAGACCGCGACCGCGTTGATGAAGCATCCCCGGCTGCCGTTGCTCGTCGTCACTGGCGGCCCCGGCGTCGTCAAGGCGGCGATGTCGTGCGGCAAGAAGGTCATCGCCGCCGGACCGGGCAATCCGCCGGTCGTGGTGGACGAGACCGCCGATATCGCTAAGGCCGGACGCGACATCGTCCTTGGCGCCAGTTTCGACAACAATATCGTCTGCACCGACGAAAAAGTCGTCATCTGCGTGGACGGCGTCGCCGACGGCCTCAAGGCCGCCATGCGCGAGAACGGCGCCTACGAGCTGAACCGCGAGCAGACGGACAAGCTCTTCGACCTCGTGATCGCGAAACCGCCCACGAACGACGAGCGCGGTGAGCCGAACAAGGAATGGATCGGCAAGAACGCCGCGCGCATCCTTGCCGAGCTCGGCATCCGGGTGGACAACTCGATCCGGCTCGTGATCGTCGACGTGGACAGGAACGCGCCGCTCGTCCGGACCGAGCAGCTCATGCCCGTGCTGCCGATCGTGCGGGTCGGCAACGTTGACGAGGCGATCGCGCTCGCCAGCGAGGTCGAGGGCGGCTGCCGGCACACCGCCTCGATGTTCTCGCGCAACATCGAGAAGCTCCACGCCATGGCGCGCACACTGAACACCTCGATCTTCGTCAAGAACGGTCCGAACTACGCCGGCCTCGGGCTTGGCGGCGAGGGGTATTGCTCGTTCACGATCGCCTCGCCCACCGGCGAGGGCCTCACCTGCGCCCGCCACTTCGTGCGCCACCGCCGCTGCACGCTCGTGGACGCGTTCCGCATCGTCTAGGGTGCGGAACCGCGCCAAGTGTAGTTCGCTGACGCGGCCTCTTACGATCAACGCCCTGATGCCCGGTTTCTCTAGACGTTGGTCCTGGCCGTCAACATAATGGCGCGCGTTCGGTGCGAATCAACACGCGGTGGGAGGTCAGCATGCGTTTCGGCAACACGATCTCGCTCGACGGCGAGTGGAAGTTTCGGCCCGATCCCGATTGCCTCGGCGACAAGTATCCCGACGACATGATGTACTCATTCAAGCATGAGTGCCGCTACATGTCGCCCGATTACGACGACTCCGAATGGGACACGATCCGCGTGCCGGCGTGCTGGCAGGCCGAGGGGTACGACTACAACGGCGTCGCCTGGTACCGGCGCACATTCACGGTGACGGCCGAGCAGCTCGCCAAGCGCGTGCGCCTGCGGTTCAGGGGCGTGGACTACTTCGCCGACGTGTGGATCAACGGCCGCTGCTGCGGCTCACATGAAGGCTTCTTCGCCCCGTTCGAGTTCGACGTGACCGACAAGCTCATCGAGGGCGACAACCTGCTCGCCGTGCGCGTCGAGTCGCCCAAGGACGTGGACTGCCGCGTCCGCGCACCGGCCGCCAACCACGACCGCGTGCGCCACAAGGAGCTCATCAAGGGCGCGCTGCAGGATTGGGACGTCAACAACCTCGAGGTCAATCCCGGCGGCATCTACCAGGATGTCAAGCTGATCGTGTCCGAGAGCGTCTTCGTCGAACATGTGCTCGTGGACACGATCCTCGATGAGAAGCACGAGTCGGCCAGGATCGTCGTCCGCCTTGGCCTCATGAACACGTCGCCATGTCTCGTCGAGCAATCGGTCGTACTCCACATCCAGCCGAAGAACTTCGACGGCGATCCGCTCGACTTGTCAGAGAGCGTGGTCGCTCCACCGGGCCCGAGCGAGCACTGCGTCACGGTCGAGATCACCGACCCGCACCTGTGGTGGACGTGGGACCTTGGCGCACAGGACCTCTACGAGCTCGTCGTCAAGGCTGGTGCTGATGCGGTCAGCACGACGTTCGGCATTCGCGAGATCACGAAACGCGACCGCTCGTGGGAGACCACCCTCAACGGCGTGCGTCTCTTCTTCCGAGGGACCAACTACCTGAGCGACCAGCTCCTCTCGACGATGACGCGCGAGCGCTACGCGACCGACGTGCGCTTGATGCGCGACGCCAACATGAACATGGTCCGCCTCTTCTGCGTCGTCGAGAAGGAGGACTTCTACGACCTGTGCGACGAGCTCGGTTTGCTTGTCTACCAGGACTTCCCGATGCAGTGGCGAATGTCCGACTCGAGCCAGCTCGTGCGCCACGCCCTGCCGCAGGTCGGCGAGATGATCCACACGCTCTATAACCACCCCTCGATTGCCATCTGGTGCTTCGGCAGCGAGCCAGGCGAGAAGAACTTCCTCAAGCTCGGCCAGGCGCTCACCGACGAGGCCAAGCGCCTCGATCCCGGCCGGATCGCCCATCAAGCCAATGACTGCGGCGCGTTCGACAACGCGAAGTGTCGCGACGCGTACGGCTGGTCTATCGATCAGCACTTCTACGACGGCTGGTACGGGCCATGGGAGCTTGAGAAGCGACCGAGACTCGGTTACGAGCTGGTCAGCGAGTTCGGCTCACAGTCATTACCGTCCGTCGAGTCGCTCCGAAAGACCCTCGACGAGAAAGACCTCTGGCCGATGAACTCGCGCGCCTACGCCAAGCACTGTCTGCAAGAAGACCTCATGTTCCGGTGGATCGAGCGCGCCGATACCCTCGACGAGACAGTGCGCCGCAGCCAGGCCTGGCAGTGCGAGCAGCTCAAGCGCCACATCGAGTTCTACCGCGCCATGAAATTCGCGCCCTGCAACGGCGCGCTCCAATTCTGCTTCGTGGACTGCTGGCCGGCGATCACGTGGTCGATCGTGGATCACTGGCGTAATCCGAAACCGGCATACGACACAGTCAAAGCGGCGTTTGCGCCCTTGCACGTCCTGGCCGAGTGGCCGGGCGAGCATCGCGCCAGCGAGCCGTTCACGCGCGCCCTTTTCGTCGTCAACGACTTGCCCGAGGTCTTCGAAGACATGGAGCTTTCGTGGACGCTCACCCGCAACGGCGAGACCCTGGCACACGGTTCGATCTCGTGCTCCGTCGGCGAGAACGAAGCTCGGCAAATTGGCGCCATCGAGGCCGACACACTCGACGAGGCCAGGTACGTAATCGCCCTCTCGCTCATGCACCGCGGGACCGAACGCTGCACAAACGGCTATACGCTCGTCGTGAAGCGCAACACGCCTAATCCAGCGTGACGGGGTCGGCCGGCTGCTACCTATAACACGCCGAGGTTGAGCAGCAGCTTGAAAGCGACGAGGGCGGCCGTTGCGTACGCGAGGAACGCAAAGGCGTGACGGATCTGCACGCCGCGCAGCTTGCGCGTCACGAACGCGCCGAGTTGCGCGCCCACCGTGCTCCCCACGAGCAGGCAGACCGCGAGGACGATGTCGCAGTTGCCGGCCGTGGCGTGCGCGATGGTCCCCATTCCTGAGGCAAAAATGATTATGAAAAGGCTTGTTCCGATCGCCACGGCGGTCGGGACGCCCAGCAGGTAGATCATGGCCGGCACCTGCACGATCCCGCCGCCGACACCGAGCAGACCCGACACGAACCCCCCACCGAGCCCGATGAGCAGGAGCATCCAGAGCGAAACGCGCTCGATGCCCGAGGCCGGCAGGCAGAGGCGCGGTGGCGACAGTGCTGCCCGCACGAACCGGCTCAGCGGCGCAATGAACGGCGCACTCGGGTCGGTCCGCAGCTCGCGTTTGCGCCGCACGCTCTCGCGGTAGAACAGCACCCCGATGAAGATGAGACAGACCGTGTACGCCAGCGGCAGAACGAAGTTCACGGCGAGGATCGGTCGAGGCACGAAATGGAGGGTCCCCCATCGCTTGAGCAGCTCGACGACGCCGGCGCCAAGCCACGTGCCGCAGACCACACCGGCAACCATGAGCCCCCCGAGCTTGTAGTCAACCTGGTGCATGCGGCGATGGCGAAGCGTCGCCGAAATCGAGGTGCCGAAGATGACGGCCAGGCTGCTCCCGACGGCGAAGTTGTAATCAATGCGGAACAGGACGTGCAGCATCGGCACCGAGATCACCCCACCGCCGACGCCGAAGAAGCCCGAGACAAATCCCACCGCCACACCAAGCGCCACGAGCGCGACGACGTCCACGGACTGGCCGACGACCGGTAGAGTGACCTCAAGCACAGCGGTCGCCCTCCCCCATCTTGCGGCCGGCGAGCCATTCGATCCCCGCGATAATCGCGGCCGTGAGCACGCCGAGAACCGCCGGGCAAACCAAGCAGATCAGCACGTACAACCACGACGGCTGAAAGCCGACCTGGTCGGGACGGACATCGCGAAACACTGAAACAGCCGCAAGCAACTCGATCATGACGATCCCGTGAACACTTGAATGCCAAGAACGTGGCCCAAGAACCCAACGACAGGCAGCGCGAAACTGACATAGGCATTCATTCCGCGTCGCGCCCGTCCCCATCACCGCGCATCGCAACGCAAACGCTCAGCGGCACTATACCATCTGGCTCGCGCGAGTTGAAGCAGGACGGGACGCTACATCTCGAGGCTGTTGAGGAAGGCGCGGAAGTACGGGTTGATCCTGTCGTACTCGATCAGAAACGCATCGTGCCCGTAGTCCGAGCGGATCTCGTGATAGACGACTTGCTTCCCCTGCGCCTCGAGGGTCTCCGCCATGCGCGCTATGTCCTGGGCGGGGAACAGCCAGTCGGAGGTAAAGCTCATCATGAAGACGCGCGCCTTGATTCGCGCCAGCGCATCGTCGAGCGTGCCGAAACCGCGGGCGAGATCGAACCAGTCCATCGCGCGGCTCAAGTAGAGATACGAGTTCGCATCAAACTTGCGGACCTTGATGAACTTCTCGCCCTGGTGGTCGAGGTAGCTCTCGACCTGGAACTTCTCGTCGAACTCGTCCCACCGATCTATGTTCGTGTGCTCGCGGCCGAACTTGTGGCGCATTCCCTGCTCGCTCAGGTACGTGATGTGCGCCACCATCCGGGCGAGCGCCAGCCCCTGCAGCTCCGGCATCGTGTCGTAGTACTCGCCGTTGTTCCAGTTCGGGTCCGCCATGATTGCCTGACGGCCCACCTTGTTGAACGCGATCGCCTGGGCGTTGAGCGCGTCGCTCGCCGCGATCGGCATGATGGCCGTTATAAACTCCGGGTAGTCCACCGCCCACTGCAGCACCTGCATCCCGCCGATCGAGCCGCCGGCGATGCACAGGACCTTTTCGAAGCCGAAGTGGTCGTGCAGCAAACGGTGCTTGGCGTTGACGATGTCGTGGATCGTGATTGGCGGGAACTTCGTGCCGTACGGCTTGTCCGTTTTCGGATCAATCGAGTAGGGACCCGTCGAGCCGGAGCATCCCCCCAGACAATTCGAGGCGATAATGAAGAACTTGTCCGTATCGAACGGCTTGCCCGGCCCGATCGCCTCGGACCACCAGCCCGACGACTTCTCCTCGCCGGGCAGCATACCGGTCAGGTGCGCGTTCCCCGTCAGCGCGTGGCAAACGTAGATCACGTTCGACGCGTCTTTGTTCAGCGTGCCGTACGTCTCGTAGTAGAGCGTGATCGGGCCGAAGCTGCGCCCGCTCTCGAGCGGTATCTCGTTCGGCGGCTCGGCGAACGTGTATGTGCCTGTCTGGAGATTCGTATCCTTCATGCGGCCATTCTGTTCGTCTTGACAGGCGTTTGTCAAGAGCGTGAACGGGGGAGTTCCCCCGGTCCCGGCAAGCTGCTTACGAATGCGCAGAAAGGCATTCACGTCCAGCGCGTTTCGACGCGCTTCGCTTCGCAAGGCCAGTGCTTCAGCACCGGTATTGACGCGCACCAAAACCAATCCCGGCAGCGCGCTTCGACGCGCTTCGCTTTGCCAGGCCAGTGCTTCAGCGCTGGTATTGACGCGCAACACAACAAATCCCGGCAGCGCGCTCATGGTCATCAACTGAATGTGTTGCTCTGGCCAAGGCTCCTCGAAGCTTCAGGGTAATTGCTGTTTGCTGCCTGTCTGTCAGGATGGCAGGTTGATGACCCCGGACCATCTCACGACATGCCGAGAGGGTCGCCCCCACGAGCCCGCCTCGGCGGGCTTCCTGGCCTCACAAGGCCGGTGCTTGAGCGCCGGTGTACACAGGCGGCCACTCACATCATCCAGAGCGCGTTTCAACGCGCTTCCCATGTTCAGACAACGCGCTTAAGCGCGGCGGTGGGGGAAGCCCGTTGAAAACGGGCTCCCGTGGATGGTCAATAGGCCGCGAGGTACCAGCCCTGAAGGACTGGCCTGGCAACTGAAGAAAGCGCGTCAAGACGCGCTCCGTGCTGGCGCTCTCAAGGGCAACTGGGACAAGTACGAACACCCAAGAAGCCTCCCACTCGCGGCGGGCCGAGGGCGGTCCGCCGTATATCCGGGTGCTCCAACTTTCACAGCAGCGTCGTGGGGGTCAGGCAAAGGCCGCCCGCCGTACATCCGGGTGCTCCAATTCTTCGCGTCAGCGTTGTAGGGCGGGTCGCCCTCGGCCCGCCGCAGCCCCAAAGGGGTGACACAACAGCACCACCCACAGCCGCGTCACACCTGCGCCAGGGCCTGGTCGAGGTCGGCGATGATGTCCTCGACGTCCTCGATGCCGATGCTGGCTCGGACGAAATCCTCAGTCACGCCGCTCGCGAGCCGTTCGGCCTCGGTCATCTGCTGGTGCGTCGTCGAGGCGGGGTGGATAATCAGGCTCTTCGCGTCGCCGATGTTCGCCAGGTGGCTGAAGAGCTTGACCGACTCGATGAGCTTTGTGCCGGCCGCCATGCCGCCCTTGACTCCGAAGCCGAGGATCGCGCCCTGCCCCTTCGGTAGGTATTTCCGGGCGTTCTCGTGGCTGGGATGACTCGGCAGGCCCGGGTAGTTCACCCACGCCACCTTCGGATGCTTCTCGAGCCACTCGGCCACTTCGAGCGCGTTCTCGCAGTGGCGCGGCATCCTGAGGTGCAGCGTCTCGAGACCCTGCAGGAACAGGAACGCGTTGAACGGGCTCATGCACGGCCCGAAGTCGCGCATGAGCTGCAGGCGCGCCTTGAGCACGAACGCGATCCCCGTCGCTCCAAAAGATTCCCAGTAGCGCACGCCTTGATACGAGGCGTCCGGCTCGGTGAGCTCGGGGAACTTCCCGTTGCCCCAGTCGAACGTGCCGCTCTCGACGATGCAGCCGCCGATGCTCGTGCCGTGGCCGCCGACGAACTTCGTGCACGAATAGACCGTGATGGCCGCCCCGTGCTCGAACGGCCGAAACAGGTACGCCGTCGTCACCGTGTTGTCCACGATCAGCGGGATGCCGTGCTCGGTGGCGATCGCAGCGACGGCGTCGAAGTCAGCAACGTCGTTCTTCGGGTTGCCGATGGACTCGACGTACAGGCAGCGCGTCTTGTCGTCAATGGCGCGGCGCCAGGCGGCGATGTCCGTTGACTCGACGAAGCGGGCCTCGATCCCGAGCTTGCCCTGCAGCGTATGGTAGAAAAGGTTGTACGTGCCACCGTAGAGCGAACTCGAGCTGACGAAGTTCTGACCCGGCTTGCAGATATTGAGAATGGTCAGCGAGATCGCCGCCATTCCCGAGCTCGCCGCGAGCGCGCCCGAGCCGCCCTCGAGCGCCGCCATCCGTCCCTCGAACGCAGCCCAGGTGGGGTTCATGATCCGGCTGTAGATGTTGCCGAACTCCTTGAGCGCGAACAGGTCGGCCGCGTGCTCAGGACTGTCGAAAACGTACGAGGTCGTCTGGTAGATCGGCACGGCGCGTGCGTTCGTTGCCGGATCGGGCTCCTGGCCCGCGTGGAGCGCCAGCGTATCGAAATGGTATTCGTTATTTCGCATCGGGACTTCTCCCCTACTCCGCGTATATCAACTCACAAACTCGATCCGGTCAGTGCGGCGACCTTATGCCGCCGGCTGCCCCCTCATCAAGAACTTCTTGCGACAATCCCGCCCATCTTGGCCACATTTCCCCACGGTGCAGCGCACGGGCCGGACATCATTTCCACTACCCGACCCTTTCCCCTTGATGCCCCCGGCAGCGTCTGATAGAAGCCGGAGCGTGTTCACTCGGACGAAAGCACCATCACCAGCCGAGGAGGGGGTCAAGTGAAGAAGACGGGCAAACGGTGGGGGCATTCCGGCGTGCCGCTCGGCGGTATCGGCGCCGGTAAAGTCGAGCTCTGCCCTAACGGCCGGTTCAGCAACGTCACGATAAGCAACAACTGGGATGCGCCGGTCTGCACGGCCGCACCCGCACAGAAGCCGGATCGCGATCCCGGCGGCATCCCCGAAAGCTTCTTCGCCGCGTGGGTCAAGGGCCAGGGCGCGCGCATCCTCAAGACGCACCCGCTCAAGGGAACGAAGGGCGTCACCAAGAGCCAGATCAGCTACGAGGGCTATCTGCCGAAGGCCATGATGCGCTTCACGTGCTTCAAGGACGTCGAGATCAAGCTGCGCGCTTACTCGTCGCTCCGGCTCGATAACCGAACGGAAAACCACTACAAGGACTCGGCGCTGCCCGCCGCCGTCTTCCAGCTCACGGCGACCAACACCGGCCGCACGAAGAAGGACGTGAGTCTCGCCTTCTCCTGGCAGAGCACGGTCGGCCAGGGTGGCTACTTCCGGGGCACGATTGACGACACACGCGACAACTTTTCAGGAATGAGGAAGGGAAACGACTGTATCGGCGTCCACTTCTCCGCCAGGCAGAAGAAGCTCGACCTGCGCGTGGACGGCACGACCTCGCTCATCACGCCGGCCGCCCGCGACGCCGTGGTCACCTGGCTCTCGGGCCCGCAACGACTTGGCCCAGACTCCTTCTTCTTCGAAGCCTTTGACAAGGACGGCACGCTCCCCGGCGCGGTCGAACGCGAGGTCCAGGGCGCGCTGGCGGTCAAGTTCACGCTCAAGCCCAACGAGAGTCGCACCGTGCCGTTCGTCCTCGCGTGGTGGTTCCCGAACCTGCTCGCCACAAGGAACCCCGAGATCAACTACGGCCACGCGTACGAGAATTTTTTCGGGGAGTCCTGGGAGGTGGCCGAGCACGTCCTCGCGCACCGTGCAGAGATCCAGGAAGGCTTCCACGACTGGCACCGCCTGATCATGCGCTCGAACGTCCCGAACTGGCTTCGTATCAAGCTGGTGAACGACCTCTTCCCGGTCATCTCGAACAGTTGGTACACGAACGACTACCGCTTCACGATCAACGAGGCGCCGACCGACATGGGCGGCTGCGCCGGCACTATTGACCAGCGCGCCGCGGCCCAGGCGATCTACGCCATGTGCTTCCCCGACCTGAACAAGGCGGAACTAGAGCTCTGGGCTAAGCAGCAGATCACGGCCGATCACACCAATCGCCACGGCAAACACTGGAACCTGAGGACCGGCGAGTTCGACCTCGACCTCGACCGCCGAGGTGCGATCCGCCACGACGTCGGCTGGGACGACCTCGAGGGGGGCACGATTGATCGCGGCCCCGGCTGGGCCAACCTGCACTGGCCCGACACCCAGACCGTCTTCGTCCTCCAGTGCTACGGCCACTACATCTGGACGGGCGACCGCGAGTGGTTCGACACCATCTACCCGAAGCTCAAGGAGGTCCTCGAATTCGAGGCGCGCCTCGACCAGAACGGCGACGGCGTCGCCGACCTCTGGGGCACCGGGAGCAACACGTACGACGGCGAGGAGTTCCCGTGGTTCGGCGCCACGCCATTCGTGGCGACGCTGCATCTGGCGGCCCTCAAGGCGGGCGAGAAGATGGCGCGCTGGAAACGGGACCGTGAGTTCGCGGAATCATGCCGGGCGCAGGCCGAGAAGATCCGCCAGACGATGGAGAACGTCTTGTGGGACGACAAGCTCGGCTACTACATCTGCTGGCACGACGAGTGTTTTGGAAACTGGAAGAAGGGCCCGCGGCCCCACAAGAAACTCTCGAAGAGCTGCATGAACGCGCAGCTCGCCGGCCAGTGGTTCGCTAACCTCTACGACCTCGGCGACATCCTGCCGCGCGAGCGGATCGAGTCGGCCATCACCAAGATGACGCGCCGCAACCTCGCCTGCGTCCCCTTCGCTATGGCGAACGAGCATTATCCGGACGGCACGTACACCGCCTCGTGGCCGTACTACTCGGAGACTTACTACGCCGCCAACGCCATCTACGAGAACGAGCCGGACGGCGGCCTCGAGTGCTTCGAGAAAATCTACAGACTGAACCACGAGCACGAGGCGAGCCCGTGGGACGCGGTGCTCTACTACGGCGGCAAGGACAACAGCGAGCCGATCTGGGGCAACTTCTATATGACCAACCCGGCGAGCTGGTTCATCCTGCCCGCCATCGGCGGCTTCGCCATGAACGTCCCCGACGGCGCCCTGACGCTTGCCCCGAACGTGCCGAAGAAGATCGGCCGGGGCAAGAGGCTCGAGGCGTGGCCGATCTTCATGCCGCAGTTCTGGGCGACCATAGACCATGAGGAGGCGAAGGGCGTGGCGATGACAACCTTGACGATCGCCCGGTGGCATGGCGGCCAACCTCTTCGCTTCAAGAAACTTACGACGAAAGTTCCCCGTGGAACACAGGCCGGAAGGGCGACCGTCACCGTCCGGCGCAACGGCAGGAAGGTCGCCTCGAGGAAGGTGGCCGTCGAGCGCGGCACGCGCCGCGTCACGCTCAAGGCCCCGATCACACTCGGCAAACAAGGCGACGCACTCGCCGTGGAAGTCCAGCTGTAGATCGGCCTGCTGCAACCGCACAACGAAGTGAGCCAGGTGATCGCGTCAGCGCTGTAGGGCGGGTCGCCCCCGGCCCGCCGCAGGCCGCACAAGCTCACTTGCGCTTACAGACGTGGGAAAGGCGGGGGGAACTTGAGCCGCATCCCATAGATTGTCCTCCTCTGCACGTTCAGCCAATTCGGGTCGAAGCCCACCAGGATGTTCTTGGTCCACTCCACAATGTCAATAAGGAAGAACGCGGCGCAGAACCACGCATTCAGCCAGCCACGCTGCCGGTCCTTCTCGATCTCCTCTTCCTGCTTGCCTTGCTCAGGCTCTGATAGAAGCGGGAACGCCGCGCCGACACTCAGAACGGAGTAAGGAGTGCCGTGGACAAGAGAGGACGAGCGGAAAAAGAAGGAGTAATACGCCTCCTCAAGGCGGCCGTCGCCCGAGCCTTGCGCCAACTCGAGGGTATTCTTTCCGCACCAACTCTGTTTCCATGTCTTGTGCCAAGGTGCGCCCGCCTTGGGCTTCGGAAGACGGAAGTCTCCGAATTCCTTCTCCCAGAAGTCATCAAAGGGCCTGAGCAGTTCTTCCTTCAACGTCGCGTCATCTCCCGGGTAGACGCCGTGCACGAGGTCTGTTCGTGCCGCCAAGTACCGCTGCAATGCCGCGAAACGAACGTACCTCTCCGCCTGCGTCTCGTTGTCCCTTTCATTAGACATCTCGCGGTGGATCTCGTGCAGGTTGAGCAGTATCTCATAGAGGGACCGCGTGAGCGCCATCGCCTCCTCCCAGAAGTCGTTCTGCAAGAGGTGCAGAACGGCTGCGTATAGATTCAGCGCGCGGACAGTGCACGTGAAGTGCACCGTGTTCAGCTGGGTGTCGAAACCCTCACGTGGGGGCACGGGGAAGCAAAGCCTCAAGTGTCCCCGAATCTCGTTGTCCGAGAACTTCAGCAGCTCCCGCTGCCACTGCGTGTAAACGGAATCAGGAATCGGTTTGAAGAACTCCTCGTCGCTCACCGCTACATCCTCGCGTTCTTGGTTCCCGGTCTGGACCGACCAACTGTAGAGTTGTCCGCAAGTCCGGTCAACACGTGTAGCATCGCATACTTCGAAAGGCCTTGTTGATGTAGCTGCGACCCGGTATCGTTAGGCTGTTCTAGCAATGGACGACCGCTCAGCCAGAAGGAATGGACCCATGCCCGCCCACCAGAGGCGCCTCGCCCCGTTGCACGGCCTCGCCATCGTTTCCGCGCTCCTGTGCCTTGCGGCCACGGCCCCGGTATCCCGTGCCGAGGCAGACGGCCGGCCCGCGCCCGACGGTGCCGCCGATCAGGAGGTCCGGCTCGACATCTTCGAGATGCTCTACGCCTACGAGGTGGCCGAGCTCGAGCATACGAACATCGTCCGGCACGGCCCGCACTGGGTCTGGTGGGAAAAGGACCGGATCTGGACGATCTTCGACGGCAAGCCGAACACCTGGCTCGAAACCGACCCGAAAGAGGATTTCACGTTTACGATTACCTTCAAGACCCCGGTCACGGTGACCAAGATCGCCGTGAGCACCGCCAAAATGAACAGGCAGGACCGGGTTCAGCCTTTCAGGTGGACGCTCAAAGAAGGCGTCCCGGAGGCGCAAGCACGGATCCTGTGCGAGGGGGAACTTCAAGTAGAAGGTGAACAGCTTGTGTCCATCCCTACTCCCTCTCGAAGCGGCAGTTATATCTTCATGGCTCGTGCGATAGATGATGATGGCAAGTTTACAGAAGAAGGCAAGAGGTCTGTCCATCTGACCGGCGTGGACTTCTATGGACCGCAGGAGACGGCGTATCTGTGGGCCTCGCCGGCGCAGGCGCTCTGCTTCGACAAGAAGTTCCTCCCCTTTGTGACGACACCGGGCGAATCCTTCGATATGCGGGTGTGGAAGATCAGCAATGCCGGCCTTAGAAATGAGGGCTCAGCCGGCATCGAGTGGTCTTCCTCAAACCGCAGGATCGCCAGGGTTGACTCCACTGGCCGGGTCAAAGCGCGCCGGCCGGGAGAGGTCACGATCCGGGCAAGCATCTCCCCCGAGATCTTCGATGAGGTGCCTGTGAAGGTCATTCCTGAAAGGGAGGGCAAGGTTGATCTCGACCTTATCTGGATCGAGCGCTGGATCAGGGACAAGGACGGCAATCTGGTCAAGCGCGATTGGGACGCGGAGGTCACTGGGCCCCGGCCGGGTGAATCGCTGGTCTGGCACGCGCACATCATCAACGTTGGCGAGAAGACCTGCAAGCTCGCCCAACTCACCCACTCGGTTGACGGCGTTACAGATAGCAAGGCCGCCGTCATCAAGGATCTCCTTCCTGCGGGGCTGCTGGTCGAATACGGCGAGAAGATCGGCGATGTACCCCTGCTCCGCCACCGGAACGAGCGGGTCATGGAGTTCCTCGAGACGCCCTTTGACGGCAAGCGCCACGTCATCGAGGTCGAGCTGGTTCCGCGTGGCGACGAGGACTCGAACCCGAACAACAACACGCTGACCGTGTGGTCGGACGGTATCGTCTTCGGCTACTACGTCAGCGAGACCTCCTACCACGGCTTCGGCGCCATTCAGCGGATCGGGGCCGGTGAGGGCCTTCCGGACGACTTCAAGGTACCCCACAAGGACGCCACGTGGCGCATCGAGGAGTGGGGCAGGCGGACCTCGACCTCGTACGACCGGTTCCAGCGGATCGTTCGGGTCTTCAACCACCAGTTCGCGATCTCGAAGCACCCGCTTACACCGGAAGGGATTACCGAGCGAATCAACGGTGAGATGTTCATCATCCCGGACCCGGAGAGCGCCAATGACACCTTCGGTGTGAACGGCAACAAGTTCGGCAAGCTCAACAAGACCATAGACCTGATCTGGGGCCACGTGATGGACAAGAGCTGCTCGTGGGCCGCGTTCAAGTACGACCGGCTCCGGGACGACTGGCGCAAGGGCTCGTACCCGTACATTGACACCCCGTTGATTCACGAGGTGAGCCACGCCCGCTACCTGATTGACCTGTACGGCTCGAACATATGGCATGGAGACATCCACATCCTGAATGCGGACGGGACCCGGGCCTTCCCGGATGAGAAGGTCAACGGATACGACCTCTTCGCCCGGCTCGAACGGCACACCGCGCATCAGTACAACGAGGCGGAGAAAAGGGAGAAGACCAGCCATCTGAAACGGACGATCTCGGGCCACGGCAATATGGTTGGCGGCATGGGATACGCGAACGGCTGGTGCGAACACTCCGCGTACTCCTGGGAGCGCATCCGGGGCCGGCGCGCGCGCGCCGGCGTCTGGAACGCCTCGCCGCCGCTCGGCGAGTTCCTGAACGTGATCCCCGACAAGAACGTCGTGCTGGTCCAGACGCCCGACGGGGAGCCGTGCCCCGGCGCCAAGATCGAGCTGTTCCAGTGCATGCACGACGACTGGCACAAGGGGATCTACGCCAAGGCGATTGACAACGTGGTGGACATCGAGAAGACCACGGACACCGACGGGAAGGCCGACCTGGGGCCCACCCCGTTCAACAACGAGCCGAACCTCGAGCACGAGTACCAGTACAAAGGGGTGTACGGTTACAACGGCCGGGTCAACGCCGTGCTGCGGATCACGTACGAAGGGAAGGTCTTCTACAAGTTCTTCACCGCGTTCGACTGCAACCTCGGCTACTGGCACAAGTACGGGCTGGGGATCGAGGGGTGGCCATACCCCAAGGTCAAGACTGACTCGGAGCTGACCTACGTTTATGCTATAGACCCCAACTGGACCGCCGAAGAGGAAATGAAGCACCGCGGCGAGATTCCGAAGACGCACTAGGAAGCCGGACAGGCATCACGGCCAGCGTTGAGTGCAGGCGTCGAGAGCGCCATCTTGGGCGGCCGCGACATTAGCGCGCCCGGAGTATTACTATGGGCAGAAAGGTCTTCGTCATCGGCCTCGACGGCGCCACGTTCGACCTGATCGAGCCGTGGGCGCGCGAGGGCAAGCTGCCGACGTTCAAGCGCCTGATGGACGAGGGCGCCTGGGGCACGCTGCACTGCCCGATTCCGCCGATATCGGCACAGAGCTGGGCCTCGTTCGCCACCGGCAAGAACCCCGGCAAGCACGGCCTGATCGACTTCATGGAGGCGACGCCGTATTTGTACAGCACGCGCTTCGTCAACTCGCGCATGCGGGCCGGCAAATCGTTCTGGCGGCTGCTGAGCGAGGCGGGCCGGAGCGTCGGCGTGCTGAACGTGCCGATCACATATCCTCCCGAAGAGGTGAACGGCTTCGTGGTGGCCGGCTGCCTTTCGCCGGGCACGTCGAGCCAGTTCGTCTCGCCGCCCGAGCTCAGGAAGGAGCTGCTCGCCGCGGTCCCGAACTACATCATCGAGTGCGCCGACATCGAGCTGCCATCCCTGACGCGCCGGGATCGGCGCGCGGCCTTCATCGAGAAGGTGCTTGCGATGTTGGACGGGCGGATCGCGGCGACCCGATGGCTCTACGAGAAGTTCAAGCCCGACCTGTTCATCGCTGCGTTCACGGCGTTCGACCGCATCTGCCATTACTTGTGGAAGTACATGGATCTGGCCCTGCGCGACCGCTTCTCGCAAGGAGAGATCGAACGATACGGCGACGCGATCCTTCGCGTGCACCAGCGTCAGGATGAGATCATCGCCGAGATCCTGGAGATGATCGAGCCGGGCACGACGGTGGTCATGATGAGCGATCACGGGTTCGGCCCCTCCTACAAGCGGCTGAACATCCCCGGGTGGCTCGTCGAGCACGGCTACACCACGCCCCTGCGCAAGGGGAAGAGCCTTGTGTCCAGGGCGATCGATGCCACGATCGGCAGCGTGATCCGCTTCACCCCGTTCGGCTTCCGCCAGTTCATCAAAGAGCGCTTTCCGCGGCTGGCGGCGAAGGCGGTCACGCGCGTGTTCTTCGAGGGCATTGACTGGTCACGGACGCGGGCCTACACGATCGGCGAGTTCCGAAGCATCTACATCAACCTCAAGGGGCGACAGCCGCAAGGCATTATCGAGCCGGGTGAGGAATACGAGGCGCTCCGGGACGAGCTGATCGAGAAGCTCTCGGCGCTCGAGGACCCGACGAGTGGTGAGCCGATTGTGCAGCGCGTCTATCGGCGTGAGGAGGTCTACTCAGGCGAGCTCCTCGACAGGTCACCGGACCTGATCGTGGACTGGCACTACAGGTACTCGTTCACATCGGATGTCAGCCGGGGGCCGCTCGTCTCGCCGATCCTGGACACCAAGCGGCTGCATTGGGATAAGAGCGGCTACCACAAGCCGAACGGTATATTCCTGGCGCACGGCAACGACATCCGCCCTGGCGCACGGGTCGAGGGCATCGTGATGGACGCGACGGCGACGATCCTCTACGAGATGGGCTTCCCCGTGCCGAAGGACATGGACGGCCGCGTGATCGCCGAGGCGTACACGCCGGAGCGGTTGGCCGCTGACCCACCGCGCTCGGGCGATATCGACACGAGCACGGCGCCCTCGACGGCCGACGTCCACAGCCAGGATGAGGAGGCGGAGGTGGCCAAGCGCCTCAAAGAGTTGGGATACCTCGAATGACGGGCCACGGCGGCACGATGGCGCCGCCTCGCAGGCGGCTCCTCTGGAAGGTGCTACCGAGTCTCGCACTGGCCGTTGGGCTCCTGGCCATCGTGTTCCTTCGAATCGACTTCACCGAGTTCGCCCGTGCATTCTCGGCCATAAGCATGTGGCCCCTGCTCGGCGGCTTTCTGTTTCGCCTGATGGCCGTTGTGATACGATCGGTCCGGTGGCAGCGCCTCGGGGTGGCGCATGAGCGCGCCACCGTGCTGGACTGCCTGTCCGCCACGGCGAACGGCTTCCTCATCGGGCTGGCCGTGCCCGGTCTGTGCGAGTTTACCCGGGCCTACGTTCTCAAACGGCGTGCGCAGGCACCGTTCGGATCCGTCCTCAGTGTGCTGGCCGTCGAGCGGGTGCTCGACACGCTGCTCTTGCTCGTGCTGGTGTTACTTGCACTTCTTCTGGTCCCCGGCGTTCGATGGCTCACGGTCGCTGCAGCGGTGGCTGCCGCCACACTGGTTGCTGGCGTGGCGCTGCTCGTGCTCTTCGCCGCCACGCCGCACAGGTCTGTTCTCCTCCTTGAAAGAACATTATCGAGGGTTTCCCCCCGCATAGGGCGGCGCGTGGCAGGTTTCTTCGGGAGCTTTGCAGGCGGGTTGCGCCGCGTTCGCGAGTTGCGAGCCAACAGGATCCTCGGTGTCTTGGCCCTTTCAGTGCTATTATGGTTGTCGCACGCGATGTTTGTGTACCTCGTTTTCCTGGGCTTCGGTTACCGTCTCGAGCTCGGGTTCCAGGTCGCGCTCTTCACCACGGCGATTGGGTACTTCGGTATGATCGTCCGCCTGACGCCGGCGGGACTGGGCCAGTACCAGGTTGTTATCGTGGCGGTGCTCGCGATCTTCGGTGTGAACGCAAGTCTTGCCGCAAGCGTTTCGCTTGTGCTCCACGGCGTGAGGCTTTTGGCGACTATCTCGCTCGGTCTGCCGTTTCTTTGCCGGGAGCGCCTGGGGCTATGGAAACTCGCTGCTGAAAAAGCGGGGGCCGGGGAAGAGCCCGCTTCACTCGGCGCCGGCACTTCGGAGTGAGGACTCCTCGAGCCGGCGGATCGGGAAGAAAAGCTCGCGCAGGAAGCCGAGAGGCCAAAGCACCAGCACGATCGTCATTGCCAGCACCGCGCCGAACGCAGCCGCAAGCGAGCCGGTCCTGACCCACGCCACGAGCAGAAACCCGAGGACGCCAATCGCCGCAACGCTTGCCACGATGGCGAGCAGAACCGGCGCAAAGATCGCCAGCAATGGAATTGCAGCGATAGCGAGAGGGATCCACGCCGCAACCAGGGCGTGCGCGGGGGCGAGCATGGCGCAGCTGATTTTCGCGCATTGGCACCGGCCCATGCCGTAGCGGTAGATCTGGCGCGAGAAACGCCTCGGGGTCGGTCGCTTGTTGTGGCAGAGGCGCACGTCGGGCGTACGCAACAGCTTCCACCCGTGCTTGCGGATGCGCCAGTTCATCTCGACGTCCTCGGTGATGAGCATCGTGCCAAGCGGCATGACCTGCTCGATCACTTCCCGCCGGTAGATGCAATTCGCGCCCGGCAGGTCCCTCACCCTGACCACCTTCGACGCGGCGTCGGCGTGGCACGAGGCGCCGCTGACAACCGCCAGCGAGAAGACAAACCCCGCGCCGCGGCCGAACCGGGTCTCGCCCATCGGGATGAGCGTGGGGCCGGTGACGCCGCCGACCTCGGGGTCGTCGAAGTACTTCAGCGCGTTTCGGAGCCATCCCGGCTCCATAATGCAATCGGCGTCGCTGAACGCGATGAAATCGCCCCTCGAGTGTTTGAACCCGACATGACGGCCGTGCGAGACCATTTCGACCTCGTCGGTCAGAACGGTGACGCCGTAGCTCGCGGCGATCTCGCGCGTCTGGTCGGTCGAGCTGCCGTCGGCAATGATGACCTCGAATCGGTCGGCGGGATAGTCGAGCGCTTTGAGGCTTTCGACGCAGTCGCGAATGTACGCCTCGGCGTTCTTGACCGGAATGACGACCGAGATGAAGGGCAGCTCGGCAGGCGAACTCATGCGGCACTCGCTCCTTCCGACGAGTCGGGGCGCGAGGCTCGATGCTGCTCGCGAAGCCGGAGCGTGCGCACGATGCGTTGCAGCATGCCGAGGCCCCACGACCACACACCCATCAGAACGAAGAAGGCGCCCGTGACCGGGAAGACCCACGGCACCTTGACGCGCCCCTCGGTGAAGAACCCGTAGAGGCCCCTCCAGTTGATGGCGAGGCCGAGGAGCACGAATATCGGGCCGGCGATGATCATCGTTTTCTGCGAAAGGACCCGCCTGAGAAACCGTTCGATCGCGCGGGGCCTGCGACGGCGCACCTCGGCGTTCACAAGCTCGGCAACCTGGTCGGCGACAAGCCCAACGGTCATGATCGCCAGGCTCGTGAGCATGAGCACCACGACCACCATGAGCCGGTAGATCATCCAGTTCGGCACCTGCCGCTGGGTGAAATAAAAGACGGCGGGCTCGACGAGCAGACCGAGCGCAAGAACCATGGCGAGGGCGGCGACATAGAAGAAGAACCGCAGCGGCCGATAGCTCAGGATGATGTCCATTATCACCTTGAGGAACCGCACGCCGTCACGCACGACGCTCAGCTTCGACTTGCCGACCCGCTCCCTGTAGCTGATCGGCACCTCGATCAGCTTGAGCTCGTCGGACGAGACTACCCTCGCGGTCATCGCCGGCGTGAAGTGCAGGCCGTCGGGAAGCGGGTAAAGCTTTCCGAGCGACGCCTTCCGGATGACGCGCATGCCGCTGGCGCTATCGGTAATCGCGGCGCTGGTGAGCGCGTTGATCAGCACGGTATAGATGCGGTTGCCAAGGCGGCGGATGCGGGGCATCTCGCTTTCGGGGCCGAGCCTCGAGCCGAGCGCTACGTCGGCGTTCTCCTCGATCAGGCGGTTCACCAGCGGGATAAAGAAGCGGGGGTCGCAGGTGCCGTCGGCGTCGAGGAACGAGACCAGGCTGCCACGCCCCTCGTCGAAGCCGCGCTTGAGCGCGGCGCCGTAGCCCCGGTTCTTTTCGTAGCTGATCAGATGCACGTCGTCGTAGCCGGCGGCGATCTCGGCGGTGCGGTCCCGGCTCCCGTCGTTGACCACAAGCACTTCGACGGCCTCGATGGGCGTTCCGGCGACGATACGCTCACGCTCAGCGAGGCAGCGCTCGATGATCGCGGCGATCGCCTTCTCCTCGTTGTAGGCCGGTATGACGATAGTGAGCGTGTGAGCGTCGTCTTTCATCGCTACCGATTCTAGCCCCCCATCGTGCCGAGTCAACGCGTTTCGCCTCGATGAGGTACGCGGCGGCTCCATGTGGAAACGCAGTGGCTTCCCGAGTATGATCGGTCACATGCTCAAGAAACTGAGAAAGGATGCGCGCGCAATCTTCGCAGCCGCCCTCGATGCAGCCGACCCGACCGACGCGGTACGCCGTGCTGTGCGGGTCGAGGGTGCGCGGCTGTTGATCGCCGGCCGCGCCTACGATCTTACCGCCTTTGAGCGAGTGATCGTCCTCGGCGCCGGCAAGGCGACGCCCGCAATGGCCCAGGCGCTCGATGAAATGCTGGGCGATCGGATCAACCATGGCCTGATCGTCACGAAGTACGGCCATGCGCTGGCGCTGCGCCGGATCAGGACGCTCCTCGCGGGCCACCCCGTCCCCGACGAGAAGGGGATGCAAGCCGCGCTGCAGATTGAAGCGATGGCCCGCGACGCGGGCAGAGACGATCTCGTGATCTTCCTCATCTCCGGCGGAGGCTCGGCCCTGCTGCCGGCGCCGGTCGAGGGGATTTCTCTGCACGAGAAGCAGGCGACGACGCGCGCGCTCCTTCGATGCGGCGCAACGATCGGCGAGTTGAACGCCGTCAGAAAACACCTCTCGCGGCTCAAGGGGGGACGGCTCGCCCAGATCGCGGCCCCGGCCACGGTCGTTGCGCTCATCGTCTCGGACGTCGTCGGCGACCGGCTCGACGTTATCTCGTCCGGCCCGACGGCGCCCGACACCTCGTCGTTCGAGGCGTGTCTTGAGATCGTCCACAGGTACAGTCTTGAGCCCGAGCTGCCTGAGCCGATAATGGCTCACCTCCGAGGAGGCGCGTCAGGAGAGCACGACGAGACACCAAAGCCCGGCAATGCGGTGTTCGACCGCGTCTAGAACCTCATCATCGCGAACAATGCGCTCGC
>CBDUSE010000013.1:0-30122 GCA_965369835.1 uncultured bacterium
ATGTTGCCAGTGTGGAAGTCCAGGTCTCCCTCAACCGCGTACACCTCCTCGACACAGACCAGCCCGTCGTGGATCTCGATGTGGCCGTCTTTCCCGGCGCACAGCTCCTTGCCGTCGTCGCTGATGTAAGTGTTGGTCCCCTTCGGGAGCGGCTTGTCGGGCTCGACCTTGTAGTTGAGTTCCTTGCCGGTAACCGTCCAGCCCTTTTCGCCGGGCGTGCGCTCGCCCTTGCGCACCAGCACCTCAGCCTTCTTCATGAAGCTCAGCCGCATGACGTCGCGGAAATCAACAGAGGTGTCCTCCTTGAACGTGATGCGGATGGTGTTCGGGTTGAACTGATACTCGATCGGTGGGGCAAGCTCGTTGCGCGCTGGCTTGCCCTGGGCGATCACGATCGGCAGACCGGCCGCGTAGGCGCCCGTGGCGATCGCCTCGATCGCTTCGTCCAGAATGCCCTTGACGACGCCCTTTTCGGCAATTGCTTTATCCAAGATCTCGCGCCCGACCGTGGCTCGATCATACTGGAGGTAGTAGACCACCATGTCGTTGGCCGTGAGATAGATGCTCGTGCGAGCCCCGTCGAGCTCAATCACCTCGGGCTTGAAGACAAGGTGGAACTCGCCCGACTGCTCCTCGACGAGCTGCTCGACGGTGGCCTTCTTGAAGCCGGGCACGTGATACTTAATCAGGAAGTGGGTCGTCACCTGGAAGAGCCGGGGATGCAGCTCCTCCGGAACGGGATCAATCTTGAGCATGAACCCATCGGGCGCATAGCGGAGGGTGAGGTACTGCTCGATCTCGGCCTCTTCTCGCTTCTGGCTGCAGTACTCTTCGTCGTAGGCGATGCTCACAACCGCTTTCGACTTGAACAGGCCGAGCTTGCGCTGCTCCTTTTGAACGACAGTGATCGTAACTTCGTCCTCGGAGAGACCCAGCGTCCGAAGCCCCTGCTCGACGGCCTTGTCAACCGTCTCGGCGGTGAACTCGGCCTCTCTCACGGTGCGGCCAATGACCATTGCTGCTCCTGTCACAACTGGAACTGATTACCGCAAGACGATAGGACGCCCTTCATAGGGGCAAAGTCCAACCACCCGTTTTTACCACAAGAAACATGCCAGGAAATGGCAACTGAGGTGTCAAGGCGACTCGTCAGCGGCGACGCAGATGTCTCCCGAGGCAACGACAGGCCGTTGGCGTGCGCTCCATTCAATTACGTGCGCGTTGCATTCTGTATGTCGCCGGGGAGATCGAGGAACATGTCATGCGAGCGGTACTCGCGAGCGGTACTCGGGCAAATCGGGCTTGAGGGAAGCGCAGCCGACCAAGTTGAGGTTCTATTCGTCTGCGTCGCCGCCGGATGCATCAACAAACACCCCGAAGCCGTCCCGCAGATCGGTCGATCCGAGTGGCCGGTGCTCGTTCCTGTATCGGTCGTTCCCGCCACCGTTGAAGAAGAGGGCGGCAAAAAAGTCCCCTCCGTTGCTGCGAGCCTGGCTGACTAAGCTCTTGGTGCGGCGAGAGGCGTCAACAAGGATGAACACGCCGACCGCGCCCCGTCAAATATAAGCTCGCGCCCGCTTAGGGGCGCATCGCCGCGGTCAAGGATCGCGAGCCGGGTGGAAAAAGCGCCCGCCGGCACTTTCCCCTTGCGTCGGTGGCCACGTCGGGCGAAAATCTATTCCTCAAGTGGGCAATTAGCTCAGTTGGTTAGAGCGCATGGATCACACCCATGAGGTCGCAGGTTCGAGTCCTGCATTGCCCACCACTTTTTGTGTCCCCGCGCCTCCTCTTCGTGTCATGCTTCACCGCACAAGTCAGCTAGATGAACTTGTAGGTCATGCTGTCACGGAGGATGACGTGCTCGTAGATCTGGTTGTGCGGCTGGTAGGTGCAGCGGGGGCAGGTCTTGACATCAATCGAGTCGAAGATGTGCCAGTGCTCGCGGCTGCCCCAGAGCCGGGCGACCTCGCCCAGCGACGTGGCGTCGCGCACGAGCTCGAGGCTCGGGTCGCCACGGCGGTCGCAGCAGAGGCCCATGGTGAAGGCGTCGGCGTCGTTGGACTCGACGCGGGGCATGAACACCGCGGTCATAAACACGGCGTGACACGTCGAGAAGAAGTTCTCGATATCAAACACGTTGCTGAACTTGTGCGTGATGCCGTAGACGCCGAAGTTCTCGTCCTCGAGCCGGCGGGCCTGCTCAAGCTCCTCGAAGAAGCGCTCGATCGCGCCGTTGGTGAACTTCATGAAGCCCTCGCCGTCGGCCTCGCCAAGCCGGTGCCAGGGGCGTCCGACGGGCCGGACGTGGTAGTTCTTACAGCCGATCGCCTTGGCGATCTTGCCCGCCTTGTACACGTCCTCGATGTTGCCGTCGCACAGCAGGAACTTGTAGCTCACGCCGTGGCCGCCTGAGCGGTTGTTCGCCAGCGGCGCCTGCCTCGCCTTGGCGTAGGCGTTGAGCCGCAGCATGTTCTCGACGACGCGGTCGAACATCATCGCGTCCGGATCGAGGCCCTTGAGGCGATTGTAGACCTCGTTCGAGCCGGCGTCCACCGAGACACCCACCCACGTGCAGAGCGAAAGCGGCTCGAGGAAGCGGTCAATGACCGTGCCGTTGGTTACCACGCCAACCTCGATGCCGTGGCTGACGCACCGCTCGATGAAGTGGCCGACGTGCTTGTTCAGCAGCGGCTCGCCGCCCCCGGCAATGCAGACCGCCTCGACGCCCCGGGACCACTCGGGGCTCCCTTGCCATTCGGCGAGGAAGTCGGCCAGGTCGAGCAGCGTTTCCTTGCTCAACGCGCGCATGCGATGCTCGAGGATGTAGCCCGCGTTGCACCACTGGCACTTGAGATTGCAGCGGTTGATCGGGTCAACGGTGACGAGCGCCGGCTGCGGGATCGGCTTGCCGCGTTTGATCAGGCTCCAGCGCGGCACGTGCGCCAGCAGCTTGTAGCTGTTGAACGGGTTCCACTTCTTGTGGACGGACCATTCTATCCGCGAGGCTTTCTCGGTGGTGACTTTCTCAGTCGTTGTCGGCGGCATTGCGTGAGCCCTCTCATGATGTGCATAAGCCACCTCCTCCGGATACCTGTTTCAGTGTTGCCCGCCGTCCTAAACCGGTTGCCCAACAGGCGAAGGCTCGTCGAGCAAGCGCCAGCAGTCAATGATGGCGCCGGGCTTGATTCGCGATTCGAGTTCGCTGCGCCTCAGCCGCGTGAACTCGTCCCACGCGGTGGCGATCACGCAGCAGTCCGCCGCCTCGAGGCACGCCTCGACCGACGACACGAGCTCAGCGCCGTCATGGGGCACTTCGCGGACCTGCGGGTCGTACGCCCGCACGCGGTAGCCGTCCCGCACGAGGCTGTGAACGATCTCGACGGGCTGCGACGCCTCGGTCACGTGCGAGCCGGGCTTGTAGCTCAGTCCGAGCACGGCGACGCGCGAGCCGGGCGCCACCGCGTTCTTGACCTTGCTCACGACGCGCTCGACCTGGTCGTTGTTGACCTCGACGACGGCCCTCGAGAGCTTCGCTTCCATGCCGTGGTCGGCGGCGCACTTGATGAACGCGATGTTGTCGCGCGGGAAGCACGGCCCGCCGAAGCCGAGGCCCGGCCGCAGGTACTTGCCGCCGACGCGTGAGTCGTGGCCGATCGCTTCGGTCACCGCATGCGCGTCGGCGCCGTCCATCAGTTCACAGAGCTGCGCGATGCTGTTGGCGAAGCTGATCTTCGTCGTCACGTAGCAGTTGAGGCTCAGCTTCGTGATCTCGGCGCTGATCCAGTTCATCCGGGCGATGTGCGGCGAGCTGTCGCACACGTGCCTGTAGATCCGCTCGAGCTCGTCGCCCGTACGCGGGTCGGACTCGCCGATGAGCACCATGTCGGCGTTGAGGAAGTCGCGGATGATCGAGCCGAGCGCGATGAACTCGGGGTTGTAGGCAAGGCCGAAGTCGCGGCCGCACACCTTGCCCGTGAGCGCCTCGAGCCGCGGTTGAATCACCTCGCGCATCGTGCCCGGCATCACGGTCGAGGTCACGACGACGATGTGAAAGCCCGCCTTGTCGCGGAGTGCCGGGCCGATCGCGTCGAGCGCCTTGATAATACAGTCGTTCGAGAACGCGGCGTCCGGCCCGCTTGGCGTCGGCACGATGATGAACGTCACGTCGGAGCCGCGGATCGCCTCGCCCGCGTCGGTCGTGGCGCGCAGCCTGGTGTGGCATTGGGCGACGAGGTCGGCGAGGCCGTTCTCGCGGATGGGACATTCGCCACGATTGATCGCCTCGACGTTGTGCTTGATTACGTCCACGCCGATGATGTCGAGCCCTTTTGAGGCGTAACACGCAGCGGTCGTCAGCCCGAGCTTGCCCAGGCCGAGCACGGAGACCTTCGGCAGCATCATTCGTGTCCTTTCCTCAAGAGATTCGATTCGCTCGCGGGCCGGTGCAGCACGAAACACCCCAGCCCGTAGACCCTGTCCGTCGGCTCGAAGTCGAGCGCCTTGTTCTCGTCGCACAGAAGCCACTTGTTCGTCTCATCTTTGACCCAGAACTGCTTCTTCGCCACGTGCCAGCCCTCGAGCAGCCGGGGAAGGCGCGCGCGGCCGTAGACGCGGTGCAGCGGCCTGAACAGCGTGTCGCGCCCGACGGGAATTGTGAGCAGCATCGTGCCGCCGGGCTTCGTGAGCTCGAGCAGGTGCCGCATCGCATCGAGGTCACCGTCGGCGCGCTCAACCGAGCCGTACCGCCCGCCGAGGCCGACGTGCTCGACGGTCGAGCAATTGAGAATGAGGTCGTAGCTCCCCTCAGGTAGATCGAGCTTCAGGAGGTCGCCGCGCTCGAAGCGGAGGCCGGCGTGCGCGTAGTGCCAGAAGATGTCCCGCAGATCGATCGCGATGAGTTCGTACTCGCGCTGGGCAGCGAGCAGGCCGAGGCTGCCGAAACCGCAGCCGAAGTCGAGCGCGCGGCCTGGCCCGGCCGGCATGTGGGCCGCCGTCCACGAGTACTCGACGTCGCGGTCGCCGCTCAGGTCTATCATAAGCGTCGAGCGGGTCGTCACGATCTGCGTGCTCTTGAACTCCGGGCATGCCTCCAACTGGTGCCGCATCTCCGGCACCGAGACCGTACTGGCGATGGCGACGACATCCGGCGGATGCCAGCGTGCGTGCTCGAACGAGACCACCTCGATGCTGTTGAACCGCACGCCCTGCTTCTCCGGGTCGTTGTCAATAATGTAGAGGATCATGCGGTCTTGAAACTCGATGACGAGCTGCTTGGCCAGGTCGGTCAGGCCGAAGAGGGCGAGCGAGCCGCTGGTCTGGTCTATCTGTTCGATGGTGCGAATCGTCAGCGCGGTCTTGGGCCGAGCGAACTGGTGCCGCAGTTGTGCCAGCACGCGCCGCGAGTTCGAGGGGTCCACCTCCATCGCGCGCATCGCGTACTCGAGCGCCGTGCGCCAGTGGAAGCCCTCGTTCCAGGCGTAGACGGCGCCCTTGAGGTAGCTATTGCTCATGGCGCGCTCGTGGATATCGTCGAAGAGCGCCGCGTCCTCCAGCTCCTGGAAGAACTTGCGCGTGATCCGCACGCAGGTCTCCGCCGTGAAGTCACCTCGGTACCCCATGTAGCCCGGCACGGCCATCGCGGCTGCGAGCATTTCGGGCATGTGCCGGATCGTTCCGTAGCGGCCGACCCGCAGCCATAGCTCGTGGTCTTTCTTCTGGATGAACGACGCGTCGAGCCAGCCGACCTTTTCGAGAATCCCGCGCCGGATGAACGAGGCCGGCTGCGGAATGCAGTGGTCACAGTACTCGACCGCGTCGCGCAGGTTCCACTCACGCAGGTAGGCCGTGCCGACGAGTTCCCCCTCTTCGTCAATCGAGGCGCAGTCGCCGTACACCATGTCCGCCTCGGGATGCGCGAGCAGATACTCGATGGCCCTCGCTACCGCACCCGGCAGCCACACGTCGTCGGCGTTGAGCCAGGCGAGGATTTCGCCCTTCGAGCGCCACCAGCCCTTGTTGATCGCGTCGGCGTGCCCGTCGTCGGGCTCCGAGATGAGCTGGACCCGACCCGCATACTCGCGCTCGACGCGCTCGACCGTGCCGTCGGTCGAGCCGCCGTCCATGACGATACACTCGATGTTCGGGTAGTCCTGCGCGAGAATGCTGTCGAGCGTCATGCGGATGTAGTTGACCCGGTTCAGGCACGGCACGACGACCGACACGGTCGGCAGATCCACACGATCCATTGTCGCGGCGCCGCTCGCGGTTCTTGCCGATTGATCGAGCGTGGTCATTCTTCGTCCTTTCCTCGCCTAGCCAGGCCCGCTGTTACCGCTGCACCCGGGGAAGCGTCGGCGGTTTCCGCCTCCCAGGACGCGCTCACGACGTGCTCCTCGTCGAGCTCGTCGTTCGCAAGTCCCCAATCCTCATCATTGAATATGATCGGTTGCTCCGACCGCGTCATCTCTCTCGCCCACGCGTCAAACGTGGCGTGGGCAAGCTGCGGGATCCCGGCCTTTTCAAGGCGCACATCGAGCGTCCTCGCGCGCGCCGCATCGGGCGTCCATCCGCCTGCGTGTTCGAAGTGGTACACGCGCATCGGGTCGGGCAGCACTTCTTCGCGCGCGCCACCGAAATGCGCCATAAAAGACAGTATCGAGTCGAGATGCATCGAGTAGGTCTCAAATTCGGGGTACCCGCGCAGCTCCCGCCAGTGGCGCGCCGCCATGAGTTGAAAATCGCCACAGCCGTTCGTGTGCAGGCGCGCGCGACGGGTGCCGGGAACGTAGATGGTGTGACGATCACCTGTGACGAGGTTGATCGTCGCGTCCCGCGCATTGATGCGGACCACGTTCCCGGCGCACCACGCCAGTAGCGCGTCAACCGATGGCACATCAGGCGTTGTAGCTGGAACGTCATAGCGCTGCGCTCGATAGAGACGCCCGCTCCGAAGGCTCCCCGAGGTGAGGAAACGCACGAGCTCGTCGGAGAACAGCACGTCCACGTTCGATGCGAGCACATAGTCGCTGTGCGCGCGCCGGATGCCGGCGTTCTTGGCGATCATCTGAAAAAGCGGCAGCGCCTCACTGTGCTTGAAACGGCGGTGCACTTCATGCGGCACCGTGATGATGCGCACGCCGCAAGCGCGATGTGAACGCGGCCAGCGAAGCGCTTCCGACAACGGCGCCCGATCCGTAGGCGGGTTCCACTCGACGAGCACAAGCTCCGCGGCGAGGCGGTAGCGCTCGCAAAGCACGTCGAGACAGTCCATGAACCACTGCATGCGCCCCAGCAGGTTGCCGCCATGGTCGTCGTTGCGCGCTGCTGCTACCACGCTTAGCACTGGTGCAGCGTTTTCGACGGTGTCCGTCACTTTGCGCTCGCCTTCGTGAGATCGAACCAAATGAAATCGTTTTGGTGCATTCCGAAGTTGCGGTTCCAGTTGACCTGGAACTCCGGTCCAAAAAGTTCGCGCACTTTCTCTTTGTCGTACCACTCGGCCCATGGCGTGCGCTCGCCGTCCGTCTTCTTGGCGAATTCCGCGAAGTCCCGCGCTCCGGATTTGAGAAATCGCTCCTTCGGGTAAGCAAGCATGATGATCCTGCCACCGGACCTGAGAGACAGTGTCATCGCCGCCGCCTGTCGCTTGCTGAAATCGAACGGCGCATGGTGCATGGAACCAATGAACATGAATGCGTCGAACTGCTTGCTGAAGTGGTAATGGAAGAAATCGTCAATGTAGTAGAAATCGGCCTCGATGCCCTTGAGCTCGCAAAGGCGACGCAGCAAGACGAGATTCTCTTCGACGATATCCACAAACGTGATCCGCGCGCCGTGCTGCGCGAAATGGATGCCTTCAATTCCAATGCCCGGCCCGACGTCGGCCACGTCGCGACCGCGAAATTCCTCCGCGTACCGCTCCTGGAACCAGCCCCGCACCTCCGGTACTGAAACCTGGCGCCGCGCCTCTTCCCAGTACTCGAGCAGGCGATTGTCCGGCCACTCGAGCAAGTCCGCGCTGAACGCGCGCCCGGTTCGGGTCGCAGGGACCTCTCGCCACTTCTCCCGTGTCCGACGCGCAAAATCGGCGTTCGCTTCCACGGTATTGTCCAATATCCTGTTCGGGTTACTCATCGCCCTGCGCTCTCCTTTTCACATAGCGCCATAGCGTTACGCGTTACGCAGCGCTTCTACAGTCGCCGAGACGTAGCTCCGACACTCCTTATAAACAAATGGTTTGTGCTCGATGACGCGGTATCCCACCTCTTCCAACATCTCGGCCATCGCTTGCGGATTGATCAGCGCGTTGAAGCCGCATTGCTCGAAGTCATACCTCGCCAGGCACTCATCCGTCGCGTCGTAGGCGAGCACGAGCCTGTCCGACAGCCGCCTGTAATTCTCAAGGATTGTCCTGTACTTGCGCGGGTCCAACTGGTCCAACGTACTCAGATCGAGCACACAGTTGAATCGTTCACCCATATCCAACGGGAAGGTAATATCCGCCTGCATCCAGGTCACGCGATGATTCGGATACTCGCGAAGGACTTCCCGCGCTCGTTCGAGCACGCGCGGATTATTGTCTAAACCGACCCATGCTTCCGCCCGTTCTCCCCATTCAATCTCCGCCCATGGGTAAAAGGTGCCGATATTGATAATGCGTGCTCCATCAATCCGTATGGCGGATTCCACGAACGCCTTGTCGCTTGCCGGATACAAGTCGGGAATACGCTTGAGCCAACCCTGGAACTTCTCCCAGAAGTCCTCGCTGCTGTAAAACGCGTCAACGCTCGCCTTGATTTCATACCCGTCCGGACATTGTGCGATATAAAGATCGGAGAGCTTCTCAAGCACATCCGCGCTCTCTGTCGGCTCGTATTCCCTTTCAAGCTCTCGAGGAATGCCAGGAGACATGACTTATCCTTTCCATGTCGTGAACGTTGCCATTCGCATCTGCCGTGCACGAGGCATCCCGCGTCACGGAGCTGCTCCCGCGGCTGCATGAACTTCGGGAACGGCATCGAGAAGGTTCTCGTTGTCCAGCGCACGCTTCGAGCCGACGAATACCGCTCGGTGCAGCTTCGGCGAGGCAGGAATTCGCCAGTCAAGCTCGAAATCCCGGTGCTTCGGCTGTGTTTTCGTAATATAGGTATAATTACAATATCGCTCGAGCATCTCCATGACCCACAGGCGTGTGGGCCGGCAGCCTATCGAGGAAATGGACTGGTTATTTGAATTGGATTCCCGTACCAGGTGCAGCTCCGAATAGGCGCCAAGAGCAACGCACGTCTCGATCAGAATCAGCTCCCGACATACATCCGCGAGCGCGCGCAGCGCCTCTTCGGGTCGGCACAGGTGATACAGGGTGCCATAACAGTAAATCACGTCAAACTCGCCGAGGTCCCGGACGCACGTTGGCTCCTCAAGGTCGAGGACCTGCACTCGCCTGTGCGGATATCGCCTTGCCATTTCAGCGACATTCCTCGGGTTGCCGTCCGTAGAGAGGACCGTGCAGCCCCGCGCTTCAAAGAACTCGGTATGGAGGCCTATTCCTGCGCCCACCTCGAGGACGGTTTTCTGGTGCAGGTCGAGGCCGAGCGACGCGAGATGCTCCAAGCGCGCCTTATTGATGGCAAACGCCTCCGGTGTCAGAAAGACGTCGAATTCGGACTTCGCGCCCATGCATTACGCTCCTATTGGCTGAATGTGTGAAGGGCGGGTGCCGCCTCGGCATCCCACAGGCCCGCTTCGGCTATCACGGGTACAAGGTCAACGAACGGTGCAATTCCCGCCTGCTCGACGAACGCCAGGTAATCGCCGAACGAAACGGGTTTGCACGGGCCGGCGAGCAAGGCGCGAAACCGGGCGCTGTCATCGAGGCCCGGGGTCACGCCGACATACGTATGGAAATCGCAAATGCACTGATCCAACCCGCACTTGGGCATCTCGCGCGGTGGATCAAGCTTGTTGGCGTAGAGATCGCCGAGGTCTCGCGGAAAGTTGTGGGCACAGCCGCTGATGCGTCCGCTCCCTGCCCACGCGTAGAAAAGCACTTGCCCGGCGCCGCATATGCGCCCACGACTACGCCAGCCACCTGCAAAGAACAGCCACGAGGCAGCCATCGTCATGCGGGGGGCAATCTCGCGCCACTGTGCCGCATTGTAAGCCTGGGGATAGACACGCCCGTCTTGGGGAAA
The DNA here is from genome assembly GCA_965369835.1 of uncultured bacterium. Classification (GTDB taxonomy): domain Bacteria; phylum Auribacterota; class JABMQX01; order JAFGEW01; family JAFGEW01; genus CBDUSE01. The sequence continues at coordinate 10,194 of CBDUSE010000013.1, forward strand.
GTGAATCCTCGGCGTGAGAAACACACCCACAGCATTCTCAGTGAACGCACCATGGACTCGCGGCAGCGCCGCCAGCATCGCGTCGTCCAGCACGAGCTTGACCACGACCGGGTAGCCGCGCGCCTTCAACTCGCTGACAACTCCCAGATAGGGCGAGAGGCGGTGCAGCACCACTGAATGAAACGCCGTCATGATGTAGCCGGTCTGCTCCGGACGGACGGCGCGCATGAACCGCTCCACACCGGCTTTCAGATTCGATTGCAGCGTGATCAGATGGCCCTGTGCCGCAAGCGCCTCGAGCATGTCGAAGAGGTTCGGCGTGATGAGGGGTTCGCCGCCATTGAGCATGATTTGATACGGGCCGTGATCCGCGAAGAAGCGCACGATCGCCTGCCGCGCTGCCGCCTCGGCGATTCGGCCAAAGCCTCTGCGCGAACTCGTCTCCGCAACACAATATGGACACCTCTGATTGCACAGGTCATGCAGGTGCAGGACCGCCAAGGGCAATTCATCTAATGGGACAAATCCCACGATCATCCTCTCCCGCTGACTAACACGAGCCTGACACCATGACAGTGCGTGCCGTGGGTTGGAATTCCCACGCAAGACAGGATTCCTCGTCCCCACCGGTCACGGCATATAGGCGATTGCCCCTGTAGGCGATCTTGCCGGTCCATCCCGGCGTAGGCAGTGCGCCGAGACTGCGAAGCTCTGGCGACAGGAAAAGGATCTCCCGGCTCCCAGCGTTCGATACGGCATATCCCAGGGAGCTGCACCCAACCATACAGTTCGGCCAGTTCAGCCGTCCAAGTTGCTCGCGGCCAACCCGGCGCACGAATGTCCCATCGAGATCGAAGATGAAAAGCTCGTTCCGGTCAATGCTCACCGCGAACAGCTCATTGCTCTCAGGTGAGGCGTTGACAAGGACCTTGAGCCACGACGGATCGCGCACGCTGCGGACGATCTTGCCCGAACCCACGTTGAGAAGGAGCACCTCACCCCGGTCTGTGGCGATCCACAGGTGTCCTGAAGCGCCGGGGGCGACATTGATCAGTGTCGCGCCACGCCAATCGGGCGTGAGCGCGCCGAGAAGCTCCCCGCCGGGTGCGAAGCGCTGGATCCGCTCGCGCTCGGCGACGAGGATTTCACCGTCCAACGCGGCGATGTCCGGGAGCCTGTCGTGGCGTTCGTCGTATTCGCCGGTTTCGCCAAAGGATGTCTCGAACTCCCCGTCGAGCAAGAAAGCGGAGATGCAGCGGTTACCGGCGTCGGTCACGTAGAGCCGCTCGCCCAGCACGGCGCAGGCGATCGGGTGCGCCAGCTCGCCTCGACCCGAGCCCTTCGTGCCGATCCGACCGCGAAGCACCGGCATGCCTTCCGGTTGGGCTTCGGCCCACCGCTCGCGGCCGACCTTTTGCTCGAACGCGGCTCGAAGCGCATCGTCGTGGTCGCCGGAGCGCCGGATGATCTCGGGGAGCTGCGTCCGCGCAACTCGCTCGCGGCCATTCGTGAGCAGCCCGTCGGCCACCCGCCGTGCCGCGCGCGCGAGCGCCCGTTCGAACCAGAGGCGGTTGGTTTCGGGCGTCGTCCAGACCACGTCCTGCTGGTACCACTGCGTGCACGGCGCGCAGAACTCGCTGACGCGGCCGTGGTTCTGGTCGAGCCGGAGCCTCCGGAGGAACGGGTTCTCCCCGGACTCACCGAGGAGTTCCAGCCCGCCATCGCTCTGCCCGGCAGAGACCGCGTGCTCCCCGTCGAAGCACTGCTCGCACATGACAGGTTGGCCCGACGAGAGAACGAGCGTCGAGATGAGCAGCTTTTTGCAGGCGCATCGCTCGAGCGGCGCGAAGTTAATCACGCGCTTGTCGGGGAACGTGCCGCGGTATGTATTGAACGGTCGGATCACGACCGCGTCCGCGACGTCGTACCAGAGCGTGAAGTCGCGCTGGATCTTGCTGTCCTGGCCGGGCGCCGCCATGTTGACACGCTGCAGCACGATGAACGGCCGTGCCGCCTCGCCACGGCGCTCGATGATGTGCCGGACGAGCTCGTAGACAGAGCCGAACGGCGATTCGCCGGCCTCGTCGAGTGCGTCGAGGTTCACGGCGAGGACATCGAGCCCGCTCTCGAAGATTTCTTGCAAGAACGCCTCGTTGATCCGCGTGCCGTTCGTCTCGATCTCGACCCGGGGAATCCCCCTGGACTTGGCGAGCCGGATGAAATCGAACAGCCGCGGGTGCAGCGTCGGCTCGCCGAAGCCGGAGAAGTTCAGCAGGAAGACGAAGTCGCCGACCCGATCGAGGAGTCTCTCAAACTCGTCGTATTCAAGGTCGCCCTTCGGTCGAGTAAGCCGCGTTTGGGGACAGAACTTGCATGCCAGGTTGCAGTGCGACGTGAGCTCGACCTCGAGGTACGAGGGATACTCGGGATAGAAACGCCTTTGGCCTTCGCGATGAGGTGCGCGCTCCTCGAACCGCCGCAGCCATTGCTCGCCCGCGGGCGCGTCGTCGGAGCCGGGCAGCTCGCAGACCGCGCGCACCATCTCGAGGCCCGGGCGACTCGTGATCGAGACCGCCTCGCCGGCGGTCTCGCGTGCGAACCGCTCCCGCGGCGCAGCGTCGGCATGGCGGGTGACCCAATCCCTGAGCATGTGTGCCACCGAGCCGCCGCGATACGGGCCGTATCGCTCGGCCCGGGCACGCTGCCAGCCGTGAACGGCCTCGATCTCGCTCTCGGAGGCAAGGTGTCCGTCGCGCCGGATCTCCTGTATCGCTCGTTCGACCCGCTCGCGGGCGGTCGCTGCCTCGCCGACACGGAGCGCGCGCTGGTGCCCGCTCATTCTCTCGAACGCCCGCATCGGGAAACCGCACAGGCTCGTTGCGCCCGGGGCGATCCCGGCAAAGAAGCCCGTTTCCCTAGCGAGGGGGAGCGCCTTTTCGAAGTAGCGGCGCGAGCAAAGCGGCGCGTCGTTCACGTCGAGAATAAAGGCGACCTGCGATGGGTCCCGCGCATAGCGCGGGGCGATCGCCTTGAAGCCTTCGACCGAGAGGATGCCCGAGTAGTCCACCGATGTGAGCAACTGGTCCCGGCGTGATGCCGGCCCGAGGGCGAAGGGCGAGTCGGCTTCGACCCGATGCGGCTCAACCGCCGGCCATGCGCTTTCGAGGTACTCGACGATGGGGTCATCACAAGCATCTGCCGAGGTGACAAACACGACCCGGTCGAAGCAGCCGGATGCGGTCGCCTCCTCGAAAAGAATACCGAGCAGCGGCCGCCCGTCCACCCGCTCCATGAAGAGTGAGGGGCAGTCGCGGCAGTTCAAGCCCCGCAGGCTGCCCTGCAAGTAGAGAATCGCCTTCATTTGGTCTCCTTGCCCTGTATGTCGGGCCATGCCCAGGTCCTGCCGAGAGCGGGACCGTGCTGAATCGAGTCACACGACGGCCGTGAGCGCCCGAGTCCGGTCGCGCTACGAGGATTTGCAAGAAACATGCCACCGACGGGGGAACGTTCGTCACCTCGGCGACACGCAGCCCGGGCGGTGAGAGGGGCACATGGGGCCGGCTCGCGTTCGGGCTCTCGCCATGTCGGGAAATGCCACAGCCTTCCGCTTCCCGGTGCGATCCGCCCACCTCTTGCGTCCTGTGGCTGTCGTTGGCACGCCACTTGCACAACGCGACAGCGGCGCATCCACGCGCCCTGGCGCCGGGAACCGCCAACTGCCTGGGAGCAGGAACGAACCAAGGCCGAAGCGAGCGCGGCGTCTGTTCAGCGTGCCGTGCCCGCTCGCCCATGCGACAAGCGAGGAGTCTCTCGATGCTGACGGCCGGCCAAAAAGGCGCATGCGCTGCGGCGTGCGCGTCGAGCTTCGAGCAGGAGCTGCTCAGTCGAGCACGCACTGTCGGAAGCGTGCTCGTCGTGCGCTCCTCGCCGATGCAGGTGTTCATGACCCAATTGGATTCCATCCGCAACGGGTTCCAGAGCGCCGCGCTCGACTGTGTAACCGGGTCGGGAAGGGCCGAGGACCTCCGCGATCATGTCCGCACTATCCACGTCTATGAGCGTGACCGGTTCTGCGTCCAGCACCCGGATGAGGCGCTCTTCGTGCGCCTGCGCGACATCGGCTACGACCTTGGCGTGGTGACCTACGGGACCGAGACCGCGCGCAGCCATTATGCCCACGTGCACGAGTTCATCCGGCCCGGCGGATACCTCGTGCTGTATCTGCCCCATCGCGACCACTACCCGAACATCGGCCACTCCCACGCGAACGCCGCGCACAAGCACGACTTCGTCGAGCAGGACGTTATCAGCGCCGCGCAGCGCGTGGCCGGCTGCCGCGTCGTGCACTGCGAGTGCCACGGCACCGGCTCGTACGACTACGAACGCCGGGGCCAAATCGAGTACAGCTTCGAACTGGTCTTGGAAAAGCTCGGGGAAAGGAGCCGGCCGTGAACAAGGTCTTCGACATCCGCGACCTCGACTCCCTCGCCTTCAAGAGCATCCTGCGTGAGATGGAGGACTCCCTCGCCGTAGAGCCCATCAGCTATCTGCACCCTGGCAAGCGGTGGGAATACCCGTGGGCCATCATCAGCTCGGGCGTGCGTGCCGGGATGAAGGTGCTCGACGCCGGCTGTGGCAACTCGATCTTCCCCATCTACCTGGCGAAGAACGGGTGCGACGTGACCGCGGCCGACCTCAAGATGGATACACGCCTGGCCGACATCCACGGCGTGGGCATCCACTACCACATCGGCACGATCACCGATCTGCCCTTCGAGGACGATTCGTTCGACACGGTCTTCTGCTTGTCCGTGCTCGAACACCTGCCCGAGCACGAGACCGCCGCCGCTGTGCGCGAGCTGGTCCGCGTGCTGCGGCCGACGGGCAAGTTCGTGGTCACCGTGGACTACTTCGACGATCTGGAGCAGACGATTCACTTCGAGATGAACGGCCGCCACCGGATCGTGGACTGGCCGATCTTCGACGAGGAGCAGCTCTACTCGCGCATCATCAACGCGAGCGGCCTGCCGCTGCACGGCACGACCGATTTCGGCGTGGACTGGTCCGCTAAGAAACGGGAGATGCGCGCGTTCCACCCCTTCGAGTACACGTCGCTTGGCTGCGTCCTCGAGAAACCCGCCATGGAGCCCGTCTCATGAGAATCACGGCCGGCATGATCGTGCTGAACGGCGAGCCGTTCATCGAATGTAGCCTCCGCGCCATGTACGAGTTCGCCGACGAGATCATCGTCGTCGAGGGCGCCGTCGAGAACGCGATATTCGCCGCTAACCCCGACGGCTCGTCCACCGATCGCACCGTCGAGATCGTCCGGAATCTGCCCGATCGCGACGGCAAGATCACGCTTATCCAAGGCCGCTGGAAGGACAAGCTCGAACAGAGCAACGCCTACATGGAGCGCGCCACGGGCGACTACGTCTGGCAGGTTGACAGCGACGAGATGTACCTGCCCGAGGACTTGGCCGCAGTGCGCCGGATACTCGAGGACGACCCGCAGATCACGATGGTCACCTTCTACTGCCGCCCGTTCTGGCACAACCTACATACGCAGCTCGTCGGGCCGCCGTGGGAGACCATCTACCACCGGGTCTTCAAGCGCGTGCCGGGCGCCCGGTTCACGACGCACCGACCCCCGACGGTTGTGGGCGACGACGGAACGAATCTCGCAGAGATTCGCCTCGTCCGTGCCAACGAGACGCGCCGCCGCGGCATCTTCATGTTCCACTACTCCTTCGTGGACGCCGGCCAGGTCAAACGCAAGATCGCCTACTACCGGCGTCTCGATCTCACGTGCGCCGGCCCGCCCGACTGGTACGAGCGCGTCTACATGGGCTGGCTCGACGACCCGGCCGACGTCGAGGAGCAATACGGTACCTACACAACGGGCGGCGGCTGGACCATGCCCTACGACGGCCCCCATCCGCCGGCCATGTACGATCATCCGCTCATGCGCGAGCACTTGCAGGCAGCCCGGCGATGACGCAGCAGAGAAAACGAGTGGCCATCCACATGCGCGCCGGCCTCGGCGACGCAGCCGTCATGAGCACCAAGCTCAAGGGAATCCGCGACGCGCATCCCGACGCGTACGTGCGCTGCTACCTCAACTCGCCGTCGCCGGAGGTAACGCGCGTGCTGTTGGACAGCAGCCCGCATCTCGACGAGGTCATACTCGTTGACTACTCGAGGCCGCTGGACGCCGAGACCGCCGAGGCGATCCGCGCGTGGAGCGACGACGGCACCTTCTACGACCTCGACGTGTTCCGCGACGGCGCCTGCCACCCGATCGAGGCCATCCACCCGGAGCTCCCGTTCGATCCGTACCCGGCCATCCACCTGCCCGCCGAGGACGAGCAGTGGGCCGCCGAGGTCGAGGCGGCGTCGCGTCTGGGCGGGGCCGTGCTTGTCGGGTTCCACCTGCACGGCGTCAACGGCCGGCCGCCCCACGAGGATCCGCACCAATACAAGGAATGGGGCCAGGCGCGCTGGAAGCGGCTGGCCGACCTGCTCGACCGGCACGGACCGTGCCGCATCGTGCTGTTCGGCGGCCCGCGCGACGGCTGGGACACGCCGGAGGGCACGCACGTAGCCAATCTCATCGGCCGCATAACGAGTGCGCAGACGCTCGCCCTCGTGCGCCGGCTCGACGTGCTTGTCGCCGTGGACTCCGGCCTCAAGAGCTGCGGGCTCATCTTCGGCGTCCCCACCGTGATGCTCTGGGACAAGCGCTGGAAGAACGCCAACCCCAGGGAGTGTTGGTTCCCGGCCTACTACCAGCGGCTCGAGAGCAACGCCATCTTCCCGATCACATCACACGCCGAGGACGTGTTCGAACACGTCGAGAAGCATCTCACGTGGAAGGAACAGCATGAGACCGCCCGGACTTGAACTCCTCGACCCGGCAGTGGCGGCGGCCGTCGCCGAAGCGCCCCGCGCGCCGCTGAAGTTGCACCTGGGCTGCGGCGGCGCCCTCAAGCCCGGCTACATCAACGTGGACATGCGTACCGACCTGCCGAACGATATGCAGGCCGACTGCTGCGCACTCCCCTTCGCCAACGACACCGCCGAGCTCGTCGAGGCCAACCACCTGATCGAGCACCTCGGCCGCCACGACGCCGAGCGCGCGTTGCGCGAGTGGAACCGCGTGTTGCGGCCCGGCGGCCGCCTCATCATCGAGTGCCCCAACGTGCGCGAGGTGGCGCGCGAGTTCGTCCTCGGCCGCGACGAGCGCCTGGACAACATCTACGGCCTGCAGCGCGGGCCCGGCGACACGCACCTGTTCGGCTATACGCCCGAGAGCCTTGCCGACCTGCTGCGCCGGCACGGGTTCGAGCGCATCACGCAACGAAAGCCCGAGACGTATCACCTTGAGCCGAGCTTCCGAACCGAGTGCGTCAAGACGCACCGCCCCGGCGCTGAGGCCGAGGCCTGGGTCTCGCTCGACACGCTCGACTGGGTCAACGTCGAGCCGACGAACCGCTGCCAGTTGCGCTGCCCCTACTGCGGCGACCGCCGCGTTCGCCGGCGCGGCCTGATGAGCCCGGCACTGCTGAGCTGCATCGTCCAGCAGATGCCGCGCGCCGTCGAGGTGCGCCTCTTCCTGAGCGGCGAGCCGCTGCTGCACCCGCACCTCGACGAGCTGATCCGCATCGTGCGCGAGCGCATGCGCAAGGTGATGATCCACACCAACGCCGTGGCGCTGAGCGAATCGTGGGCGCACAGGCTGATCGAATCCGGCCTCACCCATATCTCGTTCAGCATTGACGGGCTGACGAAAGAGGAATACGAGGCGAGCCGCGTCGGCGCCGATTTCGACAAGGTCATCGCCAACGTGCAACGGTTTCTGGCCATCAACCGCGGGCGCGTGCACTCGACCGTACAGATGATCCGCACCCATCCGAAGAACCTGCACGTCGAGCGCGAGCTCGAGGCACTGCTGCCGAACGCCCACAGGTACTACATCCGCTACCCACACTCGTGGGACGAAGCGGATTGCGCGGCGGGCGCTGTGCCGGACCGGGGCGGCGCGACGTGCGTCTTCCCGTTCAACTCGCTCTCGATCCAGTGGGACGGCAAGGCGGTCGCCTGCTGCGCCGACCTGAACGGCCGCTACATCGTTGGTGATGCCGCGAGCGAGTCGCTCGAGGAGATCCTCAACGGCCCTAAGCTGCGGAGTTTGCGCCGCCGCATGCTCGAGAAGAAGCCGATCCCCGAACTGTGCGACGGCTGCGAGCGCTACCAACCGCACCGGGCACCGGCCGCTGCCGCACCACCGACCGAGGTGTGCGTCACCGTGGACCGAACGCCCGAGCGCGTGCTCGTGCCGTTCTGCGCGCGCGACCAGGTGGTGGCCGACGCCGCGCGCCGCGCCGCCGCATTCTTCGGCCACGACGCGGTCACACTGCTCGTACCCGCCCACAAGGCGAAGGCCGCACGCGACCTGCTGCCCGACCTCGACCGCTACGTGCTCGCCACAGGCGGGATCATGAACGCTGAGTCCGTGACGGCGGCCGATGCGCGCCGCCTCAGCGAGCGCGGGTTCACGACGGCCGTCATCCCCACTATGGACGGCGGGACGGACGGCTACCGCAATATCGAGCTCGTCTGCCGCAGCGCCGGCGTCGAGGCCGTTCTCTACCTCGGCCCCGACGGCCGCGTCGAAGTCGAGGACCTGGCCGCCTGGCCGTATCCGGTTGATCTCGAGGCGCTCCGGAGCGGGTCGCACAGGCGGCGCCGGCCGAAGCGCTCGCACCGTGCGTCGTACCCGCGCGAGGCGACAATCATCATCCCCTCGCACAACGACCTGCACATGCTGAAGCGCTGCGTCGAAACGCTGCGGGCACACACGCATTTCCCGTATCGCGTTATCATCGTCAATGACGGTGGCGACGAGACGGTCACGCGGTTCCTCGCGCGCCTTGAGCGCCGGTGGGACGGGCTGCGCGTGATCACGATGCGCGGCAATCACGGCTTCTGCCCGTCGGCCAACGTGGGGCTCGCCGAGGTGACGACGGCGTATGCCGTCCTGCTCAACTCCGACGCGTTCGTGCCCGATGGCTGGCTCGGCCGCATGGTCGAGTGCATGGAGTCGGATCCGGCCATCGCGCTCGCCACCCCGTTCTCGAACAGTGGCCAGGCCACGAGCATCGCGCTCGAGCCGGGGCTGTCTTTTGCAGAGATGGATGCCGCGTGCCGCGCGCTCGACGGTCCGCCGCCCGACATTGACGCCGCCGTCGGCTTCTGCATGATGATCCGCACGGCGGCCATGGACCGGCTCGGCATGCTCGACGAGGTGTTCGCGCCCATGTACGGCGAGGAGACCGACCTCCACATGCACTACGTCTCGCACGGCTACCGCTCCGTGCTGGCGCACACCTGCTACGTCTATCACGCCCAACGCCAGTCGGTCACGCCGCAGCGTGAGACGCCGCTGCGAGCGCGCGGGATGCGCTTGCTGTCGTACCGCTGGGGCCCGGTGCTCTTTGACCGGTTCTTCACACGTGAACGGGCCCTGCGGCCCGTCAGGGAGCAGGTCAGGGCCCATCTGCATGCGACGAACGACGCCGCACCGCGCACGGCCATCGCCGTGAGCGCCACGAGCAGCGTCGAAGAAGTCACCGCGGCGGCGAATCTCGTCAACGCGCTCGTGGATCGTGGCCGGCATGCGTTCCTGCTTCGGCTCGGCTCCGTCGAGGTGCCCGTGCCGATGTCGAGCGGCACCGTCACGGCGTTCTCGGCGGCTGAAGCCGTCTCGGCGCTGCCCGCGGACACGACGAGGGTTTTCATCGCCTGTACCGACGCCCACGCGAAGCTGCACGACGCGCTCGCCGGCTCGGCCGCGCAGGTTCGGCCGCTGCCGATCACGGCCGCTGTGGACCCCGACCTGTTTTACCCGCGCGGCACGCGGGACGGGACGGTGCCGATGCACGTGGTGCTCGACGCGACACACCTCGGCGACCGCGAGGCAGCCGTGCTCGCGAGCGTCGCAGCCAAGCTTTGGGATGAGTACGACACGCTCATCCGTCTGCACGCCATCGGCGGGCTGCCCGAAAGGGTCGAGGGCGTTCCGATCGCCACCCTCTCTGCCTTGGAATACAGGCGAAGGCCGGAACTGTTGTCGCAAGCAGATGTGTTCATCTCACTGCGCAAGGCGGGCGGCACGATCGGCCTCGAGGCCCTTGCCTGCGGCTGCGTGCCCTTGGTGCGCGGCGGCAAGTCCGGATGGCGGCATGCGCTCGCGGAGGTCGGTTGCGAAGTTCCGACACTGAGCGCGCAGGTGGGTGTCAGGGGCGTCGTTGAGCGGGCGACGCGCATCCTTGAAGACAGGGCACTCCGACGCGCTGTGGCTAAGGCCGGCCCACGCATCGCGGTGAAGCACACGTGGATCCGTGCCTGCGACGCCCTCGCGGAATAAGCCGTGCACCCGCTGTGGGACGAGCGCTGGAAGAACGACCATCCCAAGGAGCGACCCAACCGGAGGGAACATGCTGACGTTCTTCACAACCTGCAAGCCGTTCACGGGCAAGACGGCCGTGCTCCAGCGCAATGCGATCGAGAGCTGGACCCGGATCGGCCGGGGCTGCGACATCATCCTCGTCGGTGACGACGAGGGCACAGCTGAGACCGCCGCCGCGTTCGGCATCCGTCACGCGCCGAAGGTTGAGCGCAATGAGTACGGCACCCCGCTGCTCGACTCGGTCTTCGACAAAGCCCAGGCGATGGCCCGCCACGACATGCTCTGCTACCTCAACGCTGACATCATACTTATGAGCGACTTCATGGAGGCCCTACGCAGGCTGCCGCCCGAGCGGCTGCTCATGATCAGCCGACGGTGGAACGTTGATGTTGAGGAGCTGTGGGATTTCGGCGACCCTGAGTGGGAGATGCGCCTGCGGGAACATGCGCGGGCGTGCGGCTATCAGAAGAGCATCCTCGGCGGTCCCGACTTCTTCGTGTTTCGCCGCGGGCAGTGGTGCGATATCCCGCCGTTCGCGCTCGGCCGGACGGTGTTCGACAACTGGCTCATCTATGCAGCCGTGTCACGCGACTACCCGGTCATTGACGCAAGCTCGTGCGTCATGGCCATCCACCAGAACCACGACTGCGGCCACGCCGACGGCGGGTGGTCCGACGCCTGGTTCGGCGAGGAGGCTACGCGCAATCGCGCGCTGGCGCGGGACGGGGCCAAGACGTACAACTTCCTCGACGCCACGCACCTCATGACACTCGACGGAGTCAAGCCGGCGATGACGCCCGAGCACATGGCACGCCGGTACAAACGCCGCCTGCCCAGGTGGTTCGACCGCCGGCTCTTCCTCGCCAACACGCTCCACGAGCTCGGTCGCCACGACGAAGAACTCGCCGTGATCGAGCAGGCCGGCCGTGCCGCCGGCACGCCGGACCGGACGCACCGCTACGTCCGCGCTAGGCTTCGTGCGCTCCTCGCCACGGGCAAGACCAGCGACGCCGAGGCGTTCGTCGCCCGGCTCGTCACATCCGAACCGTCGCCCACGATGACGTATCACATCGCCTCGATCTGCGAAGAGCTGAGCGCGTTCGACCTGGCGGCGGCGTTGTTTCGGGCCGTGCTCGCCGACGACAGCCACGATACAGCGGCCCTCAAGCCGGGCGCGAGTTATCACCTCGCCCGAATTGCCGTCGAGACCAGCGACCCAGAGGCTGCCAGGCAGCATGCGGAGTCGTGCCTTGCCGCAGAGCCGAAACACAGCGCAGCACGTGCGTTGCTGGAAGCACTGGGTCACAACGGCGACAACGCCGACGACGAGTTGCTGGAAGCGGTCAAGGCTTTGCAGAAGAGCCCTGCTCGAGTTCCCGCAACATCGCCGCAGCCCGCTGATGCTGCGGATTGAGCCGCAGACACGCCTCGAGGTACTCGCGCGCCCGCGCACTCTCGCCGGCGGCAGCGTAAAGCGACCCCGAATGGTAGTGCGCCCCGGCGGCCAGACCTTCGCTCTCGGCAAGCGGCGACGCCGCGACCTGCTCGAACGCCCGGATCGCCTCTTCGCCGTAGCCCGCTGCCTCGAGCTGCGAAGCTATGTTGTACCGCGCCCTGAGCGCCGTCGCCTCGTCGGGCTCGGCGTCGAGAAGCTCGTCCGCTTTCTCCTGCGCGCCGGAAGCAATCCACAGGAACGCCCGCCCCGCAAGCGCCCGTGGCCGGACGTCGGGCGCCTCCGCCTCGTCGAGCACCTCGGCGAAGAGCGCGGCCGCCTCGTTAGCACTTCCCGCACGCGCGAGCAGGCTCGCGAGGTCGAGCCGGTGGCGCTGGCGGTCCGCGTCATCGAGCTCAAGCTCGATCGCGCGCCGCAGCAGGCCGATCGCCTCGTCGAGCTCTCCCTCGGCGTCTCGCACGCGCCCCAACGCCGCCACAACGCACGCGCACTCGGGGAACCGCGCATGCAGCGCCTCCACTTCGGAACGAGCTTCGGCGATTTGGCCTCGGGCCAGCATCAGCCGGACGTGAAGGAGCCGCCCCGTGGAATGGTCAGGCGAGGCAGCGAACAGGCGTTCAAGCCGCGCCTCGGCCTCGTCGAGGCGCCCCGCCTGCTCGAGGAACACGGCGAGCCAGTACTGGAGGTACGTGTCGGCCATCACGCCGTACGCCTCCCGATCAGTCGCCGCCACATCCTCTGCTTTCAGCAGCCGCTCGATGTGTGTGGCGACGTCGGTGTTCGAGATGCCGCCCCCGTGCAAGCGGTACAGGACGTGGCGCTCGGGCGAGACCTCTGCCGGCGCGCGCCCAAGCAGCCGGTAAGCGAACTCGACGTCCTGGACGATCGGAAAGGCCTCGTTGAAGCCGCCGAGCTCCTCGAAGACGCCCCGCCGCACCAGCGTCAGCGATGTATCGAACGGGTTGTCCATCTCCATTGCCCCAAGAAGCGGTAGCTCACGCGCCCAGCAGCGGTCGGCCGCGTAGCGACGGGTCGAGTCCTTGTACCGGTAGAAGCGCTGGCAACAGGCCGCACCGAGCGGCGGATTCGCGTCGAGCACGCTGACCAGGTGGAGATAGAAGTCGGGCAGCAGCACGTTGTCGGCGTCGAAGAAGTGTAGGATGTCGCCCGTCGCCTTCGCAGCGCCCGCATTTCGCGCCGCCGCTGCGCCGCGCTGCGCCTGCTTCATATAGACCAGGTTCGGGACCGACCCCCTGCGGGCCTCGACGACGTCGGCCGTGTCGTCCGTCGAGCCGTCGTCCACGACGATCACCTCGGTAGGCTTGAGCCGCTGCGCGGCGATCGAGTCGAGCGCCTCGCCCAGGTAGTCGGCGTAGTTGTGCGTCGGGATGATCGTCGAGACCGTGCTCATGCCTCACCCGCCTGCACGAGCTTCGATCGCTCGAGGTCGGCCGTCCACCGCGCCCGGAACGTTTCGGTGTGCGCGCGATGCTCGTCGAGCGTGCGATCCGTAAGCGGAATCATGTTGCCGTAGAAGTCCATATAGAGCGTCTCGGGTGCGGCGAGCGAGAGCGCGGCCTCGACCGCGTTGGGAAAGAGCGCGTCCTTCCCCAGCAGCACGACCCGCTCATGCCCGCCGGCGTATTCCTCCATCACGAGGGAGTCCGCGCTGAACTCACCGTCGGGATAGCCGAACACGTTGGACATTTCCATCGCATCGAGGTCCATCAGATGGTGGCTGTCCACCAGGTACCCGATCCTGCCGGCGCCAAGCACCCGTTCGACCGCGGGCCGGTACTGGTAAAAGATGTGGGGCCGCTGCGCGACGAGGACCAGCGTATCAGCCTCCTCGAGCCGTTCGGAGCACTCGACGGCAAGCGGAACCACCGCCAGGTCCCCAACACGCCCGCGCACCATCGCCAGCCCGTCGCTGACCGATCGCTCCATGGTCTCGATGAGGTCCTCGCGGCCCAGCGTGCGGAACAGGGCCGCGCGCTCCGCCGCGCGCGACAGGCGACGCCAAGCGCACGCCGCGAACGCCTCCGCGTCCGCCTGATACTGCTTCATAAAGTAGAGACTATTGCGCAGCGAGTAGTAGATTGTCAGGCTCGTACCCGCCCGCTCGCCCGACGAGAAATGATTGACTTCCGACGCGCCGCACGCAAGCACCTTCCACCCCGCGCGCGCGACCCGGTGGCAGAAATCAATGTCGTCCCAGTAGAGGAAGTACGACGGGTCGAACAGCTCGAGGCCCTCGAGGGTGGCGGAACGCACGAGCATCGAGCACGCGGGCACGTAGTCCACCTCGACGGTCTCGGCGATCCGCCCGTGGTCGAACACGCCGTTGCGGTTGAGCGTGATCCCGCCGTTCTCCCAGTCAATAAACGACCCGAGCTCCTGGATGAACGCGAGCCCCGTGCCCGCCGCGTAGATCTTCGAGCCGACCACGCCGCAGTCGGGCCGCTCGGCCATCACGCCCTCGAGCGCCCGCAACGCCTCCGGCTCGACCGTCACGTCGTTGTCGAGCAGCCAGATGAGGCCGTAGCCGCGCTCGAGCGCGTGGCGCATGCCGCGATTGAACCCGCCGGCGCCACCGAGGTTCTCCTCGTTGACGAGCAGCTCGACCTCCGGGAACTCGCCCCGGATCATTTCCACCGTGCCGTCGGTCGAGGCGTTGTCCACGACGAACACGTCGAAGTCCTGGTCGGGAAGCGCCGCGAGTGACCGGAGACAGTCGCGCACCCTGGCCGCCTTATTCCACGTGACCACAACGACCGCTGTCCGATCGGCTAACGACATCGCGCCTCCGCCTACGTCGCCCGCCACACTCTACGCGGGACGGCCTAACTCTGCAAGCAGGGGCCTTGCCAACATCCTCCAATGGGCCGCTCAGCCAACCAGGCGGTTCTGCCGATAGGTGAAGTACCCGTCGCCCTTGACGACAAGGGGATGGATGTGATAGATGATAGGCCTAATACGGAGCCCGCCTGCTTGGGGCGGGCTCTCGGGCCTGCGGGGAGATACCCGAGTGGCCAAAGGGGGCAGACTGTAAATCTGCTGGCATTGCCTACGAAGGTTCGAATCCTTCTCTCCCCACCATTCCTTGCCACTCTGCGAAGTGGCTCCGCGCCGTAGCACGAGTCGCTTGCTTCATTCCTGTCGCCCCGCTGCTCAATCAAAAACCGGCGCCACACCCCCTCTTGCCCGCTATTGTGGTAACGTCAAAGGGAGCTGCGGTCCAACGCGTCTTTGAGTTTCCGCAGCGCCCGGCTTCGGCAGCGTGAGCAACGGACTCCGGTCCTGTACCGGCAAGAAAAGAAAGAGCGGAGGGACATCATGGCTGCGTCACAACCAAACATCATTTGCTTCATTACCGACCAGCAGCGGGCGGACCATCTCGGCTGCTACGGCAACCCCGACATTCAAACGCCCAACATTGACCGGCTTGCGCGCGAGGGGGTGATGTTCACCGAGTCGTTCGTCGCCAACGTCGTCTGCATGCCGAACCGGGCGTGCATGTTTACGGGGCGGTACCCGAAGGCCAACGGCGTGCGCGAAAACGGCATCCCGCTTCAGCCGACCGAGACGGTCCTGCCGGACGTCCTGCGCCGGGCCGGGTATCGGACCGCGTCGTTCGGCAAGATCCACCTCTCGCCCTTCGGCGGGGAAAAGGCCGAAGGGCTCAAAGACCACGAGCTGGTCGAGAGCGGCGAGTACTGGAGCGAGCACGACAGCATGCCGCTGCCGTACCACGGGCTCGAGCACGTCTACTTCGTCGGCGGCCACGTGCACTACACCTACGGTGACTACAAGAACGAGCTCGAGCGCGAGCACCCCGGCATGCACGCCAAGCTCGCCGTCGAGAATGCGCTCGTGCCGCCGACGGGCGCGCCCGAATCATGGAAGGCGGCCATCCCCGCCGAGCACCACTACAACACCGTGATCGCCGACCGAACAATCGAATACATCCGAGCGCACACCACCGACCGGCCGTTCTTCATCTGGTGCTCGTTCCCCGACCCGCATCACCCGTTCGTCGCGCCACGACCGTACTGCGACCAGTACGACCCCAAGGCGATCACGTTCTCGCCTGCGCGCCGGGACGGCGAGCTCAACGACCTGCCGGCCTACATCCGTGAGTGTTACAAGGGGCTTCTCGCCACCGGCGGGCTCGATTGGGACATGCGCCCGATCACCGACGAGCATTTCCGCGAGATGATCGCCCACACCTACGGCATGGTCTCGATGGTGGACGACAACGTCGGCCGCGTGGTGAAGGCGCTCGAGGACCTCTCTTTACTGGAGAACACGATTATCGTGTTCCTCAGCGACCACGCCGACCTGATGGGCGATCACTGGCTCAGCAAGAAAGGCCCGTTTCTCTTCCGCTCGTTGGCCAGAATTCCGACCATCTGGAGGCTGCCGGAACGATTCAGTGCGAGCAGGGAGAGTGCCGCCCCGATCTCGACCGTGGACCTCTACCCGACCTTGCTCGACCTCGCTGACATCTCGATTCCCGACGGCGTTCAAGGGCTGTCTTACAAAGGAATCCTGACAGGCGAACAAGAAACGATCCGCGACTCCATTTACATCGAATACGACGAGAGCTACATCAACGACCGGCTCCGGCAGATCCGGTCGAAGGAATGGGCCGTCACGTATTACGCGAACAGCGATTACGGCCTGCTCTTCGACCTGCGCCACGACCCGGACGAACTGCACAACCTCTGGGACAACCCGGAGTACCAGGACATAAAGCGCGACCTGCTCGTCGAGCTCCTGCGGCAGACCGCCAAGGCCGACGACTGGCTCCCGCCGAAGGCATCACACGCGTGAGGCAACCATGAACTTCATCGTGATCGTTTCGGACACGCTGCGGCGGGACTTTTTGGGGTGCTACGGCAACAAGTGGATCAGCACGCCGCATATTGACCGGTTCGCGGAGAAGGCCCAGATCTTCGACTGTGCCTACAGCATGAGCTTCCCGACCGTACCGCAGCGGCGCGACCTGATGACCGGCCGTTTCACGGCCACCTACACGGGCTGGGCGCCGCTGAGCCTCGACGAGGTGGTGCTCGCCCAGGTGCTCTCGGACGCCGGGTACAAAACGATGATGATCACCGACTGCCCGCACATCCTCGAGAACGGCTACCACTACGACCGCGGGTTCGAGGGCTTCGAGTGGATTCGCGGCCAGGAGACCGACCGCTGGAAGACGTGGCCCGAGGCGCCAGAGCCGCCGTGCGACCCCGGCAAAATCCGCAACCCGGATTTGCTCGCCAAGCTCCACTGGCGCGCCGCTGCGCACTGGCGCCACGAGAAGGACCGGTTCGTGGCCCGCACGATGGCCACGGCGTGTGACTGGCTCGAGGAGAACTCGCGGGGTCGGAACTTCTTCCTCTACGTGGACACCTTCGATCCGCACGAGCCGTGGGATGCGCCGCAGTGGTACGTGGATATGTACGACCCCGGCTACACCGGCGAGGTGGTGAACTACCCCCGCTACGCGCGCACGGCCGAGTTCCTGACCGACGCCGAAGTCAAGCACTGCCGCGCGCTCTACGCGGCCGAGGTGACGCTCGTGGACCGCTGGGTCGGCCGGCTCTTCGAGAAGATCGAGGATATCGGCCTGCTCGACGACACGATGGTGCTCTTCACCACCGACCACGGCTTCCTTCACGGCGAGCATGGTATCATCGGTAAGGCGCTTATTGATGAGGACGAGGAGCCGGAGGTGTTCCGCTACATCCCGCTCTACGAAGAGATCAACCACATCCCGTTCGTCGCCCACCTGCCACAAGGTGCACCGGCGCGCAGGCAGGCGATCGTCCAGCCGTGCGACATCATGCCGACAATCCTCGAGCTCGCCGGGGTCGAGATCCCGCCGACCGTGCACGGCAAATCGTTTGCCCGCGTGCTCCAGGGCAATGCGGACACCCATCGCGAGCTCGCCGTCTCGACGCCCGACGTGAGAGAGGCGATCTCGGTGGCCACCGTCGTCAAGGGACGCTGGGCCGCCGCGATCCGCCCGACGCGCGCCGCCGACGCCGCGACACTCGACAGCGCCGTTGACGGCCGCCCCAAGATCCAGGCGGCGGCAGAGGAGCGTGCCGACCTCCTCTTCGACCTCGAGGCCGACCCGAAACAGGAAAACAACGTGGCGGCGCACCACGCCGATGTGCTCGCCGAATTGCGGCGCGACTTCATTGCCGCGCTCGAGGAAGCCGGCACCGACGAAGCCGTCGCTGACTTGTGGCGTGCTTGATGCCGAATGCTCGAGGCCATCCCGTCGTCCGCGCGCCATCTGGCCGACGTAGCGGGGTGACAAAAAGCCCGCGCGAACAACGAGTTCACGCGGGCACATATCTCGCACGCCCCGGACGGGGCGAAAGTGTCATCCAGGATTCTCACCCATCGCCGCGCAACGCGACGACGCACCGCCGCACGGCGATCGTGGATTGA
This sequence comes from uncultured bacterium, assembly GCA_965369835.1. Classification (GTDB taxonomy): domain Bacteria; phylum Auribacterota; class JABMQX01; order JAFGEW01; family JAFGEW01; genus CBDUSE01. The sequence continues at coordinate 28,580 of CBDUSE010000013.1, forward strand.
CGTCCTTTGCGACTACGACGCCTCCGGCTTGGGCGTCTCCGGGGGCGTCGGCTTGGGCTCCTCCTGCGCGCCGGCGGCCATCTTGTCGCGGATGGAGCTGATGCCGACCGCGATCGCCGCCAAGCCGCAGATGATCAGGATCGGCGGGATCGAGCCCTTCAGAACAACAAGGAAAGATTGCCACCAGCTCCACTCCCCCCCGGCGAAGGCCAACAACAGGACGCCGCCTACGGAGAGGACCAGACCCACTATCAGTACGATCATCGCAAAGCCTCCTTTCGAGTCGTCGCTTCTCTGCGTCGAGTCGGGCGCATGCTAGGCAAGCACTTAGGGGTGTGTCAAACATTTTTTCAGGGAAGAAACGCAGAACGGCTGCGCGGCAGGCATCGCAAGGCCGACAGCCCCCTTCCGTGGACACAAAACGGCGTGCCGAAAGCGGCGGCGATATCCCGGAAGAATCCGCTCCGGTGTGTCTCGACGCGATCAGAAGTCCGGGCCCGGCTCCATGAAGCGGTAAAGCTCGCCGAGCCGGCGATGCAGCTCGCGAAGCGCTCCCTGGGTCGCCTCCATGTGCTCGGCGAGCTCCGCGCGGGGCCCGTCGAGCTGCTCGAGCAGTTCGACCTTCTCGGCCATCAGCTTGTGCAGCTCCGGGTCCTCGCGTTCGAGCTGTTCGAGCCGCCGCCGGCGTTCCTCGCGCTGCCGCTCGTTGCGCTCGCGAATCTTGCGCGCCCACTCGGATTTCGCGCGCCTCTTCTTGTCCGCGTCGTCCAGGCGAGGACCCTCGCGGCGCACCTTGACCACCCGGCGCTCGGGCGAGATGAACGGCAGCTCACGGTCCGACATGAGCACCTTGAGGAGCGCCTTGTCCTCGGGTGCGATCTCGATCGCCTTAAAAACCTCGCGCTGCGCCTCCTTGGTCTCTCTGAGATCGCCCCGAAGCTCCTCGGATCGCTTGCGCAGCAGGCGCAGCTTCTCGATCGCGTCCTCCATCTCCGGCCCGAGGTCAGCGATCTCGTCGAGCCGTTGCTCGAGCCGCTGCTCGCGAAGCTCAGCCACCTCGGCATCCACACGCTCGATTGTCTCGAGCGCCTCTTCCATCTTGCCCTTGAGCGCCACGAGCGCGTCGAGCTCAGCCTTGAGCCCCTCGACAAGGTCGGTCATCTCGAGCTCGCCGAGGTCACGCTCCTCCTGAATCTTGACCGGCTTGTCCTCGAGGGCTTCCTCGCCGGCCAGGCCTGACCCAGCCGCCACGAGGAGCACCACCGCTACAATGCCACCTGCCCATCGCATCGCTCGTCATCCTCCATCACGTGTGATCCGGCCAGAGCCGTGTGCGCTCCGGGCCGGCCTTAGGTGAGTGCTATCAAGTATACTAAGGCATTGAACGCGCCCGGCGTAGGGAAGTTTGTTGCTCCGGCCGCCGGACCGAAGCATAATGTCCGCTCGGAAGCGGAGGATGCCCGCTCGGAAGCGCAGGATGCGCGCTCGGAAGCGCAGGATGCGCGCTCGGCAGCGCAGGATGCGCGCGCGGAAGCGCAGGATG
>CBDUSE010000014.1:0-28998 GCA_965369835.1 uncultured bacterium
GATAGATCGTCACCCCTTTGCACCCGAGCTCGTGGGCCAAGGTGAACACCCGCCGCACGTCCTCAAGGGTGGCCTCATGGGGGAAGTTCACGGTTTTCGAGACCGCGTTGTCGGTGTAGCGCTGGAAGGCGGCCTGCATCCGCAGGTGCCATTCCGGGCTAATGTCGTGCGCGGTGACAAACACGCGCCGCATATCGTCGGGGACGGCCTCGATATGGGCGACGCTCCCTTCGTGGGCGATCTGCTGCATCAGCTCGTTGCTGCAAAAACCGCGGTCGCGCGCGATGCGCTCGAAGGCGGGGTTGACCTCGATGAGCTCGGTATTGTCCATCACGTTGCGCACGAACGAGACCGCAAAGAGCGGCTCGATCCCGCTCGAGCACCCGGCGATGATGCTGATCGTGCCGGTCGGCGCGATGGTAGTGACCGTGGCGTTGCGCATCGGCCGGGCGTCGGGCCGATCGTAGGTGCTGCCGCTGAAGTTCGGGAAGGGCCCGCGCACTTCGGCCAGCTCCTGGCTGGCCCGGTGGCCCTCGTCGCGGATGAAGCGCATGAGCTGCCCGGCCAGATCAATCGCCTCCTGGCTGTTGTAGGGGACGCCGAGCGTGATCAGCAGGTCGGCCCAGCCCATGATGCCGAGGCCGATCTTGCGATTGCCGCGCGCCATATCGGTGATCTCGTCAAGCGGGAACCGGCTCATGTCCACGACGTTGTCGAGGAAGTGGACCGCGCCGCGCACGGCCTCGCGGAGCTGCTCCCAGATGATGCCGGTCTCGTCGGCGAACTTCGCGAGGTTGATCGAGCCGAGGTTGCACGCCTCGTAGGGGAGCAAGGGCTGCTCGCCGCACGGGTTTGTGCTCTCGATCCGCCCGATCTTCGGTGTCGGGTTGTCGCGATTGATCCGGTCGAGAAACACGATGCCGGGGTCGCCGTTGTGCCAGGCGTTCTCGACAATCGCGTCGAAGACGGCGCGCGCACGCACCGTCCCGGCCGATTCGCCGTCGCGCGGGTTGATCGTGCTGTACGAGTCGTCGTCGGCCACCATTCGCATGAACTGCTCATCAATGCCGACGGAGATGTTGAAGTTCGTGATCCGGTTGCTCGAGCGCTTGCAGCCGATGAACTCGAGCACGTCGGGGTGGGTGTAGTCCATGATGGCCATGTTGGCGCCGCGGCGGAACCCGCCCTGATTGACCGCGTCGGTAGCGGCATCGAACACGTGCATGAACGAGACCGGGCCGCTCGAGCGGCCGTAGGTGGTCGAGACCATATCGTCCTTCGGGCGCAGCCTCGAGAAGCTGAAGCCGGTCCCGCCGCCGCTCTTGTGGATGATGGCCGCGTCGCGGATCGCCTTGAAGATGCTCTCCATCGAGTCCTCGACCGGCACGACGTAGCAGGCGCTGAGCTGCTGGAGCGCGCGGCCTGCGTTCATCAGTGTCGGCGAGTTCGGCATGAACTCGAGGCGCGTCATCATGCCGTAGAACGCCTCGGCCACCGCCTCGATGTCGGCCTGCGCGTCGTAGTTCCGGTCCGCCTCGGCGATGTTGACGGCCACGCGCCGGAACATCGTCTCGGGCCTTTCGGCGGGCTGCCCGTTCTCATCGCGGATCAGGTAGCGCCGTTCGAGCACGCGCCGCGCGTTCCCCGTCAGGGAAAGGCCATCGGCACCCTCTTTTGTGGGAGGGAGACTCCTGCTCCCGGGTAGAGAGTCCTGCACGCTACCCTCCCCCTGGGCTCTCGCTTTTACGGATAAAAGAATGAAGACCTTATAAGCACCCTACTGGGCGCAAGGCGAAGTGTACCCCCATATGTAGTAGTGTCAAGCGTTTTTTTCGCAAAATCTTGGGTGTAGGGCAGTCTGGTCACGCTGCGGCCCGTCCACACTGGAGCGTGTCCGCACGCCCCAGGCTTGCCGGCAAGACGGCGCCGCGTACACTGAAGGACGGGCTTGGCCGGCGAAGCGCCAAAGGAGGGCAATCGCAGCAATCCACAGTCTGAGGCGCCCGCCCTCCGCAGATTCAGCAAAGGAGGGCAAGCTCCAGGGGCTGCTGCTACTTCTTCTCGAACGGCTTAGCGATGATGACGTGCCTCGCTTCCTCGGTCTGGCCGCGCTGATAGGCGGTGTTGAACTCCCGGAGCGTCACCCAGCCGTAGAGCTTCCGGCCGCCGGCCTCGAGCTCGCACAGGATCACGCCGTTCGACCCCCAGCAGAACACAACGGCAAACGGCGGTTCGGTCAGCGTGTAGACTCCGTGCTTTGTGGTCTGCCCCGTGAACGCCGGCTTCTCGGCGATCGCCGGGTTCGTGTAGCCGCGGCCGATCGAGCGGTACAGGCGCACTGTGGCGTTGGCGACCGGCTTACCCGCGCCGTCAACGAACAGGAAAACGTTCTTCTTCGGGATGTCGGAGTAATACTCGCCGAAGAGCCCGCGCGGCACCCCCTTGTCGCGGTTGAACGAGGCGGCCGTGTGCTCGCTGTAGAAGCGGTACGTGGCGTCCCACGCACGGGCGTGCCGGCCGATGTTGTCGTCATGTGCATAGTTGCCGGTGAACATGATCCCATCGCGATAGTCGCGCGGCGGCGAGTACGCAAGCCCCGGCACGACCCGGTTCTGGTCGCCGTTGACCGGCAGCAGGTAGTGGTCGGCGCGCCCAAGCTGGTGACCGAGCTCGTGGTGCAGCGGCCACTCTGAGCCGGTCACCCATCGGTGCATGTCGGTGTAGAAGTGCTTCCCGTTGGGCCGCGGCTTGAGCAGGTCCACACTGAAGCCCCACACACCGTCGCAGCCGCTGAGCGCGTTGGTGTAAGTCTGCGACTTCACGCCCTTGGGCGGGTCGTTGGCGTTGACGAAGCGCGGCTTGTCCAGGTCCGGAATCCGCCACCAGTCCTTGACCGACGGGTGCGGCCGCACCACCACGTTCGGGACGTGCATGCCGCCCTTGCTGCCCCAGCCGTCGGGAATGATGAAGACCTTGTCGAGCCGGACGCGCTCCTCGATCCCGTTCGGGCACGAGGGATAGATCGTGTCGCGGAACTCCTTGTTCATCTGCGCGATCTGGAACTGGGCCCAGTCCTCGAAGCCGTACGCCCAGCGGCCGTTCATCACCGTGTTGAAGAACTCATAGACGCTCTCCTCGACGAAGAAGTGGAAGCTCAGCGCGTTGATCCGGTCCACCACGGAGTTATTGTGACGGGTGATCTCGTCGTTGAGCCGCGCGCGGTCCACCTCGAACGCGATGAAATGGTCGCCGTCTTGCCACCGCCACTCGAGCTCGAATCTCGCCTCCGCCTCAGGCTCAAGCGCCGGCGCCGTGCCCGCCTTGACCTCCTTGCCGTCAATGAGCCAGAAGTAGCGGTACCAGTTCGACTTGACCGGCCCCTTGTTCTTGACGTGCGCGATGAATGTGACCGTCTCGCCCGGCGCGGGCTTCCGCTTCTCGTCGGGCGCAAGGATCGTCGGCGGCAGCGCGTCGCCCCGGCCCGCCTCGGGCGTATTCACGCTCGTGTAGCGACACGCCAGGCCCGGGTAGCGGGGCAGCCGCTCGATGTAGATGACCGACAGGTCCGGCTTGTTCGGCTTCGGGGCCTGCCATTTCTCATCGGGCAGAATCGCGTATGCCGCCCCAGCCGCGAGCATGACGATCGCGCACACCAATACCCACGTGGTTCGCTTCATTATCACCCTTCCCTTCTCGTCGTTGTTTCGACCAAACGTGCGATAATCCCATCAAGCGGGGCACTTCTCCGCAGCGGATCATGCCCCAACGACGTTGATCTTCCGGCCGCAGGCGGTGCAGGCGCCGTTCTTGAGAGCGCGCACGAGGGTGCGATAGCCTGACCGCTCGATCAGCAGCGCCCCGCAGCCCGGGCAGTAGGTGTGCGCCCCTTGCTCCGTGTTGACGTTGCCGAGATAGACATAATCGAGCCGCTCGAGTGCGATCTCGCGCGCACGCGTGAGCAGCGCCTCGTCCGTCGGCGGCAGCTCGAGCTTGTGGTGCGGGAAGTAGCGCGAGAAGTGGAGCGGCGTGTCCGCCCCGATCTCGTCGGCAACCCAGTCCAGCATCCGGCGCACGTCGTCGAGCAGCGCCGCCTCTTCCTTGTACGGCACGATCAGGTGCGTCAGCTCCACGTGCCAGTGCGGGCGCACCTGCTCGACGGTGCGGAGCACGGGTTCGAGCTCGCCCTTGCAGTAGCGGCGGTAGAAGTCGGGGTCAAACGACTTGACGTCAATGTTCGCCGCGTCAATGTGCGGGATGAGCTCGGCGAGCGGCTCCTCACAGATAAAGCCGTTGGTCACGAGCACGTTCTTGAGGCCGTGCTCGTGCGCCAGCACGGCGGTGTCCAGCACGTACTCGTACCAGATGAGCGGCTCGGTGTACGTGTAGGCGATGCCGAACGAGTCGTGCCGCAGCGCCAGCTCGACGGCCTCCTCCGGCATGAGCCGCTGCGACGGCGCGTCCACCCGCTGGGCGATCTGCCAGTTTTGGCAAAAGATGCAGCCGAAGTTGCACCCTTTCGTGCCGAGGCTCAAGATCCCGCGGCCGGGATGGAAATGGTAAAGCGGCTTTTTCTCGATCGGGTCAACGCCGCAGCCGGTCACCTCGGCGTAGATGACGGTCACGAGCCGGCCGCCCTCGTTCATGCGCGTCTTGCAGAAGCCGGACTGCCCCTCGCGCAGCATGCACAGCTTCGGACAGAGCCGGCACTGGATGCGGCCGTCCTCGAGGACGGCGCCATATTTCGCCTCGTGCTTCACGCGGTGCCTCGTTTCGAGTGAGCGCCGTGCCGAGCCGCCCGAGCGCTCGCCGCTACTGGCGCTCGTCGAACAGGTCGTCGGTGCGGCGGCGGATGGCCTCTTCGCGCCGGCCGGTCTCGACGCGCTTCGCCTCGTCCACGAACTCGCCGATATCGCCGAACGCCCGGTAAACTGATGCAAACCGGACGTAGGCCACCTCGTCGAGCTTGCGGAGCTCGCGCATGACGAGCTCACCGAGCTTGCTCGCCTCGATCTCGCGCCCGAACGTGCCCGAGACCTCGGTTTCGATGAGCGCCACCACGCTCTCGATCGTCTCGGTTGGCACGGGCCGCTTGCGGCAGGCGACCTCGAGCGAGCGACGCAGCTTGGCGCGGTCGAACTCCTCGCGCCTCCCGTCGCGCTTGATGACCCTCAGCGGCGCGTGCTCGACCCGCTCGTAGGTCGTGAATCGCCTGCCGCAGGCCTCGCACTCGCGCCGCCGCCGGATGACGAACCCCTCGCTCGAGGCGCGCGAGTCCACCACCTTCGAATCGGGCGTCCTGCAGAACGGGCACTTCATCGTGAGAGACCCTCCCCGGGGGTGTCGGCGTCGAGCCGGATCATGAGCGCCGTCTCATCGCACTCGGGGAACTTGGGGCACCGGACGCACTCGCTCCAGATCTTGCGCGGTAGCTCATCCTTGGAGCACTCGGCGAAACCGAATCGCTCGAAAAACCGTGGCCGGTACGTGAGCGCAAAGACACGGGCGATACCGAGCTCGCGCGCTTCGTCCAGGCACCGCCGCACCAGTTCCGTGCCGATGCCGCGACCCTGCGCCTCGGGCTCGATCGCCAACGAGCGCAGCTCCGCGAGGTCCTTCCAGTCCACGTGCAGCGCCGCCGTGCCGAGCACGCGGCCGTTCTCCTCCCAGACCAGGAAGTCGCGCAGGAAATCGTAGATTTCCGAGAGCGGGCGAAAGAGCATCTCGTCACGCTTCGCCCAGTAATTGACGAGCTCCTGGATCCGATCGGCATCATTGACACGCGCGTTGCGCACTCTGCCGCGCGCCGCGTGCGGTTTTCCCGTTTGGTCTTTCACTTCGGCTTCCGCTCGATTCAAGTCTTTCGTGCTCGCCACCTGTTTAGCCCGAACAGGATGTGCCCTCCGCGTCCCCGAGGGGAAACAATACAATCGGCCCCTAGTTCCCCGAAGGGGAACAAAACGACTAGCCGTGGGTGGAACCCACGGAAACGAATCCGACGAAGAACCGACCCTGAAGGGGTCGAACGATCTGACAGTCCGTTCAACCCCTTCAGGGTTGGACTGTTTCTTCTCCATCGTTATCCGCAGGCTAACGCCTGCGGCTACTCGCGTCAATCCCCTGCGGGGATCTGCGCCCGGCAGGGTCGGCGGTTAATGGTGCCTGCGCATGGCGCGATCCACACAAATCGCTTTGAGGGAATCCCCAGAATCATGGGCTACTCGAGTCAATCCCCTGTAGGGATCCCGGATTTTCGGATAACTCCCGTGAAGTCTCACCAGCTGGTGACTGAATCGTTGAGTTTCCCGTTGTGAACAGTCCAGCCCCATTGCTGTGATGGATGGTTGGGATAAGCACCCGTTGGGTGAAGGGCGTCTCAACGAGAACATCCTGTTATCCGAGAAGTTGAGAAGCTTGCCTTCCGGAGGCGGACCCTTTCCTGGCGGGCAAGATGCCCGCCGTACAGCCGGCAAGATGCCGGCGCTACGCTCGGACAAGGTTCGTCGTAGCGCCGGCATCTTGCCGGCTGTCTCGGGGGCGTCCCGCCCCCGCGCTCGAGCAGGCTATGGGTACAATTGCTCCGCGCGCTGCGTTTGAGAGGCGACTGTTGCCACCTTCGGCGCTATGCCTCGCGCAGCGCTTCCCAGCGTGCGCGCAGCGCCTCGACCCGCTCGTACGGTAGGCGCACCCGGCCCATGAGCACGGCGTCGGGCGCTTGGTGGCAGTCCGAGCCGCCGGTCACGAGCAGGCCGGCCTCGTCGGCCATCCGCACGTAGCGCTCGGTCGTCTCGATGGGGCAATACGGGTAGTACGCCTCGAGACCGAGGAGACCGTCCTCGATAAGCGACCGGACGAGCGTATCGTCTTTGAGGAGCATCGGGTGGGCCAGCACCGGCACCCCGCCGATCCGGCGGATGAGCGCGCACGCCTCGGCGGGCGTCATCTTCCACTTCGACGCATAGGCGGGCCGCCCCGGCGAGAGGTAGCGCGTGAACGCCTGGTTGATGTTCTCGACGTAGCCCGCCTCGACGAGCGCCCGCGCTAAGTGCGGCCGGCCGATCGCCCCATCGCCCGCGAGGCGCTGCACCTGCTCGATGTCCACCGGTACGCCAAGCTCACCCAACTGCTCCACCATCGTGTACATACGCTTGTGGCGATGGTCGCGACACGCTTCGAGCACCTCGTGCAGCGCCGGCGCCTCGCAGTCAATGTAGTAGCCGAGGATGTGGACCTCCTTGCCACCGGCCGCTGTGCTCAGCTCGGTGCCGGGAACAACTTCGACCCCGCATTCGCGCCCTGTCTCAAGTGCCTCGGAGATGCCGCTCACCTCGTCGTGATCGGTGATCGCGACCGCCGCAAACCCGAGGTCGGCCATCGCGCGAACGATCTTGCCCGGCGGCCAACGGCCGTCGGACGCGGTGGTGTGCAGGTGCAGGTCGGCGACCCGTTCCGTGCTGCGCTGTGGCATCGGCATCGCGCGTGGCTCGAGGGGTTAGGTGGCGAGGATGCGCCGCGCCTCATCGAGGAAGATGCCCTGCATGTTCATCTTGAGCGCCTCGGCGTTCGACGAGTGTTCGAGCGCGGCCTCCCGCGTGATTACTTTCTCGTTGAAGAGCTTGAGCAGCGCCTGGTTGAACGTCTGCATCCCGTCGTCAATGCCCGTCTCGATCGCTGCCGGCAGCTTATCGAGCTTGTTCTCGTAGATCATCTTCTGCACCGTCAGGTTGCCGATCATGATCTCGACCGCCGGGATCACGCCCGTGCCCGCGGCCCTCGGGACGAGTCGCTGGCAGACCACGGCGCGTAGGTTCGACGAGAGCTGCAGGCGCACCTGCTCGCGCTCGTGTTCCTGGAAGAAGTCGAGGATGCGGCCGACCGCCTGCGAGGCGTTGGTCGTGTGCAGCGTCGAGAAGACCAGGTGGCCGGTGTCGGACGCCGCGAGCGCGGCCATGAAGCTCTCGGCGTCGCGCATCTCACCCACCACAATCACGTCCGGATCCTGGCGCATCACGTGTTTGAGCGCCCGGTGGAACGACTCGGTGTCGAGCGCCACCTCCCGCTGGTTCACGAGCGACTGCTTGTCCCGGTACAGGTACTCGATCGGGTCCTCGACCGTCATGATGTGCTTCTTACGCTTCTGGTTGATCCAATCAATCATCGCCGCCAAAGTGGTGGATTTGCCGCAGCTCGTCGTGCCCGTCATTAGGATGATCCCGCGCTCGCCTAAAGCGATGTCCGCGAGCTGCGGCGGCAACCCGAGCTCTTCGAAGCTCGGGACCTCCATCTTGACCATGCGCATCACGATCCCCACGGACCCGCGCTGCTTGAACACGTTCGTGCGGAACCGCCCGACTCCCGAGTACTCGTAGGCGAAGTCCACTTCGTTTTGCCCCTCGAACCGCTTGCGGTGCGCGTCGCTCATGACCTCGCCGGCGATCCGCACCGTGTCATCGTCGGTTACGATCTCGTATTCGGTCGGCATCAGTACGCTGTCGATCCGGAAGTAAGGATGGTTGCCCACCTTCAGGTGCAGGTCGGACGCCCCGCGCGTCACCATGTCCGCCAGCATCGTGTGGATATCGAGCATCGAGCAGTCCCTCCTTGGAATCATTTCGGCCCTCCGAAATAGATACCCCACAAACCCGAGCACGTCAATCCGACATAAGACAGGGCCGGCGCTTTTCGGCTCGGCGCACCGGCGTAGAAAAAAAGGCTTGACTCCCGCGCGGGGTGGCGCTAGCCTTTGCGCAACCGGCAGGGCATTTGCCCCGCGCGCATCACTTCGGGGGGCATCGGTGATGAGAGAGTGCCCGTATTGCGGCAAGCCCTTGGGGCTAAACCAGGCGACGTGCCACAACTGCAAGATGCCCGTCGCGCCAAAGTATCCGACCCCGTCGGAACTTGCCGCCCAGACAACCAAGCCGCTCCAGAAGCTGCTGGCCAAGCCGCCGGATCCGTACCCGCAGGACAAGCACAGCCCTCTTGACACCCGCAAGCATACCCTGGCGACGTGACCTGGGCCGCTTTCCATGCAGAGGGAGGCGGCGGTTACCGGGGAGGCAGCTTGCGATCGAGCACCAGACTTCCGGCTTGAGCGACGGACGGGAAAGGCGTCCCTGTGTCCCAATGCCATGATCCGGGGGTCAGAGTCCAATGAAACTGCCGTCGCGGGACGGTCGCCGGCGTTTGTGTGCCCACAAGCTGCGTCCCGAAAGGCCGTTGCCCCCGCGCCGACTCATTCAAGGTTGACACGGCCGCGCCGATATCATACACATAACCATACACGTGGGTCGTACGGCGCCAGGCTCGCGGCGGCCCCACGCGCACAATCGGGGTGTAGCTCAGTTGGTTTAGAGCACTGTCTTCGGGTGGCAGGGGCCGGTGGTTCGAGTCCACTCACCCCGACCAGCTTTCGCCTTCGGCGAAAGCTGGTAGAGCAGTGGAATAGTAGAGCAGGCGAACAGGCGAGACGGCGGAGAGCACGGCGGCCAGAGAAGCCGACAGAGAGTTGATGAGCCTGTTCCACTGCGGTCTCCTGCTCTCCTGTTCACCTGCTCGGGAACTGCGCCATGGCCTTCATGCTCGAGAACCTACACGTTTATCAAAGGGCCGTAGACTTCGCCGACCGGGTCGCAGGACTGACCGAGGGGTTCGCACGAGGCTACGGATTCCTGTCGAACCAACTCAACCGCGCGGCACTGTCGATCGCGACCAACTTGGCCGAAGGCAATGGCCGGTTCACGAAGGCGGACCGCCGGAACTTCTTCACCATCGCACGAGGATCGGTCCAGGAGTGCGTCCCGCTGCTGGAAGTCGGCAGGCGGCGGAAGCTGATTGATGAAGGGATACATGCCTCCTTGCGCGGTGAGCTCGAAGACATGGCGAAGATGATCAGCGGGCTGATCAACGGACTGGACAAGCGGCAGCGGTGAAGGGGGAAACGACATGCGATACATTGGATTCGACCCCGGCGGCGCCGGAGCCTTCGGGTGGTGTGTGGTCCACGGAAACGGTTTGCCCTTCAATGTTACCGCAAGAGGCTTCACCGATAACGCCCAAGAGGCTGTAGATGCTTCAATGACGGTGCTCGCTGGGGAAAAGCCTCTTGCCGCGGGGATCGATGCACCCCTCTTCTGGCGAACTGATGGAGACCGCCAAGTCGATGCTGATCTGCGCAGGCGGGTAGTGCAACGGGGCGGGAGCGGAAGCACGGTGAACCATGTCAATTCATTAAGGGGGGCTTGTTTGGTCCAAGGGATACTTGTGGCGATGCTTCTGCGCCAGAAGTATCATAACCTGCCACTGACCGAATCCCATCCCAAGGCCATGCTTTGGCTCTTGAGCCCTGCGAATGTAGCCCAACCGGTTGGCCAGATCGCGCTTGCAGACCTTGCGCAGTACTTCGATGGCAATGTCAACGGTGCGAGCGATCATGAGCGCGATGCTGCGCTGGGCGCCTTGTCCGCTTGGGCGATGCACACGAATCTCGATAATTGGCAAGACCTCTACCCACAGGAGCTCAACTCGATTTCGCCGCTCGATGCACCTCTTGGCTACTGGATGCCTCTGTAGAGCTATCACGCGGAGTGCCGTGCCAAAGCGATCCACAGTGATGAATATGTGGCTCCGGCGATCGGAGGAACAGGCCCACGAGTGGCACAATGACTTGGGCTGACGGTTCAAACAAGTGACAGTCGCCCCGATTGTTCATGCAGTCATCTCATCTCGCCCGGGTTCGCGATGAAACGCGTGCATGCTTACTTCTCCGGTCTCGTCCAGGGCGTCGGTTTCCGCTACACGGCCATCCGCCTCGCCATGCGCGCGGGCCTTACGGGATGGGCCAAGAACCTCTACGACGGCCGGGTCGAGATCGTCGCCGAGGGCGCCGAGGAAGCGCTCGAGCAGTTCATGCGCGAACTGCGCGAATACTTCAATACCTACGTTCGCAACACGAAGATCGAGTGGGAGGAGGCGACCGGCGAGTTCACCGAGTTCGGCGTCCGCTTCTGACCCCACCAAAGCCGCGGCCCAAGATGGACGTTGCGTTCTGCCCGCCGATCGGCTAGCCTTCCCGCCCAAAGCTCTCCCGTGAACTGGAGCCGGACCCAAGATCGAGACGGATGAAGATCGCCATCATCAGCGACGTGCACGCCAACCTCGCCGCGCTCGACGTGGTGCTCGCCTCAATCGAAGCCGAAGGTGTGGACCGCATCATCTGCGGCGGCGACCTGGTGGGCTACAACGCCGAGCCGCGCGAGGTCGTAGCGAAGATCCGCGAGCTCGACATTCCGTGCGTCATTGGCAACCACGACGCGGCGGTCGTGGGCGCCACCGACCCGGAGAACTTCAACGCGCCCGCGCGCGCCGCGGTCGAGTGGACCGCCCAGCAGCTTGACGACGATTCGCTCGAGTACCTGCGCGGGCTTCCGTACATCACGCGGATCGAGAGCTTCACGATGGTCCACGGCACCCTGCACAAGCCCGAGCAGTGGGGCTACATCTTTAGCGCCTACGAGGCCGAGGAACACTTCCAGCACCAGCGCGACACCGTCTGTTTCATCGGGCACTCGCACATCCCCGGCGTCTTCATTGCCGGCGACATGATCACCGTGAGCCGAAGCAGCCGGGTGCGCATCCAGGCGGGCCACCGCTACGTCGTCAACGTCGGCAGCGTCGGCCAGCCGCGCGACAATAACCCGGCCGCCTCGTATGCGATTTACGACATGATCGAGAACACGATCCACTTCAAGCGCGTGCCCTACAACGTACAGGCGACCCAGCAAAAAATCCTGGACGCGGGCCTGCCCAACGTGCTCGCCATGCGCCTTGCGCTCGGCAAGTGAAGGCGCTCGTCCGTATCGTCTCAACATTGCTCAAGCCATGGCCGAGCCTGGCCGTATGGCTCGTGGTCCTCTTCGTCGCCTCGAGCGTGCCGCTCCCCGAAGGCCGCAAGGTTGACTTCCCCCTCGGCCCCGATAAAATCTGTCACGGGCTTGCATATGCGGTTCTCGGCGCGCTTGCCGTCCGGGCGTTGTGGCCGGCGAGGAGCCGAGGCGCGCTCATTGGCGCCGGGCTGCTCGGGGCTATCGCGTACGGCGCGCTGCTTGAAGGGTGGCAGCACCTGGTCGGCCGCGACGCCGAGGTGGGCGACGTCATCGCCGACGCGGTCGGCGCCGCAATCGGCGGGCTCGTTGCCGTAGCGGCATCCATCGAGAACCGCCGGGGCAACCGCAATGAACAGGAGCGGTCGGACCATGACGAAGGGGGACGTTCGGAAGCGGATTGAGAAGCTCCGCGCCGAGATCCGCCGTCACAACCGCAAGTACTACGTCGAGGACAGTCCCGAGATCTCCGACGCCGAGTACGACGCCCTCATGCGCGAGCTTGTCGAGCTCGAGGCGGCACACCCGGAGCTTGTGACCCCCGATTCGCCGACCCAGCGCGTCGGCGCCGAGCCGGTGAGCGCACTCAAGAAGGTCACCTACGCCTTCCCGATGCGGAGCCTCGACAACACCTACTCGCGCGACGAGCTTCGCGCCTTCGATGCGCGCGTGCGCAAGGGGCTCGACACAACCGAACCCGTCGAGTACGAGGTTGAACCTAAAGTGGACGGCGCGGCCGTCGGCCTGCGCTACGAGCACGGCCGGCTCGCCCTCGGCTACACGCGCGGCGACGGCCGCACGGGCGAGGACGTCACGCACAACCTCAGAACGATCCCGTCGGTGCCGCTTGTGCTAACGGGCAAAGCGGTCCCGTTCCTCGAGGTGCGTGGCGAAGTGTACATGAGCCGCGCCGAGTTCGAGCGGGTCAACGAGGCGCAGCTCCGCGACGGCCTTCAGCCCTTCGCGAACCCGCGCAACACGGCCGCCGGCACGCTCAAGCTGCTCGACCCACGCATCGCCGCCGAGCGCCGGCTCGACATCGTCCTGTACGGCGTCGGCGAACACGAAGGGATCGAGTTCGCCACACAGAATGAGCTGATCGAGACGCTCCACCGGCTCGGCTTCAAGACGCTTCGCCACGCCGCGGTGCGCCGCGGCATCGAGGCGGTGCTCGAGCTCTGCGACGAGTGGCAGGCCCGGCGCCACGAGCTCCCCTTCGACATTGACGGCATGGTCGTCAAGGTCAACCGGCGCGAGCTGCACGCCGTGCTCGGCGCCACCTCGAAGGCGCCGCGCTGGGCGATCGCCTATAAGTTCCCCGCCGAGCAGGCGACCACGCGGCTCACCGAGATCGTCGTGCAGGTCGGCCGCACCGGCACGCTCACGCCGGTGGCCGTCGTCGAGCCCGTGCAGCTTGCCGGCACCACGGTGACCCGCGCGACGCTGCACAACGAGGACGAGATCCGGCGCAAGGACATCCGCGTCGGTGACACCGTGCTGATGGAAAAGGGCGGCGACATCATCCCCAAGGTCGTCAAGGTCATCACCGAAAAACGCACGGGCAGGGAGAAGCGCTTTCGCATGCCGACCAAATGCCCGGACTGCGGCGCGCCCGTCGAGCGGCTCGAGGACGAGGTCGCTGTCCGGTGCACGAACGTCGCGTGCCCCGCCCAGGCGAAGCGGCAGCTTGCGCACTTCGCGGCGCGCGGCGCGATGGACATTGACGGCCTCGGCCCGGCGCTGATTGATCAGCTCCTCGACCACGGCCTTCTGGGGGACTACGGCGACCTGTACGCGCTCGACGCCGACAAGGTCGCCGCGCTCGAGCGGATGGGCGACACAAGCGCCCGCAACGTGATTACGGCCATCGAGGCGAGCAAGACGCGCCCGCTCAACCGGCTCATCCTTGCGCTCGGCATCCCGTATGTGGGCGCGCGGGCGGCGGAGATCCTCGCCGACGCCTTCGGCTCGCTCGACGCGCTGATGGCCGCCTCGGCCAACGAGCTCGAGGCGCTCGACGAGATCGGCCCCACCACGGCCGACAGCGTGGTCAAGTTCCTGCAGAGCGAGCGCAACCGCACCGTGATCGAGAAGCTGCGCGTGGCGGGCGTCGCCATGCGCGGCCGGAAACGCAAGGCCGCGGGCGAGGTGCTGGCCGGCAAGACGGTCGTAATAACCGGCACGCTCAGCCGCCCGCGCGCCGAGTTCGAGGCCGCCATCAAGGCAGACGGCGGCCGCCCGAGCGGCAGCGTCAGCAGCAAGACGAGCTACGTCCTCGTCGGCGAGAACCCCGGCTCGAAGCTCGACAAGGCGCGCCGGCTCGGCATCCCGGTGTTGACGGAGGACGAGTTCTGGGCGATGCTCGGAGGGCACGCATGATGGGTATACGCATGAGCCTGCACAAACTGTTCACACTCTCGGTCAGCATCTTTCTCGTGATCCTGTTGATCGGGTTCATCGGCTACATCGTGCTCGACGGCGCGCACAACCCCCTGACGGCCGCTTACATGGCCATCATCACCGTCTTCGGCGTCGGCTACAAGGAGGCGATCGAAATAACCGGCCACGCCGCCGGCCAGGTTTTTACGATCGTCTTTATCGCTGCGGGCATGACGAGCTTCGTCTTCGTCACCGCCAGCGCCACCGGATTCATTCTCGAAGGCTACCTCCACCAGATGCTGCGGAGGAAAAAAATGCAGAAGCGAATTGAC
This sequence comes from uncultured bacterium, assembly GCA_965369835.1. Classification (GTDB taxonomy): domain Bacteria; phylum Auribacterota; class JABMQX01; order JAFGEW01; family JAFGEW01; genus CBDUSE01. The sequence goes on from CBDUSE010000014.1 coordinate 14,591, forward strand.
CGCCTGCACGACCACTACATCGTGTGCGGCTCGGGCGACACCGGCCTCCACGTGATTGAAGAGTTCTGGAAGATGCAGGTGCCTTTCGTCGTGATCGAGCGCGACAAGGAACGAATCGAGCGGTTGCTCACTGACCACGACTGCTGCGACCTCGAAGGCGACGCCACCGACGAGGCGCTACTCGTGCAGGCCGGGATCGAGCGCGCCAAGGGCCTCGTCACCTCCCTGCCCGACGACAAGTCGAACCTCTTCGTCGTGCTCACCGCGCGGGGGCTGAACAAGACGATGCGGATCGTCTCGCGCTCCGTCGAGGAGGGCACCCCGGCCAAGCTGCTCAAGGTGGGCGCCGACTCCGTCATCAGCCCTAACAACATCGGCGGCCTGCGCATGGCGAGCGACATGCTCCGGCCCAACGTGGTCACCTTCCTCGACTTGATGATGCGCGACCCGCGCAACACGCTCCGCTTCGAGGAGGCGACGATCCAGGAAGAGAGCGCCTTCGCCGGCAAGACGATCGCCGAGGCCGACGTCGGCCGGAAGACCGGGGCGATCATCGTCGCCGTGCGCGACGCCGAGACGGCGCATTACACGTTCAACCCAAGTGGGGATCAGACGCTCAAGGCGCGCGACGTGCTGGTCCTCATCGGCGACCTCGATCAGATCCGCAAGCTCCGCCGCCTCGCGGCCAAGAGCGGCCTCACAATCACGGAAGGATCGGCCGGCGATCTCGTCAGCCCCGAGGAAGGAGACGCACACGATGGCTAGGAATCTCGCCTGGACCATAGGCCTCGTGATCGCGGCACTCGTAGGGTGCCGGTGCGGTGGAGAAAGACCACAACCGGGCGATAACGGCTCCGGCAAGCGCGCCCTGACCGAGGAGGAGCGCCTGGCCGGCGAGGCATACGATGCCCAAGACCGCGAGGCGCCGCTCAAAAAGACGGGCGAGCATACCTACGCGCTCGATGGCATCGCCATCAACACCAAGGCGAAGCAGATCCGCTTCGCCGCCACCATCAACCAGACCGAGCAATGTCTGCCGCTCGAGGTGCTGCTCTGCACCGACTATGGCAAGACCCACGAGGCGCTGTTCCGCACCCGGATCAGCCCCACCTACCTCAATGTCGCCTTCAAGATCCTCGGCTGCCACGGCGGCAAGCCGCGCGCGGGCGTCGGCGACCCGGACATGCCGGTCGGCAGCCCGGTCGAGATCGAGGTGAAATGGACTGACGATGCGGGCACGACAAAGACGATCCAGCCCGAGACCTGGATCTGGAACCACAAGACAGGCGCCCCGATGAACGAGACCCACTGGACCTATACCGGCAGCGTGTTCCACATGGGCAAGTTCATGGCCCAGGCCACCGGCACGATCGTCAACCTCTACATTGATCCGAGCACGCTCGTCGAGCCCCCGATCCCCGAAGTCAAGGACGACACCACCTTCGGCGTCCACGAGAAGGTCGTTCCCCCCGCCAGCACCGAAGTCGAGATCATCATCACCGCCCTCCCCGAAAAGGAAGACGACAGGCCGGTCGTCAAGGACCGCGCCGACTAGCAGGTCGTGAAAACGGCTGTCGCTACAGTCGTCGCCGTCCTACGGCCTTGACCTGTCACCGCAATTCGTCCTGCCTGCCGAGCGCTCGCGACCGGCAACTGCGTACGCAACGACGCGTCAGGCGCTGCGGAGTGCGACGGAAGGATTGAGGTTCGCGGCGTGATTGGCGGGACTGATCCCGGCGAGCAGCGCGAACCCGATCCCCATCGCCACGCTCAGCGCCACGAATTCCCACTGCGCGATGAAGAACGACGGCGGCGTGTACGCCGTCCGCCGCAGCGCCACGTGCACGAGCGAATCGGCGCCACGCATCGCCACCCAGCCGAGCACAAGCCCCGCCACGCTCCCGATCAGCCCGATCATGAACGCCTTGAGCAGGTATATGAACCGCACGTGCCCCTTGCGTGCGCCGACCGAGCGCAGGATGCCGATGTCCACCCGCTCCTCGTAGACGCTCATCGTCAGCACGTTGAGGATGCCCACCGCCGTGATCCCCAGGATGATGGCGACCACCAGCACGAAGGCGAACCGGACAAACGTCGTCACCGAGTTGATCTTCTCAATCGTCTCCTTCTTCGAGACGACGGCCATCTTCTTCGCCTCGAGCACCGCGCGCACGGGCTCGACGTCGGCCACCGAGCGCGCCTGCACGACGAGCTGCTGGTACATCGCCGGCGGCGGCTCCGTGAAGTACGCCTTCTCCCAGAGATCAAGATACTCGGGCGGCACGGCAAAGCCGAGCATCGGCACACGGTCCGACAGGCCGACCACCTTGATGAGCGTGCCGCGCACCGTCACGTCCTCCTGCGGCATGATAAACTCAGAGGGATTGCCGAAACGAACGTACATGTACTCGCCGATCAGGCTCTTCTCGCTGACCCGTTCGAGAAGCTCAAGCCCTTCCGCGGCCGCAAACGAAAGATTGTACGCCTGCACCAGCCTGCGCGAGAGCACTGCCGGCACATAGCTGCGGTCCATCTCGGCGATCCTCATTCGCGACTGCAGAAGCCACCACATGACGTCGTTGCTGAACTTGGTGTGCAGTGGGAACTCGTCGAGCGCGGCTTCCGGCCGATACGCGTACTCCGAGAGATCCTCGACGTCTCCGACCAGCAGCTCTCTCGGATAGCCGAAGACGACCGCGTCGGTGTAGAAGTCGCCCTGCTCGTGCCCGAAGAACCAGCCCTCGACGCTCGTCGGCACTCGCTTGAGCGTTTTGACCCCGTAGACCCGCCGTACGCCCGGGATCCGCTCGACCTCCTCGATCGTCTCGTTGGTGAAATCGTCCCGCAACCGCCTCTTGACCACCACATCCTCTGCGCGGCGCACGCCTCCTCGTTTCGCCACCCATATCTCAAACGATCCCAGAGGCCCTTCAGTCTCGGCCGGCGTCGCCGTCATCTCCGTGATCGGGATCGAGCCGACGAGCTCCCTGAGGATCGTCTTGCGCATCCCCTCGGTCAGCGACAGCAGGAACAGCAGCGCGCTGACGCCGATCACGATGCCGAGCAGGTTCAGCACGAGCCGCACCTTCTTGCTCACAAGGTCGCGCACCGCCATAATCGCCAGGTTCTTTTCCAGCGCCAGGTGCACGGCTCACAGCCCTCCTGCGCCGCGCAGTGCCGCGATGCCGCGGCGGATCGCGGCGATCTCCCCAGCGGAGTTTTCGCGCACGCGGCCGCCCTCGAGCGTCACCACCCGGTCCGCGTAGTCGAGCAGCGTCATGTCGTGGGTCACCATCACGAGCGTGATCCCCCGTTCCTTGTTCAGGCGCACGAGCAGGTCCATGATGTGGCGCGCCGTCTTCGGGTCGAGGTTGCCCGTCGGCTCGTCGGCCAGCAGCACCTTCGGCTCGTTGACGATCGCCCGCGCGATTGCCACGCGCTGGCACTGCCCTTCGGAAAGCTGGATCGGCCGAAAAAACATCCGGTCGGCCAGACCCACCGCCTCGAGCGCCGCGGTGATGCGCTGCCGCGCCTCCTTGGGCGACACCGACGTGAAGATCAGCGGGATGCGCACGTTCTCGAACGCCGTGTAGATCCCCTTGAGGTTGAACGTCTGGAAAATATGGCCGACGACCCGGTTGCGGTAGTCCGACAGCGCCCGGTCGCTGATGCGGCAGATGTCGCCCGCGCCCTCGACCTCGATCGAGCCGGTGCCGGCCCGGTCGAGCGCGCCGAGCATGTTGAGCAGCGTCGTCTTGCCCGAGCCCGACTCGCCGAGCACCATCACGAACGAGCCGCTCGGGATCTCGAGGCGGACCCCGTCGAGGACCTCGATCCGCTCGTCGTCCTTGAAGTACGTCTTTGTGAGGTTGGCGACTCGGATGCCGGCCATGGCGCTACTTCGCCTTCGTGCGGTTGCGTCGGCGCGGTTCCGGCACCTTTGTGAACGCCGACTCGCGGCCGCTGCCAAACGCCTCGAGCTTGATCGTCAAGTTCTCCTCGTAATAGTGAATCTTGACCGGGTAGTCGGGCAGCTTGATCCGCGAGAACCATAGGTGTGCATACCGGCCCTCCTCGACGGTAATCTTATAGCGCCGGCAGAGGAACAGCCCCCGGCGTATCTCCGGCTCCTCTTTGCCGGCCGCGAAGACCTCGATCCGCTTGATCCGGATCTCCTCGTGGCCGTCGGGTCGGAACGGCTCGAGCAACAGGTCGCTCGTGCCACGCTGCGACTCCACCTGCGGTTCGCGCTCCTCGATCGTGCCGTCGGCAAACCGCTCGCGCAGTGCCAGGAGCATGCCGTCCTCAAGCGCCACGTCGAGCTGCGTCCACGCCTTCCTGAACCCCCGGTCCTCGACGATCTCCTCGATCGTGATCATCTCGTCGGTCTTCGCCACCACGAGCAGCGTGTGCTTCTCCTTGTTCGTCCAGCCGGTGCGCACCCAGTCGCCTACCTCGAGCCGCCGGAACACATCAAGCATGCACCTCGGCTCGCCGGGCTTTTCGCGCTGTTCGGCTCCGGCCTCCGGGCCGGCCTCGTCGGCGACGTGCTCAGGCGCATCCCCCTCGTCGGAACTGCCGACACTTCTCGACTCGCCGCCGCACGCGGCGCAGGCCTCGGCCATCGCCACGAGCAGGACCGCCGCTATGAAAAGCCTAGTCAGGAGCGCGAGCATCGTCCGTCTCCTTCGCCTTCGTCGTGAACGTGATCGAGGTCACCAGCTTCGGCGGCTTCTCCTTCTTCTCTTGTGCTCGCTTCTGGCCGGGCAGCGGCTCCACGTTCTTGCTCTTCCACCAGTCGCCCCGTTTCAGCTCGTCGAACCGTTCCGCCACCAGCCCGTGTTGCCGCGTGTCGCGCACGTGGTCCGAAAACGCCAGCGTGTAATCGCACCCCGCATCGAGGCCGCCCGCCACCTCGATGAGCAGCACCGAACGCAACGAATCGTACTCGAACGACGCCTGCCGCAGCAGGTTCTCCTCGTCGTCGCCAAGCCTCTTGGAGTCGCCCGTGCGCAGCGCCATCGTCTTGGCGGTCATTGTAGCGGGATCAATCGGCTTGTCGAACTGTACCCAGATCTTGCCGTCGGGGGAAGCGTCCCGGGCCTTATCGGTCGGCCTAGTCCGCAGGAGCACGGGCGCGAAATGGCGCCTGTAGTGCTTCGCGACCCAGGCATGCCACCGCTTCTCGAGCACCTCGATCGAGGGCGCCACGCCCTGGAACGCCAGCTCGAATGCCCGCCGAGGGCTTTTCGCGAGCCTCGGCTCGTTGTACGACGTGATGTAGTTGCGCAACCGCACCCGGCCGTTGGGCACCGTCGCCGCGATGAACGCGATGAAGCTGTACGACTGCGCGTAGTGCAGCATGATGTTCCGGTCGTACGGCATCTGTTCGAGCATCCTTTGCAGCGGGATCTGCTTCTTTTCGTGCAGCGACCAGTACACGAGCTTCTCGAAGTTCTTCCGCCGCTGCGCTCCCGCGGTCATGTACTCGGCGAGCCCCTCCTGGATCCACACGGGCGTAGCGACCACGTCGCGCCGGCGGCCGTCGAAATAGTGCCGGTTCGACATGTCCGTGATGAGCAGGTGCATCAGCTCGTGCGGGAGTGTATGCTCGAGCAGTCCCTCGCCCTCGAACGTCACCACGAGCTTGACCTTCACGCCCTTGCCTCGGTAGCGGCCCTGGAGCTGCACACCCGCCGTGCCGTACATGCCCCACGAGCGGTGGTAGGCCGCCTTGTCGGGGTAGACGAGGATCACGGCAGGCTCCTTCCAGATGATCGAGGTGCCGAAGAACTGCTGCGCCTTGTGCCGGCGCTGCACGGCCACCGCGACGACCTGCCGCGCCCGCTTCCCGTCTTTGGCATACACGATGAACTGCTGGCGCGCGTCTGTGGCCGGATGGTCGGTGTCGAGATCCCGCTCCTCTTCCAACGCCTCGAGGAAGGGCTTGAGCATGCCCAGGCCCATGGCGCACGGCGTCGGCGCCGGTGCGACGAACGACACCGCCAACAACGCGCATATCAACAGTGAGCAAGAGAGTGTTCGCACGGGGTCCTCGCTCGGCTAGCGGACGACAATCCCGTCCTTGATCCTCTCGAAGATGCCCGGTCCGATCCCAGGCACCTTCATCACGTCCTCGACGCGCCGGAACCGGTGTTCTGCCGGTACTCCAATATGCTCTTCGCTCGTGACGGCCCGATGCCTGATAACGTCTCCAGCTCGGCCTGCGTCGCGCTGTTCAGGTCAATCGGGTTGTCGCCGTTCCCGGCCGCGTCGTCCTCCCGCTCTCGCGGCATCACGCGCGGCGTGTTCTCATAGGCGGGCACGACGATCTTCTGGCCGTCGAAGACTCTTGCCGCGAGGTTCAGCGCATCGAGATCGGCCCCGCTGGTCGGCTTCGCCCTCTGGACCGCATCATCAACGCGGGCGCCTCGCGGCAACTCGTAGGTGCCCGGTTCCTCGACCTGGCCGGTGACATGGACAACCACCTTCGCGGCGCCGGACCCGGCCTCTTCATCGTTTCGGACGCTGTCGGCGGGGCCCATGTTCATTCCGAGGTCAACGGGCACACCCGGCTCGCGCGGCCTGCGGCCGACCGTAATCCCCACGATCACCGCCGCCACCAATAGCACGAGCACGCCGATCGTGAACTGCTCCTGCTTCTCCAGCCGGAACATCCTTCCCCCGCGTTATTTCACCACGATGTTGATCAGGCGGCCCGGCACGATGACGGTCTTGACCACCTGCTTGCCTTCGGTGTGGCGCTTGACGTTCTCGTCGGCGAACACCGCCGCCTTGATCGCCTCGTCCGAGGCGTCTGCCGCCACCGTCACCCGCCCGCGCACCTTGCCGTTGACCTGCGCCACGAGCTCGCTTGTCTCCCGCACGAGTGCGGCGGGATCGGCCACCGGCCACGGCCCGCGCAGGAGGCTCTCGCTGTTGCCCATCCGCGACCACAGCTCCTCGCACACGTGCGGCACGATGGGCGAGAGAAGCACGACGACGCTGCGCAGCGCCTCGGCGAGCACGTCCTGGCCCAGGCGTCCCGCCTCCGCAGGCCTGCCCTGAGCCTGTCGAAGGGACGCTTCGTGCTTGTAGATTTCGTTGACGAGCTCCATCGAGGCCGCGATCGCCGTGTTGAAATGGAAGTCGCCCTCCATGTCGCCCGTGAATTTTTTGGTCGTCTCGTGCGTGGCGCGGTGCAGGTCGCGCGCCGCGCCTTCAAGTCCCTCGGTCGCCACCGACGGCGCCCGGTTGAACCGCTCGAGCAGATCGAGGTTGCGCACCACGACCGTCCAGAGCCGCTTGAGGAAGCGGAACCCGCCCTCGACGCCGGCGTCGCTCCACTCGCTGTCCTTCTCGGGCGGCCCGATAAAGAGCGTGGAGAGCCGCACCGTGTCGGCGCCGTACTGCGCGATCAGCTCGTCGGGCGGCACGACGTTGAACTTCGACTTGCTCATCTTCTCGAGCGTCGTCTCGACGAGCAGCCCGGTCTTCGCGTCCACGAGCCGGCCGTCGCGCGCCTCGACCTCGTTTGCCGGCAGGAAACCGCGCGTCGAGTGGTAGGCCTGCTTGCAGACCATCCCCTGCGTGAAAAGCCGCGCGAACGGCTCGTCGAAGCCCACGTGCCCCATATCGTACAGCGCCTTGATGAAGAAGCGCGAGTAGAGCAGGTGCAGGATCGCGTGCTCGATCCCGCCGATGTACTGGTCCACCGGCAGCCAGCGGTTGACGGCCACCGGGTCCCACGCGCGCGTCTCGTCGCGGGCGCTGATGTAGCGCAGGTAGTACCAGCTCGAGTCCACGAACGTGTCTATCGTGTCGGTCTCGCGCCGCGCGGGTTTGCCACACTTGGGGCAAGCGGTCTCGACGAACTCGGCGCTGTTGACGAGCGGGTTGCCCTCGCCGAACTCCACGTCATGCGGCAGCACAACGGGCAGCTCCTCCTCGGACACCGGCACGATGCCGCACGCGTCGCAGTAGACGACCGGGATCGGCGCGCCCCAGTAGCGCTGGCGGCTGATGAGCCAATCGCGCAGCCGGTAGTGCACCACGCGCCGGCCCGTGCCGCGCTCGACGAGCCAGTCGGCCATCTTCTCCCAGGCTTCGCAGTTGGACAGGCCGTTGAACTCGCCCGAGTTGGCCATCACGCCGTCGGCGACGTACGCCTCGGCCATCGTCGCGCCGTCGAGCGCCGCATCCTCCGGCGGTTGAATCACAACCCGGATCGGCAGGCCGTACTGCTTGGCGAACTCGAAGTCGCGCTGGTCGTGCGCCGGCACCGCCATGATCGCGCCGGTGCCGTAGCCCATCAGCACGTAGTTCGCCAAAAAAATCGGCACCGCCTCGGCGTTGATCGGGTTGGTCGTCTTGAGCCCGGTGTCAAAGCCGATCTTCTCGGCCGTCTCGTCGGTGCGCGAGGCGAGGTCCGCTTTGCGCATCCGCTCGATGAACGCGAGCGTCTCGGCCTCCTTGGGCGTGCCCTTCACCAGCTCGGGCACAAGCGGGTGCTCGGGCGCCATCACCATGTAGGTCGCGCCGAAGAGCGTGTCCACCCGCGTCGTCCAGCACGGGATTGCCCTCTGCGTTCGGGTCTCGATGAAGTCCATCTCGACGCCCGGCGAGCGACCGATCCAGTTCGCCTGCATCGTGCGCACGCGCTCGGGCCAGCCGTCGAGTTTCCTGAGGTCGTCGAGCAATCGGTCGGCATATTTCGTAATCGCGAAGAACCACTGCTCGAGCTGGCGGGTCTCGACCACCGCGTTCGGGTGCCGCCAGCAGCGCCCGTCAATGACCTGCTCGTTGGCGAGCACGCTCCGGCACTCGGGGCACCAGTTGACCGGTGCCTCTTTCCGATAGGCCAACCCGTGCTTGTAGAACTCGAGGAAGAGCCACTGCGTCCAGCGGTAGTAGTCCGGCTCACACGAGGTGACCTCGCGCTCCCAGTCGAACTCGGTGCCCCACGTCAGGAGCTGCCGCTTACCCGCCTCGATGTTGGCGAGCGTCCCCTCGCGCGGATGCACCCCTTTTTGCAGCGCCGCCTGCTCGGCCGGCAACCCAAAAGCGTCCCACCCGATCGGGTTGAGCACGGTGTGACCATGCATCATCTTGTAGCGCGCGATCACGTCGCCGATGATGTAGTTCTTGCCGTGCCCGACGTGCAGCGCGCCCGACGGGTAGGGGAACATCACCAGCACGTAGTACTTCTCGCTATCGCTCGTCTCGACGTTGAACAGCCGCTTGTCACGCCAGTACTTCTGCCACTTCGGCTCGATCTCGCTCGGTCTGTACTGGTCCATAACGCCTTGCTGTAACTGTCCAAAGTGATACCATCCCTCAGCGGGATGGCTTCCGTTGTGTCACGCCCGCTTGCTCCGGCAGTCAGAGGCCCATTGCCTTCTCGCCGAAGACCTCCGCGCCGAACCGGTAAAGCTCCGCCTTCGGGTCCTGCCACTCGTCCGGCGGCAGGCCTGCCTTCCAGCAGGTCTGATCGAGGAACTTCGCCGCGTCCCAGGCGTGCTCAGTCGCCACCTGCGGCAGCAGCAGACCCGAGCGCCCGGCCGAGCGAATGAACAACCCGTGCGTGCCGATCTCGACCTCGGCCGGCCCCTTGATCCGCTCGAGCAGCCCGAGCACCGAGATCTCGATGTCCACCTCCTCGATTTCGCGCGGCCTGACCGGCGCGAAGCGTGGATCGTGCGCCGAGGCTTCCACCGCGAGGTCACGCACCGCCTGCCATAGTGGCTTGATCCCCTTGACGTAGCCGATGCAGCCGCGGAGCTGCCCTGACTTGTGCAGCGAGACGAACGCCCCCTGCACCGCTCGGACGCCCTCGGGTACGTCGGCCGGATCCCGGAAGGTCTCGCCCGCGGCGAACGCCGCCATCGAGTCCCTGGCGAGCCGGAGCAAGAAGCGCTTGTCCTCGTCCGACAACATGTGATTACCCCCGCTCGGCCCACAGGATAAAGCGCATCGGCCCGCGCGACAAGGAAAATGACCACTGTGGCTGCGGGACGAAATGGCTTGACGCCTCAGCCGCCGCCCGCCTAAAAGGGGCTACCCTTACGACGCTGGAAGCAAGGAGAACTCCGATGCGCCGAGTCTTTTCCCTTCTCTTCTGCTGCGCATTCCTGGTGCTCTGCTGCGCATTCGCCGGCCTCAGCGCCCCCGCCGCCGCTGAGATGACCGCCAGGAGCGTGGCCATCCTCGACTTCGAGAACGCAAACAAGGAAGCCAAAGAGGACGACTGGCTCTGTGCCGGGATGGCCGAGACGCTCATCACCAAGCTGCGCCAGGTCAAGGACATGCGCCTCGTCGAGCGCAAGCAGATCCTCAAGGCGATGGAGGAGCTCGACTTCACCACCACCGACTTCTTCGACAGCGACAAGTCCGAGCAGCTCGCCAAGTTCCTCAAGGTGGACGTGCTGCTCGTCGGCGGCTTCCAGCACTACGGCAAGGCGATCCGGATCACCGCCCGCTTTGTTGACGTCGGCACGGGCGAGGTGCTCGAAGCCGTGGACATCAAGGGCAAGATGGACGACATCTTCGACCTGCAGGACGAGCTCGCCCTCAAGCTCATCGAGGCCATGGGGATCGAAACCACGCGCAGCGAGCGAAAAACCGTCGTCGCCAAGCCCACCACCAGCCTCAACGCCCTCGAGCTCTACAGCAAGGCGCTCGAGGCCGAGGACGACGAGGCGAGAATCACCCTCTTCGAACAGGCGATCGAGGCCGATCCCGAATACAAGGAGGCGTACAACGACCTTGCCGTCGTCTACATGGACCGGGGCGAGTTCGCAACCGCCATCGAGCCCCTGAAGAAAGCGCTCGAGGTGGACCCCGTCTACTTCCTGCCGCACTTCAACCTTGGCGTCTGCTACAACCGGCTCGGCCGGCCCGACGAGAGCATCAAGTCGTTCAAGCGCGCCGTCGAGTACAACGACGGCTACCTCAACGCCTACCACGCCCTGTCCGAGGTCTACACCGCACAGGCCGGCTACCGGCGCGCCATCGAGTACGCACGCGAGGCGACCGACCTCGACCCGAGCGATCCGCAGGGCTACAACCTCTGGGGCAATGCCCTCTACGGGCAGGAGCGCTATAAGGAAGCAATCGAGCAGTACGAGCAAGTCATCGAGCTCGACGCTGAGGCCGCCTACGCCTACTACAACATCGCCAACTGCAACGCCGACCTCGGCGACGCCGACAAGGCGCTCGCCTTCTACGGCAGGGCGCTCGAGATCGAGCCGGACTACCCGCTCCCCTACTACCGACGCGCCATGCTCTACCAGTACACGCTCGAGGACCCGCACAAGGCCGCGATTGACTACCTCGCCTACGTCAAGATCGAGCCGGAGGACTTCGACGGCTACCTGGGCCTCGCGCGGACCTATGTCGCGCTGGGCAAGAACAAGGACGCCAAGGAGGCCTTCGAGCGTGCGATCGAGCTGAGGGACGACGAGCCCAATGCCCTCAACGAGCTCGCCAACATCTGCTTCGATGAGGAGGACTACGAGCGTGCCGAGCAGCTCTACCTGGCAGCCCTGAAGGCCGATCCCGACTTCGGGTTCGCCTACTATAACCTTGGCAGGCTCTACGCCTACGCCCGAGACGACCAGGAGACCGCCGCCGACTACTACGAGAAGGCCTACGAGCTCGATCGGCAATACACCCTCGCGATTGCCGAGCTCTCGCTCGTCGAGCTGCGCCGCAAGCGGTGGGACGACATGATCTCCTGGCTCATGCGGGGCAAGAAGCTCGAGCCCGACGACGCCTTCTGGCACTACTACCTCGGCTACGCCTACGACGAGAAGGCCACGGCGAAGCGCACCGAGGGCAAGACGCGCGTCGCTGAGCGCTACATGCAGACCGCCGAGAAATACCTGGTCAAGGCCGCTGAGCTCGACCCGGACGATGCCGACCCCTACAACCTGCTCGGCAACCTGAGGCTCAATAACGATGAGCCCGAGAAGGCGGTCCCCTACTACGAGAAGGCGCTCGAGGCGAACGAGGACCACCTCTACGCTACCGTCAACCTCGGCACGGCCATGCGCAAGCTCGGCCAACACGCCGAAGCGGAAACGTACTTCAAGCGCACGCTCAAGCTCGAGCCCGACTACCCCTTCGCCGTCTACCAGCTCGCCACCATGTACGACGAGGAGATGGACCGGCCCGACGACGCGGTCACCTACTACAAGCGGTACCTCGGGCTCGTTGGCGAGGACGAGGACGTCGAGGAGCGCATCGAGCAACTCGAGGGCGGCATTGACGAGAGCCCGGGCTCCATCGAGGAGGCGGAGGAGCGTACGATAGAGCTCGGCGAGTAACGGGGCTTACGACTGACGCGGAGAGGACGCTGCTGGATGCTGCGCAGGACACAAAACCCCGGTGACCTCGCCACCATGCGCCGCCGCGCCGAGCAGTTTATCAAGGAGCTCGCGACCGAAACGTACACGACGCGGGCCGGGCTGTCCGACACCTCGAACATCGCCGCCATCTATGCACAGCACGCCGACCTGCCGAGCGAGACGCTGTTCAGCAACCTGCGCGCCGAAGCCAAGCGCGCCGAGGGCGACGAGCGCCGCCGCGCCGAGTTCCTCACCGCGTTCGTCGGCGAGCTCCTCGCCGGCGGCCGCACCAAGGAGCTCGTTGACGAGCGAAACGCCCTCGAGGCGACCGCCGAGGTGACCTACCCCTGGGGCACCGAGGCGTTCCGCCGGTCGGCCGTGACGCTCGGCAACGAACCGGACCGCGAACGCCGGCGCACGATCGCCGCGGCCCGCCGCGTCGTGGTCGAGCGGCTCACCCTGCTCGCTCGCGCCATCATTGACCGCCACCACGAGACCGCCCGTGACCTTGGCTTCGACAGCTACACCGATGCGATCGAGCAGATCGGCCGGCTCGACCTGAGTGCCATGCACATCGCGACAGTAAACTTCCTGAGCGAGACCGACTCGCTCTACGAGCGCGAGATGAGCGCCGTGGTCGCCGAGCGCCTCGGCCAGCGCCTCGACGAGACCGAACGGTGCGACATCGGCTACCTGTGGCGCGCGCCCGAGTTCGACGCCATGTTCCCCCCAGAAAACCTTGTCGCCACCGCCGAGCGCGCTGTGAGCAGCCTCGGCCTCGATATCTACGCCGGCGGCCATATCCACCTCGATATCGCCCAGCGCCCCAAGAAGAGCCCGCGCGCCTTCACCGCCGCCATCGAGGTGCCCAACCGCATCATGCTCGTCATCACGCCGTCGGGCGGCCAGGGCGACTGGCACTCGTTCTTCCACGAGCTCGGCCACGCGCTCCACTTCGGCTACGCCGAGGCCGGCCTCGAGTTCGAGTTCCGCCGCCTCGGCGACAACAGCGTCACCGAGGCCTTCGCCTTCCTCATCGAGCACCTGCTCCTCGACCGCGAATTTCTGGACGAGTACCTCCCCAGTGAATTGACCGACCGCTACCTCCGCTTCGCCTACCGGAGCCTCCTCTACATGCTGCGCCGCTACTGCGCCAAGCTCGACTACGAACTCACCCTGCACAACGACGCGACCACCCAGCCCGGCGATACGGCCCTTACCGCCGCGCCCGAGGCTGCCGCACCCGCAAAGACCACACACCAGGCAGCCACACACGATGCGGCCAGAATCGGAACGGCTGACAGCGACCTCGCCACCGCTTACGCCGAGAGGCTCTCGCGCGCCACGCTCGTCGCCTACGACCCGGCCGACTACCTCGTGGACGTGGACCACGCCTTCTACTGCGCCCGCTACCTGCGCGCCTGGTTCTTCGAGGCCAGCCTCCAGCAGCATCTTGTGGGCGAGTTCGGCCCCAAATGGTTCACCACCCGCGAGGCAGGCGAGTTCCTCAAAAACCTGTGGGCCGACGGCCAGCGCCTGCGCCTCGACGAGCTCGAAGCCCAGCTCGGCTTCACCCACACCGACCCCGGCCCCCTCATCCGCCGCATCACCGCGCAGTTGCAGGACTAAGACCTCACGCAAAGGCGCCAAGCCGCAAAGGGACATAAGAGTGTAGGGTGGGTCCCCCTGGGCCCGCCGGCTTGTTCTGTCGCCCCGTGGGGCGGCGGCGGGCCCCGGGGGGCCCCCCCGACGGATGGTCGCGGTAGATGAAGAGAGGCTATCTCAAAAGTGCGTGTTCCGGCAGGTCTTGCTGTTGCCGAAGGCAAACGTGTGACCTGCCAGTTGATAGTCCTACTGTGCAGCAATGGCTTATGAGTGATCGTTGGGTCACACCCTCGACTTCGTCGAGTCCAGGACCCGACGAAACGATCTTGTGAGACAACTTCAAGACGTCCGCCGCGCACAGCACTCTGGTTTGGTACGGTTCTCATAACGCCAGGCTGGGGATCAACTCAAACATGTGGCGCAGGAAGTCGGTGCCGAGGTTGAGCATCCACGGCA
>CBDUSE010000015.1:0-28971 GCA_965369835.1 uncultured bacterium
GCGAACACAACCTCGATTGCCTGGTTGCTGTCGATCTGAACTTCCACGCACAACTCAGTCGGCCTTTTGCCCCCGCCGGGCAGCTTCGGCACGAATTGGTCGGCAGCACTGAGATCAACATTCGCCCCATTGAGCAACAAAGGACCTGGATCATTGGGCGAATCAAGCGTCTGCTTGAGCAGAAGGACGGGCTGCATCATGCTTGTCTTGCCCGAGCAGTTGGCACCAGCGAGAATGGTCAAAGGTGCGATATCGATTCTCGTCTCATCGCAGATGGACTTGTAGCCTTGCACAGTGATGGCAACGATACCGTCCCCATCTTCACGCTTTGTTTTTGGTGCAGCTTTTCTGGCCATTGACCTGTCTCCGCGGAGTGTATGCTCCGAATGGATATGGAACCATCGTGCTCGTCCAGGTTCTGGAAGTCAAGCTCTTCGGCTGGTTGACTGACGATCACTCGTCCTGGGGCGTGAGGTCGAGCTGGATTGGGGCCGGCTCGATGCGCGTGATTTTGACGGCGAGCGGCTCGTCGCTTTGGGGCAGGGGGAGTTCGAGGCGGCCGGTGTTGGCGGTGGTTTCGAGGGTGTCAACGAGCTCGCCGCTTTCGGTGCGCCAGACTTCGGCCGTGTAGTCGCCCCAGAGCATGCCGTCGATTGTGAGCACGAACGGCTTGGGGATGGCGGCGATCCTGGCGGCCTCTTTCGGCTTCAGGATGCGCTCGGGATCGTAGATATAGACGAAGGCGCTGGTTCGGTTGGCGATCCCTTGCATCCGGATGACGTTGTTCGGGCCAAGCTCGACGCGCCGCTCGAAGAACTCGTCACACCGGCCGCGTCGGTCCTCGCCGTCGAGGAAACGTGCGACTGCGGCAAAGCGGCCGTAGAGGTCGTTCGGGTCAATGTGGGTATCCCACCACCAGGGCATCGCGTTGCCGCCGGCCGGCGTGGTCGCCGCGAGCCAGAGGCTTGCGCTGAGCAGAATGCCCTCGGGGTCCACTTGATCGTGATGGGCCTGGGTGCCGCGGCCGAACTCGCCGACGAGATACGGCTTGTTGTAGGCCCGCTTGGCGAACCAGTTCTGGGCCACCGCATCGAAAACGGACCCGGTGTAGAAGTGTGACTGGGTGAAGTCTATCTCGGCCAGCGACCAGAGCTTGCAGAGCCTGTCCCGTCCCACCGTGCTCGTCGTGACGAGGTGATCGTACGGGTCAATCTCCTTGAGGTAGCCGCCCATCTCCCTGTGCCACGCGATCACGTCGCGGTCGTCGGCACGGCGGGCAAGGTCCACCTCGTTGAAGAGCTCCCAGGCGAAGATGTTCTGCGAGGCGCCCCAGCGCGCGACGATGTAGTCGAGCCGCTTACGGTAAGAGCGCTTCGTCTCACTGTGGCGCCAGAAGTCCTCGGGCGCCGCGCACCAGCCGCCGTTCTTGACGTTGTACGGGTTGCGGTCCCAGTCGCCGGCGACGATGCCGTGGTAGTCGAACACGAGCTGGATGTAGATGCCGTACTGCTCGGCGAGCTCGACGATGCGGTCGAGCTCCTCGGCCGCCTTGAGATCGTAGACGCCGGGCCCGTCCTTGCCTTCGAGCCAAAGGTTCCAGGGACACATCCAGATACGGACCCAGTTGCCGCCGTAGCCGCGTATCTTCCCAAAGAAGTACTCGTAGTCCGAGGCCCAGCAGACGTTCTGCCCGAAGGGATAGAAAAAGCGGCCACGCGAATGCTCGAACGTCGTCGAATCGGCCTCGCTCACCCGCACGAAGCCGGGCGCGCTGTCGTCCACCACGTTCAGCGTGAAAGGCCCCGTACCGGTTTCGCCTTTTCGCGTGCGCACATGGACATCGCAGACGTGTTCGCCGAACTCTCGGGGCGAGTAGCGAATCCGCCAGAGATATTCATCTCGCGCCCCGTCGTAGCGGTACAGGAAACCCTGGACATGCTCGTGCATACCCGAGGGCGCACGGACCTCGGCCCAGACCGAGACCTCGTCCTTGTCGAACGGATCGTTGAACGTGCCCTCGAAATCCACAGCGATCTCGATGCGGCGGCAAATGCCAACCGACTTCGCCGAGGGCAGCACGTTGATAATGCGCGGCCGGATGCGGCGGTTGACGCTCTGGCCCGGGCCGGGCGCGTGCTCGGACCCGGTGCGGCTGCGCGTGCAAGAAGCAAGGCTTGCGGCCAGCGAAACGGTGAGTAGAGCGTGAAGAAACCTGATCGCTTTCATCTGCTCCGTGGCATTTCGTTTGAATCGAGCACCGGGTCACGTCGTCGGGAGTATAGGCGGCAGCATTGTGCGCGGCAACGGATTTGTCGTAGCATGGCGGAACGGGTCACATCGGTTGGAGGGATTCCCATCATGAAAACGCGAAGTTCGAACACTTGGAAGATCGTGGCCGCGGCGGCATGCGCGTGCGCGGCGCTCTGGCTGGACGGGTGCGGCAGGGAAAGGCCCGTGGTGGTCGTGCCCGTGACGCCGGCGCCGGTGCCGGTCACGCTCAACGAGATCGTCACCAAGGCCAAAGTAGGCGAAAGTGAGTGGCAACTCATTTGGGCCGTGCGGCAGTCGCGGCGCGCGATGCCGCTGACGACGGCCGACATCGGCCGCCTGCGCGAGGCCGGCGCAAGCGACCGCGTCATTGACTTCATGCTCGAGACGGTGACCGCGACGAGGCTGTACCGCGCGGTGCCGATGACGGTCGAGGAGGTCACCGGCCTCAGAGCGGCGGGTGTGCCCGACGAGGACGTCATCTCGGAAATCTCGCGCACCGGCACTGTGTTTCACCTGCAAGCGGCGGAGGTCTTCGCGCTGCGCGAGCAGGGCGTGAGCGACGAGGTCATAGACTTCATGCTCTACACCCGCCAACTCGAGCGGCCGGAGCAGATCTGGCGCACCGTGCCCGGCGGCATATAGGCCCGGCGGGAAGCCGCGTCACTCGCTCCCGGCTTCGGCGAGATTTGCGTTGTTGCCGCCGCGCCTCGTCTGGTATGGTGCGCTGTGAGCAAAGGGAGTTACGTCAAGCCGCGCAAGGAGGGGCGATGACGCGCAAGGCGCTCGGCAAGGGCCTCGAGGCGTTGATCGGCGACGCGGACGAGCTCGAGGTCTCCACGGGCCGTGAAGTGATTGACCTGACGATCGAGCAGATCAAGCGCAGCCCGCTGCAGCCCCGAACCAGCATCAACCCGACGAGGCTCGATGAGCTGGCCCGCTCGATCAAGGAGCGCGGCGTGATCCAGCCCGTCACCGTGCGCCGCCGCGAGGAGGGCTACGAGCTCGTGGCCGGCGAGCGCCGGGTGCTCGCGGCCAAGAAAGCAGGTTTCGACACGGTGCCGGCCCTGGTGATCGAGGCGAACGACGAGGAAGCGCTCCAGCTCGCGCTCATCGAGAACATCCAGCGCGACGACCTCAACCCGATCGAACACGCCCGCGCCTACCACCAGATGACCTCCCGCTTCAAGCTGACCCAGGACCAGGTGGCGCAGCGGGTCGGCAAGGACCGCGCCAGCGTCGCCAACTACCTCCGGCTCCTCTCGCTGCCCGAGGGGATTCGGCGACTGATCGCCGAGGAAAAGATCTCGTTCGGGCACGCGCGCGCGCTGCTCGGGGCGACGACCCGCTCGGTGCAGGAGAGGATCGCGCAGCGGATCGTCGAACGAGGGCTTTCGGTACGCGAGGTCGAGGCGCTGGTCGCAGGCGCCAGGCCCCGGCCGAAGCCGAGTATCCGTCCGAAGCCGGAGCCCAAGGACGTTCACGTGGCCGAGCTGGAGGCGAAACTCCGCCGGGCACTCGGGACGAAGGTGAGCATCGTCGAGCGAGGTAAGGGGGGCCGGATCGCGATTGACTACTACTCCCTCGACGACCTGGACCGCATCTTGGCCCGCATCGGTATCGAGTAGGGCCCGGCCGACCAGAGGTCGAACGCCCTTGGGAGTTGACGTCACCGAAGGCTATGCGTAGCCTGAAAGCCCGAGTAGACCTCCCTTTGATTGGAAGGGTTCCAGCCCTGAGAGAATTCCGCGAGCTCGGCCGTACTGAGACTACGGGCCGGCAGAAGGGGCATTCGGAAATGCCTGGGGGATACCTGAAGTACCTGGCGCTTGTGGGCGAAGTCGGTCTGTTGCTCGCCGCGTGTATCGGAGGGGGCTTATTGGCAGGAGTATTGCTTGATCGTTGGCTCGGTACGGGTCCCGCGTTGACCTTAGTGCTTCTATTTGCAGGGATTGCAGCAGGTTTCTTGCAGGTTTTCCGGCTCCTCCTCCCGAAGGACAGGCAGTGAGCGCACAGGACGATATCAGGCTCTTCAAACGCTCTATTGTCGCTTGGACTCTGCGGTTGGCCGCATTGTTGCTCCTGGCCGCAGTGGCGATCGGCCGGCGCGAGGTGATCCTGGGGCTGGCCTTCGGGCTGTGCATCGGGCTAATCAACTTCGACCTGATGACGCGGTTCAACGCGGCGTTGCTGCGCAGCGGTAGCGGCAAGAGCCGCGTTGCCGTGCTCGGAGCGCTTGTCCGGCTAGCCGTAATCTTCGCGGGCGCCGTTGTCGTGCACTCCAAAGGGTGGAACTTCATCGCGGCCGCCGCCGGTTGCTTCAGCGTTTATCCGGTGCTGTTCGTGCACGGACTGCTGATGGGACGGCGCCGGGCTACGGCTTCCGCCGACGCCGAGAGGTAAGATGCGCAAGCGGACGTTCTGGATACTCGTGGCGATCGCCTTGCTGCCGGTGATCCTTGCCGGAGTGGCGCCGAAGCACAAGGCACAGCAAGAGCACGACCCGCTCGGCCACATCGGCGAGAACCCCCCGTATGTTGACCTCGCCAGCGGTGAGGTCCACCTCGGCGAAATCAAGGCCGAGGGCGGGGAACCAGAGATGCCCCCGTTGTCGGCAGTCTTCTTCTACCGCGTGCTGATTACGTGGGTGGTCTTCGGCTTCATTCTCCTGTTCGCACACAAAGCGACGAGGCGGTTCTCAGAGATCCCATCGCGCGTGCAGGGCATCGGCGAAGTCATCGTCGGCATGTTCGACACCCTGACCAAGGACACGCTCGGGGTGAACGCGCGCAAGTACTTCCCGCTCATTACCACGTTGTTCATATTCATCCTGGTCTCGAACTGGCTCGGGATGCTACCGAAGGTGTGGGAGTACCTCGGTGCGTACATCGGCTCGATCGTGGCGCTCTTTGACCCGAACGTGCACGTAGTCGGCAGCAAGTTCCTTAACTGGGCTATCGAAGTGCCGGACGGCCACTGGCTCACGTTCATCTCAAAGTTGCCGCACATCGAGGAGCCGACATCCGACCTAAACACGACGCTCGGCTGCGGGCTGATCGTGTTCTTCACCGCGCACGCCGCCGGCATCAAGTACGCCGGCTTCAAAGAGTACTTCATGAGCACCTACTGCGAGATTGACATCCCCGTCGTGAAGTTCTTCCCCGGCGTGATCCTCGGGATCCTTGGGGAGATCGGCAAGCTGGTGTCGCACTCGTTCCGTCTCTTCGGCAACATCCTCGGCGGCGCAGTAGTGATGATGGTGGTGGTGTCGCTGCTGATGCGGGTGGTGTATTTCCTGCCGTTCGGCGTATTCGTGCAGGTCGGTCTGAACCTGTTCCTCGGGCTGTTCGTGGGGGCCGTGCAGGCTTTTGTGTTCGCGATGCTCGCGATGGTCTATATCGCGATCAAGATACCGATCAAGGAGTAAGCCGTGAACGTGCCGGTGGAGAGCGTCGTTGCCTTCTCGGCCTACGTGGGCGCCGCGTTCTCGATGGGGATGGGCGCGATCGGCACCGGCATCGGCATCGGCCTCGGCGGCGGCGAGGCGACGCGCGCCGCGGCCCGCCAACCCTCCGGCTACAGCCAGGTGTTCAGAACGATGCTGATCGGCCAGGCGGTGACCGAGACAGCCGCGATCTTCTCGCTCATGGTGGCGATCGTGCTGCTGTTCGTGGAGCTGCCGGGGAGCGGGCTCTCGGGCGCGGCGGCGCGGCTTGGCGCAGGCTTCGCGATGGGCTTTGGCGCAGTGGGCTCGGGCATCGGCGCGGGGCTCGCCAACGCGATGGCGTGCCGCGGCCTGGGGCGCCGGCCGGAGGCGAGCAACGACGTGACCACCGTGATGCTGCTCGGCCAGAGCGTGGCGCAGTCGTCGGCGATCTTCGCCCTCATCATCGCCCTGCTGCTGGCGTTTGACTCGGCGGCCTCGTCGGACATCATCACGGTCTGCAAGTTCCTCGGCGCGGGGCTCTGTATGGGGTTTGGGGCGATCGGCCCCGGCTTCGGCTCGGGCACCGCGGCAAGCTACGGCGTCTTCAGCGTCGCGTGCAACGTGCGGCACAAGCCCGCGATCCTGCGCACGATGCTGCTCGGCCAGGCCGTGGCGGAATCGACCGCGATCTACGCGCTCGTGATCGCCATTATGTTGATCTTTGTCGTGTAACACACGGACTCATTGACGAAAACGGAATCGGGCGAAGGAGACAAGACAATGCCACCTCTCATTGCGGAAGTCAGCGGAGACATTGTCCGCGCGCTGACGCTGCTCGGCGCGGGTATCTGCATGGGCTTCGGGGCGATCGGCCCGGGCGTCGGCGAGGGCTATGCCGCTGGGCGCGCGTGCGAGGGCGTCTCGCGCAACCCGGAGAAGAGCGACCTCATTACACGCACGATGCTCATCGGGCAGGCAGTGTCGGAGTCCACGGGGATTTACTCGCTCGTCGTGGCGCTCCTGCTGATGTTCGTGGTCAAGTAGGCGCCACGGGGCTCTCACGAAAGGATCGGGGATGCAGCCATGATTGGAACACCCGTCATGCAGCTTTTCGCGCTCGTATATCTGAACACCACGATGGCGTTTCAGATCGTGAGCTTCCTCTTGCTGGTGGCGTTCCTGAACAAGAAGCTGTTCCGGCCGATGCTCGAGCACCTCGACAAGCGCGCCGAAGGGATTCGGCACTCGCTCGACGAGGCACGAGAGACGAAGGCCGTCGCCGAGGCCGACAGACAGAAGGCCCAGCATGAGCTCGACGAGGCCCGCCGCGAGGCGTACGAGATCCGCAGCCAGGCCCGCGAGATCGCCGAGGGCGAGCGCGAGCGAATCCTCGATGGCGCGCGGGGCGAGAGCGAGCAGATCATCGAGAAAACACAGCGGGAGATCGCACAGTCGGTCGAGCTCGCGCGCGAGTCGCTGCGCGAGCGGGCGGGAGCGCTCGTGGTCGAAGTAGCCGAAAAAGTCCTGCGCGGCGAGCTGAGCGAAGAGCAGAGGCGCAAGGCCACCGCGGTGTATCTGGACGAGATGGAAGGCTTCTAGGCGGACGATGGCGGATTACGCGCTCACCATACGGTATGTCCACGCGCTGCTCGGCAACTTGCCGGCCGAGCAGGTCGGCCGGGTCCACGAGGAGGTATGCGAGGCGGCCGAGCTCTGGGACCGCAGCGACGACCTGCGACGCGTGATGCTCAACCCGTTCATCCCGGTCGAGGAAAAAATGGAGGCGATGGGGCGCATTGCTGAACGTGCGGGATGGCTTGATCTGGTGTGCAACTTCCTCGGCGTGCTGATCAAGAACGACCGGATCGCGCTGCTGTCGGAGGTGGCGCCGGTGCTCGCCGACTTCGTCCGGGCACGCCTCGGGCGGGAGATCGCGATCATCGAGTCGCCCGCACCGCTGAGCGACGAGGAGACGGCCCGGCTCACACAGCGCCTTGGCAAGCGGCTCGGAATCACCCTGATTCCGCAAGTCGAGGTGAAGCCGGAGCTCATCGGCGGCCTGCGCGTGCGGGTGGGCGATACGATGTACGATGCGACGGTTGCGGGGAGCCTGCAGGCCCTGCGGGAAGAACTAGCGAAAGGGTAAGGACTGTGAATGCCGTGAAAATCCAGCCGGAAGAAGTCACGAGCATCCTGGCCGATCAGATCGAGAAGTATAAAAAATTTCTCGACGTGAGCGAGGTGGGCCGGGTGATCCTCGTCGGCGACGGGATCGCGCGAATCTACGGCCTCGACGGCGCGAT
The DNA here is from genome assembly GCA_965369835.1 of uncultured bacterium. Classification (GTDB taxonomy): domain Bacteria; phylum Auribacterota; class JABMQX01; order JAFGEW01; family JAFGEW01; genus CBDUSE01. The sequence continues at coordinate 7,999 of CBDUSE010000015.1, forward strand.
GGCGGGCGAACTGATCAAGTTCCCCGGCGACGTCTACGGCATGGTCTTCGACCTGAGCGAGGACAACGTCGGAGCGATCCTGCTCGGGTCCGACGTGCACATACGCGAGGGCGACGAGGTGCACACCACGGGCCGCATCGTCGAGATCCCCGTCGGCGAAGCGATGCTCGGCCGGGTGATCAACAGCCTCGGCCAACCGATTGACGGCAAGGGCCCGATCCGCACCACGCATACCTCGCCGATCGAGAAGATCGCGCCGGGCGTGGTCACGCGCCAGCCGGTGTGCGAGCCACTGCAAACGGGCCTCAAACCGATTGACTCGATGGTGCCGATCGGCCGGGGCCAACGCGAGCTGATCATCGGCGACCGCCAAACCGGCAAGACCGCGCTCGCCGTGGACACGATCATCAACCAGCGCGACAGCGACGTGGTGTGCATCTACGTCGCTGTCGGGCAGAAGAAGTCCTCGGTTGCGGCCGTGGTGCAGCGGCTCGATGAGCACAACGCGCTCGACTACACGGTCGTGCTGAACGCCTCGGCGGCCGACCCGGCGCCGATGCAGTTCCTCGCGCCGTACGCCGGCTGCACGATCGGCGAGCACTTCCGCGACAACGGCAAGCACGCGCTCGTGGTGTACGACGACCTGTCGAAGCACGCGGTCGCCTACCGCCAGATGTCGCTCCTGCTCCGGCGGCCGCCGGGACGCGAGGCGTATCCAGGCGACATCTTCTACTGCCACTCGCGCCTGCTCGAGCGGGCCTCCAAGCTCAACGACGAGCTCGGCGCAGGCTCGCTCACGGCGCTGCCGATCATCGAGACGCAGGCGGGCGAGATCGCCTCGTACATCCCGGCGAACGTGATCTCGATCACCGACGGGCAGATCTACCTCGAGAGCGACCTCTTTTACTCGGGCGTGCGGCCGGCGATCAACGTCGGCAACTCAGTCAGCCGCGTCGGCGGCGCCGCGCAGGTCAAGGCGATGAAGCAGGTGGCTGGACGGCTGCGGCTCGATCTGGCGCAGTACCGCGAAATCGAAGCGTTCGCGCAGTTCGGCTCCGAGCTCGACAAGGTGACCCAGGACCAGATCGCGCGTGGGCGCCGGCTCATCGAGGTGCTCAAGCAGGGGCAGTACGAACCGATGCACGTGGCCGACCAGGTGATCCAGATCTTCGCCGTAGTCAACGGGTTCCTCGACGACGTGGAGGTCAAGGACATCCAGCGCTTCGAGAGCGAGCTGCTCGAGTTCGTCGTGAACGCGCGGGCCGAGGCACGCACCGAACTGATCGAGAAACACGCTCTTGACGAGGCGCTCGAATCGAAACTCAAGGAAGCGATCGAAGCGTTCAAGCGCACGTTCGCCTCGAGCGCGGTGCTGCAAAGCGGCAAGGAGAAAGCGAACACCAAGCCCCCGCAAGGGGATCCGGCCAAGAAGTCCGAGACCTCCGAAACCAAGACGGATTGATCGCACCGGGAAACGATGGCTAACCTGCGCGACATACGACGCCGCATCAAGAGCGTCCGCAAGACGCAGAAGATCACCAACGCGATGGAGATGGTCGCGTCGGCCCGGCTGCGTCGTGCGGAGGCGAAGCTCCGCAAGGCGCGCCGCTACGTCGAGGGCCTGCGCGCGGTCGTCGAGGGGCTCGACCCGCTGCTCACGCCCGACGAGGCGCCGCTTGCGCAGCCGCGGGCCGAGGTGCGGTCGCGCTGCCTTGTCGTGGTTTCGGGCGAGCGCGGCCTGTGCGGCGCGTACAACAGCAACGTACTCGCGCGCGCGAACAAGCTGCTGACGAGCCCCGCGAACACGCCCGTTGTGGCTATCGGCCAGAAAGGCGTGCAGTACTTCCGCAAGCACGGCATCGAGCTCATCGGCGAGCACGTGCGGATCCTGGAAGCCCTGACGTACCGCCAGGCGGCGACCATGGCCAACCGCCTCATGCGCATGTATCTGAGCGGCGAGGTGGACGAGGTGCTCGTGCTCTACCACCGCTTCGTCTCGACGCTGCACCAGCAACTGCTCGAGGAGAAACTGATTCCCGTCGAGCTCGAGATCACCGGCGCGGGGGCGCTGAGCCTTGCCGAGCACGAGCCGGCGCCGAACGAGCACCTCGAGTTGCTCTTGCCCCAGCTCGTGGCGGGGCGGCTGCACCAGGTGCTGCTCGAGGCCGCCGCCAGCGAGCAGGGCGCGCGGCGCATCGCGATGGAGTCGGCCACGGACAACGCGGCCGAAATGATCAACGCGCTTACATTGCTGTATAACCGGACGCGCCAGGCCGCGATCACGACGGAGATCCTGGAGGTCGTCGTCGGCAGCGAGTCGCTCAAGTAGTGGCCGGCCGGCGCGCCTTAGGCATCCGGGACATGACGAAGACTCCGAGGAGAACGTGCCCATGAACGTCGGCAAGATCACGCAGGTACTCGGGCCGGTCGTGGACGTGCGATTCGATTCCGATCATCTGCCCGAGATCCGCACCGCGCTCAGCATGAACCGCCGGATCGGCGGCGAGCTCATCTGCGAGGTGCAGCAGCACCTGGGCAACAACACCGTGCGCACGATCGCGCTCGACGCCACCGACGGCCTGGTGCGCGGCGACGACGCCGTTGATACCGGCGGCCCGATTACGGTGCCCGTCGGCGAGGCGACGCTGGGCCGCATCTTCAACCTGCTCGGGCAGCCCGTGGACGGTGGTGAGCCGATCGCGCCCGACGTGCCGCGCATGCCGATCCACCGGCCCGCGCCGAACTTCGAGGAGCAGGTGCCCATCGGCGAGATCTTCGAGACCGGCATCAAGGTCATTGACCTCATCGCGCCGTACGCCAAGGGCGGCAAGGTCGGCCTCTTCGGCGGCGCCGGCGTGGGCAAGACGATCATCATTCAGGAGCTGATCCGCAACATCGCGACCGAGCACGGCGGCTACTCGGTCTTCGCCGGCGTGGGCGAGCGGACCCGCGAGGGCAACGACCTATGGCTCGAGATGAAGGAGTCCGGCGTGCTCGGCCGCACGGCGCTCGTCTTCGGCCAGATGAACGAGCCGCCGGGCGCGCGTTTCCGCGTCGGGCTCACCGGGCTGACGGTCGCCGAGAGCCTGCGCGACGAGACCGGCAAGGAAGTGCTGCTCTTTATTGACAACATCTTCCGCTTCATCCAGGCCGGCTCGGAGGTCTCGGCGCTGCTCGGGCGGATGCCGTCGGCGGTCGGCTACCAGTCCACCCTCGGCACCGACGTGGGCGAGCTGCAGGAGCGGATCACCTCGACGACGCGGGGCTCGATCACCTCGATCCAGGCGATCTTCGTGCCCGCCGACGATTACACCGACCCGGCGCCGGCGACGACGTTCGCGCATCTGGACGCGACGACGAACCTCGAGCGGCGTATCGTCGAGCTCGGCATCTATCCCGCGGTGGATCCGCTCGCCTCGACGAGCCGCATCCTCGACCCGCGCGTGCTCGGCGAGGATCACTACCGCACTGCGACCGACGTGCAGAAGATCCTCCAGCGTTACCAGGACCTGCAGGACATCATCGCCATCCTCGGGATTGACGAGCTGAGCGACGAGGACAAGACGATCGTGGCGCGCGCGCGTCGCATCCAGCGGTTCATGTCACAGCCGATGTTCGTCGCCGAACAGTTTACCGGCCGGGCCGGCCGGTACGTGCCGCGCGAGGAGACCGTACGCGGGTTCCGCGAGCTCGTGGACGGCAAGTGGGACCACCTGCCCGAGCAGGCGTTCTACATGGTCGGCACGATTGACGACGCGCTCGAGCAGGCCAAGCAACTCAGCGAGTAGCAGCAATGGCCGAAGAGACACAGGTTGCCCAAAAGCTCACGCTGCGCGTCCTCTCGCCGGAGGGCAGCATCGTGGATGCCGAGGTGGAGTCCGTGATGCTGCCCGGCCTTAGCGGCGACTTCACCGCGCTGCCCGAGCACCACGATACGGTCGCGCAACTGCGCCGGGGCATCGGCGAATACACGGCGAACGAGGAGAAACAGTACTTGAGCATTCTCGGCGGACTGGCTACGGTGCGGGACGACGAGGTCGAGGTCTTCTCGCCGGTGTGCGAGCACGCGAAGAACCTCGATGAGCAGCGCGCCCTCGACGCCCAGCGCCGCGCCGAGCAACGGCTCGCCGAGAGGCGGGAAGGAGTGGATATCACGCGCGCGCGAGCCGCGCTCCATCGTGCGCTGCTCCGGCTCGAAGTTGTAACGCTCTTGCGACACAAATAGGTGCTCGATGCCCAGCGATCCACCACGGCCACGCCGCACGGACCAGCCGGACTTCTTCAACGACAAACCGACCCAGCACGAGCCGCCCGAGGACACCGACGCAGCGCGGATTATCAAGCAGTTCCAGCGCCGCGAACACCCCGACCTCGTTGACGCCGAGATCGAGGAAGCAGAGGAGGCGTCACCCAAGGAGCCACCCGAGACCGAGGCAAAGGAACCGAACGAAGAGCAGCCCGTTGCGGCCTCGCAGGGCGAAGTCGAACCCGCCGCCGAGCAGACCGACGAGCAGCGCGCCGACGCGAAGCGCTACGAGGCGATCCACAACCGGCTGTTCCTCATTGATATTCTCGCCACGGTTGCCGCGCTTGCTCTCTTCCTTTTCCTCGGGTTTTCGACAAACCTCCGGTTCTTCATCGAGCAACGGATCAGCGAGAACGCGTTCGCCGTCGTCGCCTTCTACGGCATCATCGTTACAATCGTTTATTACTTCGTGATTCTCATCCCGCTGCATTACCTGGACTACCAATACGAGCTGAGCTTCGGGCTCTCGCGCCAATCGTTTTTTGCGTGGATTACCGACGAGTTCAAGTCAATGGGCCTGAACATGATCGTGCTCGTCGTGTTCCTCGAATTGGTCTATTCGCTGCTGCGGGCAACGGAGACATACTGGTGGCTGTGGGCGGCCGCGGCGTGGACGGTGTTTGTCGTGGTGCTCACGAAGCTCACGCCCGTGCTCCTGATCCCGATCTTCTACAAGCGTGAGCCGCTGGAGAACGACGAGCTCGTCGAACGGCTGCGCCACCTCGTCGAGCGGGTGCAGATGAGCGTCGTGGCGGTCGAGAAGCTTGGCCTCGGCGCCAAGACCGTCAAGGCAAACGCGATGCTCGCGGGACTCGGCAAGACCAAGCGCGTGCTGCTCGGCGACACGTTGCTCGACAGCTTCGGCCACGACGAGATTGAGACGGTGCTCGCGCACGAGCTCGGCCACCACTACCACAACCACATCTGGAAGCTGATCGCCGCCGGCGCGGTTGCGACCTTCGCCGGGTTCTTCATCGCCTCGATCGTGCTCCACGCCCTCGTCGAGGCGCTCGGGGAGCGCCTCGGGTTCATCGGCGCGGACGACGTCGCCTCATTTCCCGTACTCGCCGTGGCGCTGCTCGCGATGGCGCTGGTGGCGATGCCGCTGGCCAATGCCTTCTCGCGCGCGCTCGAACGCCAGGCCGACCGGTTCGCCCTGCGGCTGACACGCAAGCCGGACGCGTTCATCTCGGCGATGCGCCGGCTGTCCGTGCAGAACCTGGCCGACACCAAGCCCTCGCCCGTCATCGAGGCGCTGCTGCACGGGCACCCGAGCATCTCGCGGCGGATCGCCGCGGCCGAGGCATTTCGGGACGAGGAAGGGTAAGATGGGCCGCAAGCCCGCGCTGGTCGTCGTCGGGACGCCGATCGGTAACCTTGGCGACATGGCGCCGCGCGCGATCGAAGCGCTCCGCAACGCCGACCTCATCGCCTGCGAGGACACCCGACGCACCGGCACGCTCTGCAGCGCCTTCGACATCCCCACCCCGCGCGTGAGCTACCACAAGTTCAACGAGGCGCAGCGCAGCGCCGAGTTCCGCCGCCTCTTCGCCCAGGGCAAGCACATCGCGCTCGTGTGCGATTCGGGTATGCCGGGCATCTCGGACCCCGGCGCGACGATCATCCGCGCCGCGATCAACCAAAAGATCCCCGTCGAGATCGTCCCCGGTCCGACGGCCACCGTTGCGGCGCTGGTGCTCTCCGGCCTGCCGACGGAGCGCTTTCTCTTCGTGGGGTTCCTGCCCGCAAAGGCCAACGCGCGCCGCAAAACGCTCTTCGAGCTGCAATACGACCGGGCGACGCTTGTGTTCTACGAGGCCGGCCACCGCCTCGCGCAAAGCCTCGGCGACATGCTCGCCGTGCTCAGCGACCGCCCGGCTGCGCTGTGCCGCGAGCTGACAAAGCTGCACGAGGAGGTGATCCGTGCGCCGCTCGCAGAACTTGCCGAGCGCGCCGGCTCACTCGAACACCACGGCGAGATGGTCATCATCGTCGGCGGCTGCACAACGGGCGAGGACTGGAGCGATGTGCCGCTCGAGCAGCACGTCGAGGCCCTTGCGCGCGTGCTTGACGTACCGCGAAAGGAAGCGATACGGTACGCGGCCTCTGTACGCGGCCTCGACCGCAAGGCGATCTACAAGGCCCTGCTCCCGAAGAATCACCAGCAGGCCGCTGAAGAATGAGTGACGCCCACTTGAATCATCAAGCCCCGACAGGGGCGTCTGGAAGTAGCCACGGGCGCTCGTCCTCCGAAGCCTTGGCGAAGGAGGGCAAGCCCGTGGGACGAGCGCGCACGCGCAACATGCCGGAGCCCCTTCAGGGGCGATTGAGACGTGCTCGTCGAGGCGGGGGAATCTCAATCGCCCCTGAAGGGGCTCCGGTTGGCATGAGGCGCTCCCGTCCACGGGCTTGCGCCCGTGGCTACTCTCAATCGCCCTTTCGGGCTCAGCGGTTCAGGCAGAGGTCAGACCTTCTTCAGCAGCCTGCTGGAGAGACAGCAGGATGAGTAAGACAGCACAGATCAAGTTCGGCACCTCCGGGTGGCGGGCGATCATCAGCGACGAGTTTACGTTCGATAACGTGGCGCTCGTGGCCGAGGCGATCGCGCGCACCGTGCTCGAGACGGGCGTGATGAACGGCCTCGTCGTCGGCTACGACACGCGGTTCCTCGGAAGGGAGTTTGCGCGCCGCGCCGCCGATGTCTGCGCGGCCGCAGGCATCCCGATCCACATCACAAACCGCGACGTACCGACACCGGCGGTTGCGCACCAGATCCGCGCCCTCGGCGCCGCTGGCGGGATCAATATCACAGCCAGCCACAACCCGAGCCAGTACAACGGGATCAAGTTCTCGCCGGCGTACGGCGGACCCGCGCTGCCGAAGGTCACCTCGAAGATCGAGCAGTACGTCAAGGCGATCTTCGAGGAAGGCCCCGGCTCGACGGTGGCAGCAACGCCCGCCGCGATTACCGAGTTCGACCCCCGGCCCGATTACGCCGCCAAGATCGAGCAGCTCATTGACTTCAAGGCGCTGCGGGCGGCGAAGCTACGCATCGCTGTGGACCCGAAGTACGGGACCTCGCGCGGATACCTCGACACGCTGCTCGCCGACCACGGCATCGAGACCGTCGTCATCAACGACTACGTGGACCCATTGTTCGGCGGGAAGGACTCGGAGCCGGACGGCGACAACCTCGACGAGCTCCGCGAGATCGTGCTCGACAAGGCGTGCGCGCTCGGCGTGGCGACCGACGGCGACGGCGACCGCTTCGGCATCCTCGACGCGGACGGCGGCTACCTCGAGGCGAACATGATCATCGGCCTGGCCGCCAACCACCTCTACACGCACCGAGGCAAGACGGGCGCGGTCGCGCGCACGAGAGCCACCAGCCACTTCGTTGACGCCGTCTGCGCGCACCACGGGGGGAAGGCGATCGAGACGCCGGTCGGCTTCAAATACCTCGGCAATCTGCTGGAGAACCGCGAGGTGTTCCTTGCCGGCGAGGAGAGCGGCGGCCTCTCGGTGGACGACCACGTGCCCGAGAAGGACGGCATCTACGCCTGCCTGCTCATGGCGGAAGCGGTGGCGGTGGAAGGAAAGCCGCTCAAGCAGGTGCTTGCCGACGTGTTCGCGGCGATCGGCCGCGAGTACCACACCAAACGGATCAACGTCCACCTCGACAAGGCGAAGATGCAAAAGCTCGTCGAGATTCTTCAAGCCGGTGTGCCTGACGCGCTCGAGCGGCTCGGCATCGCCGAGACCGATTCGGCGGAGGGGGCGAAGTACCTGCTCGCGAACGGCAACTGGCTGATGTTCCGCCTCTCGGGCACCGAGCCGGTGGCGCGCTGCTACCTCGATGCGGAATCGGCGGTGTCGCTCACGGATCTCGAAGCGGCGGCGCGCGACTTTTTGGGGCAGTTCATCTAAGCTGCCACTCGGCAACAGGTCGTTTTTTCTTGCGGCGCCTCTAAACGCTTCCTATAGTGGCGGCGGGATAAGTCTCGTAACCGAGGGATGAGTCCCGCGGCACACATCCCACGGAGGAATCATGAGCGAAATCATTGATGTTATTGCACGTGAGATCCTCGATTCGCGCGGGAATCCGACGGTCGAGGTCGAGGTCACGCTCCTCGACGGCACCGTCGGGCGGGCGGGCGTCCCCTCGGGCGCCTCGACGGGCGAGCACGAAGCGGTCGAGCTTCGCGACGCCACTGCGGACCGCTACCTCGGCAAGGGGGTAACGCGGGCGGTTACGAACGTCAACGAGATGATCGCACCGGAAGTCGAGGGGATGCTGGCCACGAGGCAGGCCGACCTGGACCAGGCGTTGATCGCGCTCGACGGCACGCCGAACAAGAGCGAACTCGGCGCCAACGCGATCCTCGGAGTCTCGCTTGCCGCCGCCAAGGCCGCGGCGCTCTCGACCGGCCTGCCGCTGTACCAGTATATCGGCGGCGTGAACGCCAGGACGTTGCCGGTGCCGATGATGAACATCATCAACGGCGGCAAGCACGCCGACAACAACGTGGACCTGCAGGAGTTCATGGTCGTGCCGAAGGGCGCGCCGAACTTCCGCGAGGCGCTGCGCATGGGTGCAGAGACCTTCCACAACCTCAAGCAGGTGCTTAAGGACAGGGGCTACAACACCGCCGTGGGCGACGAGGGCGGCTTTGCGCCCAACCTGCAGTCGAACGAGGAGGCGCTGCAGGTCATCGTCGAGGCGATCGAGAAAGCCGGCTACCGGCCGGGCGAGGACATCTTCATCGCGCTCGACCCGGCGAGTAGCGAGTTCTACGAAAACGGCACCTACATGCTCCGCGCCGAGGAGAAGGTCGAGCGCTCGGCCAGCGAGATGACCGACTTCTACTCGGCGCTGATGGACCGCTACCCGATCGTAAGCATCGAAGACGGCCACGCCGAGGATGACTGGGACGGCTGGAAGGAGTTCACCGCGCGGTGCGGCGAGCGGGTGCAGATCGTCGGCGACGACCTGTTCGTGACCAATACCGAGCGGCTCGCCCGGGGCATCGAGATGGGGGTGGCGAATTCGATCTTGATCAAGGTCAATCAAATCGGCACTCTGACCGAGACGCTCAACGCGATCGAGATGGCGCATAAGGCCGGCTACACGGCCGTGATCAGCCATCGCTCCGGCGAGACTGAAGACACGACGATCGCCGACCTCGCGGTCGCGTGCAACACGGGCCAAATCAAGACCGGCTCGCTCTGCCGGACCGACCGCGTCTGCAAGTACAACCAGCTCCTGCGCATCGAGGAGGAGCTCGGAGACGAGGCGCTCTACGGCGGAACGCTATGAACAAGAAATCTCCGTCGAGAGTAGCACGTATCGGCTTTCCGCTGATCGTTGTCGCCATGGTATGCCTGTGCGTGGCCGTGCTGGTGCCGGGGATTCGCCGCCTCCACGAGCGCCGAGGCCAAATCGAGGTGCTTCGCGAAGACCTCAAGGCGGCCCGAGAACGTGTCCGGCAATGCCGGCGCGAAATCGAAGAGCTCGGGACCGACGAGGGGATCGAGCGTGTCGCGCGCGAAGAGTTGCGCCTTGCCAAGCCCGGCGAGACCGTGTTCGACTTCGAGAAAGAGCCTCGCACATCCGGCGAAGCGAAGCCTCGCACACCTAGCGAGAGGAGACCTTAGGTAGTGCCGCAAGACGAAGGGGTACCGGAACCCTCCCCTCCCCCCGAGGCCGATCAGCCGGCATCCCAGGAACCGCAGGAAAAGCTAGAGCCTTCGGCTGCGCCCGAAACGTCGCCGGCGCCACCCGAACCTGCGACGGCGGCGGAGCAAGCGCCCCCTCCCAAGCCGGGGGAGCCCGCAACGACGGGGTCTCCGGCCGAGGAGACCGAGGCGGCCAAGGAAAAGGTCAAGCTGCCCGGCCAGGGCGAGATCGTCGAGGCAACGGTCAGGCGGCTCGCGCCGTTCGGCGCGTTTGTGCGCTTAGCCGACGGGCGCAAGGGGCTGATCCACATCTCGCAGATTGCCGAGGAGTTCGTCAACGAGATCAAGGACCATCTGAAGGTCGGCCAGACCGTCCGGGCACGGATCACGGCCGTGTCCGACGACGGCAAGGTTGACCTCTCGATCAAGAAAGCTCAACCACGCCCCAAGCCGGAGCGCCCGCCCCGGCCAAAGCGGCGAAAGCGCCCGGAGCGGGACGGGGCCGACACGAAGCTGCCGAAGCGGACCGAGACGTTTCACGTCAACCCGCTGGCCGACGTGTTTGGGGACGTCGAGAAGAAGCTGAAGTAAGCCGCCGCCGTTCGATCTGCTCCCCGGCCACCACACTTCCCGTGGCAGGGCTGCGCGCCCGGAAAAGCGGATAGATCCACTCGAAGGAGCATCACGATGCGATTGCAGAACAAGAACGCCTACAACGTCGCCGTCGTCGGGGCCACCGGCGCTGTCGGCACCGAAATGATCGCGATCCTCGAACAGCGCGACTTCCCTGTCGCCGAGCTGCGCCCGCTTGCCTCGTCGAGGAGCACGGGCAGGACGGTCACGTTCAGGGGCAAGCAGGTGCCGGTCGCGGAGCTGACCAAGGATGCCTTCGGCGGCACTGACATCGCGCTCTTCAGCGCCGGCGGCGCGCGCAGCAAAGAGTTCGCGCCCGCGGCCGTCAAGGCTGGTGCGGTCGTCGTGGACAACACGAGCCACTTCCGCATGGAGCCCGACGTGCCGCTCGTCGTGCCGGAAGTGAATCCGGAGGACATAGCGCAGCACAAGGGGATCATCGCGAACCCGAACTGCTCGACGATCCAGATGGTCGCCGCGCTCAAGCCGATTCACGATACCGCGCACATCGTGCGGATCGTCGTTGCCACGTACCAGAGCACCTCGGGCGCGGGCGCCAAGGCGACAAACGAGATGTACGAACAGTCGCGGGCCCTGCTCGAGGGGCGTGAGCACCCGCCCGCGGTCTTCCCGCACCAGATCGCGTTCAACTGCATCCCGCACATCCCGCAGTCGGGCGGATTTGGGCCGAACGGCTACACGTCCGAAGAGATGAAGATGGTCAACGAGACGCGCAAGATGTTTCACGACGACTCGATCCGGATCTCGGCCACGTGCGTGCGCGTGCCCGTCGAGCGCGGCCACAGCGAGGCGGTCAACGTGCAGACCGAGCGCAAGCTCACGGCCGACGCGGCGCGCGAGCTGCTGACCAAGGCGCCGGGCGTGGTCGTCGTGGACGATCCCCCCAAAGGACTCTACCCGCTCGCGACCATGGCGGCGGGCAAGGACCCGGTGTACGTGGGGCGCATCCGCGAGGACATCTCGCAGGAGAACGGGCTCGACATGTGGATCGTCAGCGACAACCTGCGCAAGGGCGCCGCGCTCAACGCCATTCAGATCGCCGAGCGCCTCGCCGGCCTCGACCGCCCCCTCTGCATGGTCTACTAAATCAACCACCGATCTTCACAGATGAGCACAGATAGCGCCCAATGCCGGGAACGGCATTGGGCGTTCGGATCTGTGGGATCTGTGAAAATCTGTGGTTGATTGTCCTGGTCTTGCCGCTAAGTGTCGAGGCGGATTTCCTTGCCGGCTTGGGCTGATTCGTAAATGGCGTAGAGGATCCGCATGAGCTCGAGGCCCTCGTCGGCGTTGGCCATGTTTTCCTTCCCTTCGCGGATGCACTCGGCGAAGTAGAGGAGCTGATTACGCAATACGGGCTGCCAGTCAATGCACGCGAACTGCGGGAAGGTGACGTCGTACCAGTCCCCTTCCCTCTCCGTATGCATGCTGAAGACCTTCTTATCTCCCACGGGAAAGAGGTCCACGTCAATACCGGCCCTCGTGCCGAGGATCTGTGAATAGCCACGCTCGTGACTGATATGGCTCGCCCAGCTCGCCTCAACGAACAGCGAGGCGCCGTTCGTAAAGCGCACGAAGCCCACAGCGAGGTCCTCGACGTTCGCCTTCGCTTCCCGAAGCCTCCGAATAAAGGGATCGTACGTGACGCCCGTGACCGACTTGGCCTTCGGACACCCCATCAGCCACCACGTCAGATCGAACACGTGCACCCCGAGGTCAACGAGCGGGCCGCCGCCGGCGCGCTCGCGATCAACGAACCAGCCCGCGCCCGAGCCGATCGGGATGCCGCGGCGGCGTATCCAACCGGTCTTGGCGAAGTAGATGTCGCCGAAGTCATCGCGCTCGATAATCCGCTTGAGCCGCCGCATCTCGGTGCGAAAGCGGTTCATCAGGCCGATCATGCAGCGGGTACCGGTCTCGCGCACCGCTTCGAGAATCTGCCGGGCGCCCTTGACGCTGTTGCTCGGCGGCTTCTCGACGAGTACGTGCTTGCCGGCGCGCAGGCAGTCCACCGCCATCGGCGCGTGGAGGAAGTTGGGGGTCGCGACAACGACGATCTCGATCTCGTCGAGCTCGAGCATCTCGTGGTAGTCGGTGAAGCACCGCGGCGCCCTCGCGCCGGCCTCGGTGCAGACGCGGACCGTCTTGCCCATGCGCTCCTCGTCGAGGTCGGCTATCGCGACGACTTCGATCCGCTCCTGGTCCTTGAGAAAGCTCCGGATGTGGGCGCCGCCCATCCCCACGCCGATGACGCCGACCCTGACTGATCCAACCATCGTTCTGGCCTCCAGGTTGCCTTGTGCACTCGATGTTTCGCGCTCTCTAGACCCCCCGCCGCGCCAAGTCAAGGGAAAGAGGGAACTGGTCCGGCCAGGCCTGCGTCTGGAAAAGGAGGTGGCGTCTTGACCGGCCGGAAATCCGATGCTAGGTTCCAGCAGCCACCCTGCTCACGGAAGGGAAAGAGATGACAAAGACGAGTTCTCGGCTCGCGATCGTGGCCGCGATCGCCCTGCTTTTCGCACATGGCGCCGCGGCCATCGGGGCCGTCGAGAGCCCCTCGGCCGAAGAGGCCAAGACCCCGTCCGCGGACCGCGTGAAAGCCAAGGCCAGGGCGATGATAGAGACGGGGATCGAGTGGCTGCTCGAGCAGCAGAACGAGGACGGCTCGTTCGCCAAAGAAAAGCAGATGGAGCCTGCGGTCACCGCGCTGGCCGTCCGCGCCATGGCGACGAGCCCGTTACGCGACGAGCTGATGAAGAGCGCCGAGTTCACGAAGGCCCTCGAGTTCCTCCTCTCATGCGTGAAGCCCGACGGCGGCATCTACATAGACGACTGGGCGGCCAACTACCACACCTCGGTCGCCCTGAGCGCGCTCGCGGCGATCCAGGACCCGAAGCTGCGCCCGACGATTGACAAGGTGCAAGCCTATGTCAAGGAGGCCCAGGCGGACAAAGGCGAGGGCGTGAGCCCCGGCGACCAAAGCTACGGCGGCTTCGGCTACCGTAAGGGCAAGCGCGAAGGTGACATGTCGAACCTCCAGTTCGCGCTGATCTCGCTCAAGGACAGCGGGCTCTCGTCGGACGACGCCGCCTGGGGCAAGGCGCTCGAGTTCGTCGAGAAATGCCAGAACATCAAGACCGACGGCGGCTTCATTTACCGGCCGAACGAGAGCAAGGCGGGCGAAGACCCGAACGCGCCCGAAGGCGAGACGCTCTACCGCTCGTACCAGTCCATGACCTACACCGGCCTGCTCAGCATGATCTACTGCGACGTCGAGAAGGACGACGAGCGAGTGCAGAAGGCCGTCGAGTGGCTGAAGAAGCATTGGAGCTTCGACGAGAACTACCCGATCGGGCTCCAGGGGCTCTTCTATAACTTCCACACCCTGTCGCGCGCGTTCACCGCGTACGGCGAGAAGTGCATCACGGACGCCAAGGGCATGAAGCACGACTGGTACGCTGAGCTCGTCGAGAAGCTGGCCAAGCGCCAGCACAAGGACGGCTACTGGGTCAATACGGAGAAGCGATGGATGGAGACCGACAAGACGCTGGTGACCACGTATTGCCTGCTTGCGCTCGCCCACCCGTATGAACACTACAAGTAGGGCGGGGCGGTGATGCCGATCATTTCGGGCGACCCCCGAACGGGCCGCACGCTTCCCTGGCAGGCTGCTGGAAAAGACCGACGGCTAGCTGTTTCATCGAGCCCCAAAGGGGCGTTTGGCAATAGCCACGGGCGCCAGTCCTCCGTAGCTTCAGCGAAGGAGGACAAGCCCGTGGAACTGGGCGACAGAAAGAACAGAGCCCCTTGGGGGCGATTCAACACAGTGCAGCGTCAGGCTCAATCGCCCCTTTCGGGGCTCAGGTCTTTTTCGCGACACCGGATACCACGGGCTTGCGCCCGAGGCTACTAACAGTCGCCGCTGCGCGGCTCGTGCAATGGGCCAGTAGAAAAACGGATCGTTCGAGGCAAACAGAGGCGTCCCAATCTCGGGGTCTTGGTTTTCCGGCAGCCCGACAGAGAAGGCTCGAGACACCGAACCGCTTGTGAACGAGGAACGTGGCTGATAGAATGCGCGCTCATTCTCCCCGCCCCACTTGAACGAAAGCGAATGGCGCCGAGACCGGGCCGCGAACACCAACGAGGGACTACGCCTGCGTATGAAAACGAAACATGTGCTGCGCGAAGCGCGCGTTCAACTGCGCCGTTACCGCCACAGGATCAGCGATGAGACCAGGCGCAGCATCGAGGCGGACATCGAGAAGCTCCAGGGCGCGCGCAAAGAGCGCCGCAAGGACGAAGCGCGCAAGATCGCCAAGTCCCTCCTGAAAAAGGTCCGGGCCCACACGCCCAAGACGGCCTGGCACCACACGATCGAGACGGTCGAATCGCTCGCGGTGGCCGTCGTCGTGGCGCTGGCGGTCCGCCAGTTCATCGTCGAGCCGTTTAGGATCCCCACGGGGTCTATGGAGCCGACGCTCCACGGCTCGTCGCGCCCGGGTGAGAATCCGCGGCACATCGGCGACTTCATCATGGTCAACAAGTTCGCCTATGGGCCAAGGATCCCCCTGAGCGACCGGCGCCTCTGGACCGTGAAGCCGAAGCGCTGGGACATCGTGGTGTTCAAGACCAACGGGATCAACACTGAGGACGGCACAAAACCTGCCGCCGCCGACCCGCCACGCAACTTCGTCAAGCGCATCGTCGGCCTGCCCGGCGAGACGCTGGAGATCCGCCAAGGCTGGCTGTACGTCAACGGCGAGAAAGTCGAGATGCCGGACTACCTCGAGAAGCGCCTCACCGACGAGAGCGGACGCGACACGCCGTACCTCCCCGCCCCCGAGCGCCCACACGGGTATGTGAAGGCTTACTACCCGATCAACATCTTCGGCCTGCGCCCCTTTCCCCCTCACCGCACGGAGAGCGTCCTGATCGGGCCGTGGCGCTTCGGCCACGCGGGAGAGCCCTTCACGGTGCCGAAGGGCCACTACTTCATGATGGGCGACAACAGCCCCGCAAGCGCCGATAGCCGTGCCTGGGGTTTCGTCCCGTTTGAGAACATCAAGGGACACGTCCTCTGCGTGTGGTATCCGATCAGGCGGTGGCGCGGCGTCGAGTAACGGAGCATCTCCAAGACGATCGTGCATGTGGCGCCCTCTCGCCTATCCTCTTCTGCCAACTTCAATCGGCATCTTCGCTTTGCCACTGGCCCACGGTCATCAACAGATTATCTCGACAGACCGACAGCCTATGGTAATTCCTCTGAACCCTCGACGAGCTTGTCGAGTTCGGCGCAAGCTCCATGCGATGATTATAAGCAACCTTATCCTTGTTTTGCGGGGTGCTTCGTGTCTTGAGATGAGCCCGTTTCAACGGCCTTGTTCTGCGCATAGGCCAGTCCTTCAGGGCTGGTACATCGGCGGCTACACCTCCCCACCTCGAGCCCGTTTCAACGGGCTTGTCTTGCTCATAGGCCAGTCCTTCAGGGCTGGTACATCGGCGACTACACCTCCCCACCTCGAGCCCGTTTCAACGGGCTTCCTCATAATTATGGGCGCTGAAGCGCCTTGCCTGCACGTGGGAAGACCCGCCACCGGCGGGCAAGCACGTTGAAACGCGCTCCGGGTGGTGTGAGCGGCGGCCGCTCAACCGGCGCTGAAGCACCGGCCTAATAGGGCTAGAAAACCCGCCGAGGCGGGCTCGTAGGAAATGATCCTCTCGGTATGTCGTGAGGCGGTCCGGGGTCGTCAAGCCGTCATCTTGAGAGACCGACAACGTATGACAATTGCCCTGAACCTTCGAGAAACCGGTCAAGAGCGACCCGAACGATATATCGCTGATGACCATCAGCGGGCTGGAAGACTCGCCTCGCACTCCGGTTCTTGGTCCGTTCGCCCGAGTTGGTCACCACCACCAGCTTTCCGGTGATTCTCACCAACAATCGCTTTGCTTGCTAAGCCACTTGCGGATCCTATCCCGCCCTTCCTTATCCTCATAATGGGCTGGTGTGGCGCAGGTTGCGCCTTGTGCCCGGCCCACTCTTCCCATTTCCACGTCCCGGTGGCACGCCGGTTGCAATTGGTACCCAGCGAAGATGCTGGTAAGATCCGGCAAGGGCGGCGAACAGGTCGCCTCACTTCAAAGCACCTCAAACGCCGATAGGGAGGCAGAACGATGGGCGTGTTCAAAAGAGTCGGGCGGATGATCCGCGCCAACATCAACGACCTGCTCGACAAGGCCGAGAACCCGGGCAAGCTGATCAAGCAGCTCATCCTCGACATGGAGAAAGAGCTCGGCGAAGCGAAAGAGCAGGCGGCGGTCGCGATCGCCAACGAGAAGAAGCTCAAGGCGAAACACGAGGAGAACAAGCGGCTCGCCGCCGAGTGGTCCGACAAGGCGATGCTCGCCGTCGAAAAAGGCGAGGACGACCTTGCGCGCGAGGCGATCCGGCGCAAGAACAGCCACGCGAACCTCGAGCGCAGTTACTCGGTCCAGTGGGAGAAGCAGGCCGAGGCGGTCGAGGCGCTCAAGCAGGGGCTCCAGCAGCTCGATCTGAAACTCGAGGAGGCCCGGCGCCAGAAGAGCCTCCTGCTCGCGCGCGAGAAGCGTGCCGTGGCGGCCAAGCAGATCAGCAAGACCGTGGCACGCATGCCGGACACCGGCGCTTTCGAGGCGTTCGACCGGATGCTCGAGCGGATCGATGACATGGAGGCCGAGGCCGAAGCGTTCACCGAGCTGAATACCGATTCGCTCGAGGCCAAGTTCAAAAAGATCGAGGGCGAGCCGGACATCGAGGCGGAACTGCTCCAGCTCAAGGAAAAGGCCGGCGGCGGAGCCCCTCCGAGTGTCGAGTAGGCAACGAAGTGTACGTGATCGCGCTTGTGAAACGGCGCGGCCGCGCCTAAAATATCAACGAACCTTGGCGCGCCAGGATCGAGGTGACCTTCCGAGCTGGTCGGATCGAGCAACTCGGAAGCGTCCTCGGGGTAAAGAACAGCACGAAGCCTGGCGAGCCAGTCTCGAGGTGACTTTGAGTTGGCCCGATTGAGCGAGTCGGAAGCATACTCGAGGTTGAGATCATCGCAAGATCCAACAGGCTCGCACTGAGGTGACTTCAAATGGGCTTGATCGAGCGAGTCAGAAACATCATCAAGGCGAACATCAACGACCTCATCGCGCGCTCGGAGAACCCTGCAAAAACGCTTGACCGGCTGATCGAGGCGATGGAGGCGGACTTCGGCCAGGTCAAGACCGAGGTGCTCGACACCGTGCGCGACGAGAAGCTGCTCGAGCGGCAGCTCGAGAGCCGGCTCGGCGAGGTCCAGCTCTGGGACCGTCGCTCGGTGCTCGCTGTCGAGAAGGGCGACGACGATCTCGCACGCGAAGCGATCGTGCGCCGCAAGCGCGCCCAGGAGCTGGCCGACAACTTCACGATCCAGCTCGAGGCGCAGCGCGAGGCGGTGGACTCGCTCCGGCGCAACCTGGGCGAGCTCGAGCAAAAGCTGGCCGAGGCGAGGGCGCGCAAGTCCATGCTCCTCGCGCAGGAGCGGCGGGCGAAGATCCAGAAATCGGTCGGCAAGGTCATGACGAGCCCGGGCACGACCAGCGCATCCGAGGCGTTCGAGGATGCAGCCGAGCGCATCGAGGATCTCGAGCTCAAAGCCGACGCCTACCGGGAAATGCACGAGGCCTCGATGGAGAAGCGCTTCCGCAACCTGGAGAAAGACTTCGACGTGGACGAGGAGCTGCGGCTGCTCAAGGAACGCGTCGCCCGGGAGGAGCAGGAGGCCGCTTCAGGCGAGACGGATACACCGCCGACCGAGAACGCGAAAGACGAAGGGGAGTGATCGCGCATGTCTGATCTCTTATCAGCGGTCGCACTCGGCATTGAGCGGGTGACCGAGACCTTGACGCCAGTGATCGCCGCGAAGGGGTTCGGGTTGTTCCACGTCTACCTGGTCTTCCTGATCCTGGGCGGCCTCTACGCAGTGTTCACCGGGTTCTTCGCGTCGCTCGGCGGTGACCACGATGTCGGCGCCGCCCACGACGTGGACATCGGACACGACTTCGACGTGGGTCACGACCTCGACGTCGGGCATGACGTTGACATCGGACATGATATGGACGTGGGCCACGACGTGGACGTGGGTCACGATGTCGGCCACGGCGCGGAGCACGCGGAACTGGCTGCGTTCGACGGCTCGCTCACGCAGCTCGGGCCGTTCAGCCCGATGATCGTGGCGATGTTCTTTACGTGCTTCGGCCTGAGCGGCGTGATTCTCACGAAGCCGATTCCGTTGGGCATACTGAGTCTGCTGCCGAGCTTCGGGCTCGGCGTGAGTGGGGCATGGGTCTCGATGCACGCGTTCAACAAGCTCTTCGCGGCCACCGAGGCCTCGAGCGAGCCGCTCGTGTACCGGCTCGTCGGGCGCGAAGCCCAGGTGATCACCCCGATCCCGGCCGGCGGCGTCGGCGAGGTCCAGTACGTGGCCCGCGGCTCCACCTTCAGCGCTCCAGCCCGCAACGCGGATGGTGCGCCGGTCGAGCGCGGCACAGTGGTGACCATCGTGGACGCTTCGCAGGCGATCTTCACAGTCAAGAAGTCCGTCGAGGAACGCTTCCGCGACCTCGAGCGAACT
Source organism: uncultured bacterium (assembly GCA_965369835.1). GTDB lineage: Bacteria > Auribacterota > JABMQX01 > JAFGEW01 > JAFGEW01 > CBDUSE01. The sequence goes on from CBDUSE010000015.1 coordinate 27,274, forward strand.
AAGTAGCCCAGATACAGCCCCGCAGTCCCGGGGCCGATTGTAACGAAGGAAGCGCGACTGCGCGTTGAAATGCACGAGGAGAGAGGAGGGAGGTTATGAATGAGCTGTTAGTCCTCGCTGAGGTGACGCCGGCGGCATGGGTTGCCATTGCCGTGATAGCAGGCATCCTGGTGTTCGTCATCTTCGCGTACGCGCTGGCAAAGCGCTACATCAAGGTCGGCCCAAACGACGTGCTGATCATCTTTGGCCGCAAGCGCCGGATGCGCATGCCGGATGGCTCGTACGAGACGGTCGGCTACCGAATCGCCAAGGGCGGCGGCCGCTTCGTCTGGCCGATCGTCGAACAGTACAAGGTGCTCTCGCTCGAGATCATGACGCTCGACGTGAAAACGCCGGAGGTCTACACCATCCAGGGCGTGCCGGTCGTGGTGGACGGCGTGGCGCAGATCAAGGTCAAGGGCGACGACGTCTCGATCTGCACCGCGTCCGAGCAGTTCCTCTCCAAGGGCCGCCACGAGGTCATGGAGATCGCGCTGCAAACGGTCGAGGGCCACCTGCGCGCGATCCTGGGCACGATGACGGTCGAGGAGATCTACAAGAACCGCGACGCGTTCGCGCAGCGCGTGCAGGAAGTGGCCGCGGGCGACATGGCCAACATGGGCCTGACGATCATCTCGTTCACGATCCGTGACATCCGCGACAGCCAGGGCTACCTGGACGCCCTCGGCAAACCGCGCATCGCGCAGGTCAAGCGCGACGCCGTGATCGGCCAGGCCGAGGCCGATCGTGACGCGACGATCAAGAGCGCCGAGGCGAACCGCGACGGCCAAACGGCCAAGTACGCGGCCGACACGAAGGTCGCCGAGGCAGACCGTGACTACGAGATGAAGGTGGCCGAGTACCAGGCCGGGATCAACCTGAAGAAGGCCGACGCCGACGTCGCCTACGACCTGCAGAAGTTCAAGCGGATGCAGGAGGTCAAGAAGGAAGAGGTCGCCGTCGAGGTCGTCGAGAAGAAGGAGCGCGTCGCGGTTCAGGAAGCCGAGGCCCAGCGCAGGGAAAAGGAGCTGAACGCAACGATCAGGAAGCCGGCCGAAGCCGAACGCTACCGCGTGCAGACGCTGGCCGAGGCCGAGAAGTTCAAGCTGGAGACAGAAGCCACCGGCCACGCCGAGGCGACGCGCGCCACCGGCTTCGCCGAGGCGGACGTGACCGCCCGCGAGGGTGAGGCCGAGGCGGAAGCCTCCAAGGCCAAGGGCCTCGCCGAAGCCGACATCATCAAGGCGCAGGGGCTGTCCGAAGCGGAGGCGATGCGCAAGAAGGCCGAGTCGTGGGGCTACTATAATGAAGCGGCCATCACGCAGATGTTCATTGACACTCTGCCGAAGCTGGCGGCGGCGATCGCTGAGCCGCTCTCGCGCACCGAGAAGATCGTGATCGTCAGCACGGGTGGCGATAGCGCGGGCGCGTCGAAGCTGACGCAGGACATCACCAAGATCATCGCCCAGCTTCCGCCGGTCGTCGAGTCGCTCACCGGTGTGAAGATGGAGGAGATGATCGAGCGGATCCCCGGCCTCGGCGGCCGAAAGAGCGGCAAGAAAGCCCGGGAAGTCAAAGCCGAGGTCGTTGACGAGGAAAGCAACGACTAGTGCTCTGACTCGTAAGTTCGGTGACGTATTTTGTGTGGATGTTGTCAGG